>NZ_JBIALD010000003.1:0-376568 GCF_042873115.1 Streptomyces sp. NPDC005017 | reverse complement strand
CGGCCCGCAGTCGGGACTCAAGCACCGCACGGCTGCCACCGTCGCCCAAAGGGGCGCGGGGAACTGCGCGGGCGGGCGGCGACGGCCCGCAGTCGGGACTCAAGCACCGCACGGCTGCCACCGTCGCCCAAAGGGGCGCGGGGAACTGCGCGGGCGGGCGGCGACGGCCCGCAGTCGGTCGACGGCACCGGCCTTTCCAGGGGCGCGGGGAACTGCTCGAGGGGCGTGGGGTTACTGGGCTGGGCGGGTGGTCAGGGCTGTGGGGAGGCCTGTGGGGTCTGTGCCGATCTTTCGGTAGACGGCGGAGAGGAGACGCACGACCGACGGCTCGTCCGTGCGCAGGTCGCGGGCGATCTCCGCGGAGGTACGGCCCCGGACGGAGAGAGCCGCGGCACGACGCTCGCGTGCGGTGAGCGTGTCGGTCTCCGTGCCGTGCAGCCGCCGCGGGCGCAGTCCGGCCGCGCAGATCTCCTCACGGGCGGTGACCGCAAGGCCGTCGGCGCCGCACTGGACGGCGGCCTCCAGCCCCCGGTAGAGCTGCTCGGCGGCCTCGCGGTCACGGCCGGCCAGACGCAGCTCCGTGCCCAGGGAGACCAGCGCGCAGGCCAGTTCGTACGCGGCCGGGGAGCGGATGAGATGGTCCACGGCCTCTTCGAGGTGCTTGATCCGGGCGGCCCCCGTGGAGACCTCGGCGAGGGTGCGCAGGGCCTGGCCGACCGCGGACGGGGTGCCGAACTGGCGGGCGCGCGCGAGGGCCTCCTCGGCGGTGACGACGGCGCGCTCGGGGTCGTAGTGCCGCTCGGCGCGGGCGAGGTGGAGCTGCCAGGGGCACCAGGCGGGGTTGCGGATGCCGCGGGGTTCCAACCGGCTTCCGGCGGCGGTGAGTTCGGCGGCTGCCTCGTCGATACGGCCGCAGGCGAGCAGCAGTTCGCCGTACACGGTCTGGGAGTCGGGGAAGACGACGGCGGCGGGGAAGGGCGCCGAGAAGTGGTAGGCGTCGGCGGCGCTGGCGGCCTCGGCGACCCGGCCGCGGGCGAGCAGGATCTCCACGAGGATGCCGACGGCGTACCAGTGCGCGGGGGTGTCCGGGCCGACGCGTTCGGCGAGGCGCAGTCCGGCCCGTACGAAGTCCTCGGCCTCGGCGAGCCGGCCGCGGCGGTAGCGGACGTAGCCGAGCAGGGTGTACGCGAAGGACAGGTGGGCGCCGCGCCAGCCCTGGCGTTCGAAGTCGGCCGTGCCGGCGGCGAAGAGTTCCTCGGTGCGGCCGGGCCGGTCGGCGTACATGAAGGCGAGGGCGACCAGGACGGGCACCTCGAAGCCGCGGTCGGGTTCGGCCCAGCCGAGGCCGCCCGCGAGGGCCCGTTCGGCGTGTTCGAGGGCGACGTGGGCGGGCTCGCCGCGCAGGACGGCGTCCCAGGTGCGCAGCCCGATGATGTAGCGCTCGGTGAGGTCCCGGCCCTGGAGGCGGTCGGCGAGCCGGGCCATCCGGCGGGAGCGGGCGGGGTGGTCGGGTTCGTCGGCGTTGAAGGCGTCCCACATGAACTGCTCGGCGGTCATGCGCAGCCGGACGCGGGCGTCGTCGGTGACGCGGATCTCCCGGGCGAGGGTGTCGGAGGCCTCGGCGAGGCGGTCGCTGTGGGCGAGGACCTGGGAGAGGCGGTACACGACGTTGTGGCGCAACTCGGGTTCCGAGATGGGCTCTTCGAGGGCGGCGCGCAGATGGTTGACGGTGGTGGCGGGCTCGGTGAGCAGGGAGGCGCAGCCCAGTTCGTACAGGACGGCGGCGCGGTCCTTGTCGGCGGGCGGTTCGCGCAGGGCGCGGGCGAGGTAGCGGCAGGCGGCGTCGGGGGCGCCGGCGCGCAGGGTCTCGGCGGCGGCGGTGCGCAGTTGCCGTACGACCCAGGGGTCGCCCTCGGGATGGGTCTCCAGCAGGTGGCGGGCCGCGGCGTCGGCGCCCCGGCCGCCCTCGACGACGCACCAGGCGGCCTGGCCGTGCAGGGCGACGCGGATCGCGGCGGGGATGGCCCGGTAGACGGCGGTGGCGATGAGGGGGTGGACGAACTCGAGGGTGCCGGCGTCGTTGACGGGGCCGGTGAGGATGCGGGCGCTGCGCAGCGCGTCGGCGGCGTCGGCGGCTCCCTCGTGGCCGAGTCCGGCGACGGCGGCGGCGAGGGAGGGGCGGATCTCGGTGCCGAGGACGGCGCAGGCCCAGGCGAAGCGGACGGTGGCGGCGCCGAGGCGGTCGAGCCGGTCGGTGAGGCCGCTGCCCTTGACGGCGGCGGCGAGGTCGCGCAGTAGGTGGGCACCGGACTCGGTGGGGTTCAGTCCGCGGTCGTGGACCTTGGCGGCGAGCTCGACGGTCTCGAAGGGGTTGCCCGCGGTGACGGCCCAGCACTCGCGGCAGAAGGCGTCGTCGGCGTGGGGGCCGAGGGTCTCGCGGACGACGCCGGCGACGGCGCGGGCGCTGAGCGGCTCGAGGTCGAGGGGGCGGGACCCGGCCCGGCCGGGCAGGCTGCGGAACGACTCGGCGTGCTCGGGGAGTTCGTCGGGCCGGTACGCGACGGCGATCAGCAGCGGCAGCTGCTCGGCGCGCGGGGCGAACGCGGCGAGCCAGCGCAGTGATTCGGGGTCGGTCCAGTGGGCGTCGTCGAGCACGAGGACCATGGGGGCGCGGCGCACGGCGAGGTGGGTGAGGACCCAGTCGAGGCCGTCGCGCAGGCCCTGGGCATCGGGCGGGGCGCCGCCCACGGGCGCGCACAGGCCGAGGGCGGGGCCGACGATGTCGTACCAACTGCCCAGCGAGGAGCGCAGTTCGGGCTCGGCGGTGCCCGCGAGCTGGGGTTGCAGCAGCTGGCGGGCGACGTGGAAGGCGACGCGCTGCTCCTGGTCGCCGCCGCGGGCGCTGAGGACCGTGCAGCCGCGGGCGGCGGCGCGGCGGCGGACCTCGGCGAGCAGGGTCGTCTTGCCGATGCCGGCGCGTCCGGCGAAGGCGAGCAGGGCCCCGCGGGGGCGTTCGAGCGGCTCGGCGCCGTCCGGGCGCAGGCCGACGAGCTCGCTCAACGCCTCGTCCACGGCGCCGAGTTCGTCCTCGCGCTCGAAGAGCGTACGGGCGTTCCGCGGTGTGTGCTGCCCCATGCCTACCCCCTGTCACGGGCTCACGCCCGTGCGGGATACGGGCGCGTACCGTGACTGTCAGGCAGCTCAGCGTACGCTTCCGGGTGGCCGTTCGCTGCGGTCTGGACGTTACTGACCGGACGGTCTTCGCCGGAGTCACCGACCGGAAGGTCTCTGCCGGCGCTCGTGATGGCGGGCCACGCGGGCGCGGTTGCCGCACGAGGGCTTGCACCACTCCTGGCGGGGGTGCTCCTTGAGGAAGTAGCGCACGCAGCGCGGGGCGTGGCAGGCGCGCAGGCGCCCGCGGTCGGGGCCGGCCAGGAACGCGGCGGCCGCCCGGGCGAGCACGGCCGTCAGGTCGTCCTCGCCGTGGGCGGGCAGGTGCCGCAGGCCCGGCGCGGTGTCCTCGGCCCAGTGCAGCACGGGCACGGTGGGGGTGCGGGCCGCGGCGGCGTTGAGGCGGGCCACGGCCTGCTCGACGGGCAGCAGCCGGGCGGCGTCGGCGGGGCTGGGCGCGCCGGGCACGCTGCGGGCGAACAGCGCCCGGACGGCGGCACGCAGGTCGCGTACGGCGGTCAGGGCGGGCTCGTCCGCGCTGTAGGCGGCCGCGCCGGGCAGCAGGCCGGGGTGGGCGCGGACCCAGGTGGTCAGCCCGGCGGGGTCGGTCAGGTCGTCGGCCACGCCGCCGTGCCCGTCGTGCCGGATGGTGAGGGCGAGGTCGAGGGTGACGCGGGCGTCCTGGGCGGGCATGGGGCAGATGATAGGCGCGGCCCGCCGGGTCAGGGGCCGGCCGGGGCCGGTGGCACCACCGCGACGGGGCTCGCCGCGTGCAGCAGGACGGCGTGGGTGACGGAGCCGAGCATGCGGGCGGGGGCGAGCAGCCGGCGGCGGTGCCGGCCGACGACGGTCAGCTCGGCGCCCGGCGAGGAGGCGACGAGGGCACCGGCCGCGTCGCCGGGGACCGGGACCACGTCGGCGCGGACGTCGGGGTGCCGGGCCCGGTGCGGTGCGAGGAAGCCCTCGGCGAGGGCCCGGGTCTCGCCCTCCAGGTCGCCCTGGCGGACGATGACGGGCACGAGCTCGCCGGGCATCGACCAGTCCTGGACGGGCCAGGCGTAGGCGGCGACGGCCTGGAGCCGGGCGCCGCGCAGGGCGGCCTCGGTGAAGGCCAGGTCGAGCGCGGCGTCGTCGGGACTGTCGGCCTTCAGGCCGACGACCACGCGTGGTCCAGGCTCCTGGGGCAGAGGGTCCGCGGCCTGGCGTCCGGGCGGGGGCACGACGACCACCGGGCAGTCGGCGTTCTGGGCGGAGGCGATGCTGTTGGAGCCCAGCAGCAGGCCGACGAAGCCGCCGCGGCCGCGTGAGCCGAGGACCAGCAGGCCGGCCTCGGCGCCCAGCTCGGGCAGGAACACCGCGGGGGCTCCGTCGAGAGCGACGTACTGCGCGTCCGGCGGGTCGGCGAGCTCCGCCAGCCGGGCGCGCGCGTCGACGAGCACCGGGTCGTCCTCGGCCGGCGGGGGCAGCACGACGGGGGCGCCGGGCTGCGTCCAGGCCAGGTCGTGCCGGACGTGGACCACGGTGAGCGGCGCCTGGTGGCGCCGTGCGGTGTCGACGGCCCAGTCCAGGGCGCGCAGGCTGCCGTCCGAACCGTCGACCGCCGCGAGGACCGGCAGGGTGCTCATGTTCCTCACCTCTGGAGTGCGACCTTCCGCTGGCCGGGGCCGTCCGCCCGGCAGCCGGGCATGTGTCGGACAGGCCCTGGGGCCAGCCTGGCGCAGGCGGCGGCTCCGGGGGCGGGCGTACGGTCGCGTGTCCGGGAAATCGGCGGGAACACCGCCGGATCGGAACACCGGCTCCCCTGCCGGGAGGCACCGGGTGCGGCTCGGCTCCCGGCGCCGGTCCGGCTCAGGTGAGGTCGAACTCGCCCTCGCGCGCGCCCGACACGAACGCGCCCCACTCGGCGGGGGTGAAGATCAGGGAAGGGCTCTCCGGGCGGTCGCTGTTGCGCATGGCGACGAAGCCCTCGACGAAGGCGATCTGGACATCCCCCCGTCCCCGGCTGCTGGACTGCCACTCGGCGTTGCTGAGGTCCAGCTCCGGCTTGCCCCAGCCCCTGAGCGGCTGCTGCTGGATGGTGCTCTCGGCCACGTCCGTGCTCCTCCCGATTCGCGTCGTCCGCGGCCAGCCTAGCGATCGTCCCCCGCCCCCGACAGGCCGCGTGTGGACGACCTTTCAGGACTCCGGGGGCCGCGCGCCCACCAGCCACATGGAGAAGAACTGCGAGCCGCCGCCGTAGGCGTGGCCGAGCACCCGGCGGGCCCGCTCCAGCTGGTGCCGCCCCGCCTGTCCGCGCACCTGGAGCGCGGCCTCCGCGAAGCGGATCATGCCGGAGGCGCCGATGGGGTTGGTGGACAGCACCCCGCCGGACATGTTGACGGGCAGTTCCCCGTCCGGTTCGGTCACGCCCGACTCGGTGAGTTTCCAGCCCTCGCCCTCGGCGGCGAAGCCGAGGTTCTCCAGCCACATCGGCTCGTACCAGGAGAACGGCACGTAGATCTCGGCCGCGTCGATCTCGCGGCGCGGGTCGGTGACGCCGGCCTGCCGGTAGACGTCGGCGGCGCAGTCCCGGCCGGCCCGCGGGGAGACGAAGTCCTTGCCCGCGAACAGCGTCGGCTCGCTGCGCATCGCGCCGCCCAGCATCCAGGCGGGCGGCCGCGGCGCGCGGGCCGCGCCCGCCCGGCCGGTGAGCACCATCGCGCAGGCCCCGTCGGAGGAGGGGCAGGTCTCGGAGTAGCGGATCGGGTCCCAGAGCATCGGCGAGGCCTGGACCTTCTCCAGGGTGATGCCGTGCTCGTGCAGGTGCGCGTAGGGGTTCCTGAGCGCGTTGCGGCGGTCCTTGTACGCCACCAGCGAGCCGATCGTGTCGGGGGCCCCGCTGCGCCGTATGTAGGCGCGCACGTGCGGGGCGAAGAAGCCGCCCGCCCCGGCCAGCAGCGGCTGCTGGAAGGGGACCGGCAGGGACAGGCCCCACATGGCGTTGGACTCGGACTGCTTCTCGTAGGCGAGGGTGAGGACGGTGCCGTGGACGCGGGCGGCGATCAGGTTCGCGGCGACGAGCGCCGTCGAGCCGCCGACCGATCCGGCGGTGTGCACCCGCAGCAGCGGCTTGCCGACCGCGCCGAGCGCGTCGGCGAGGTACAGCTCGGGCATCATCACGCCCTCGAAGAAGTCGGGCGCCTTGCCGATGACGACGGCGTCGACGTCCGCCCAGTCCAGTTCGGCGTCGTCCAGGGCCCGTCGGGCGGCCTCGCGGACCAGTCCGGCGATCGAGACGTCCCGGCGTGCGGCGACGTGCTTGGTCTGGCCGACACCGACGACGGCCACGGGCTCCTTGCTCATCGCGGGTCCCCTTCGAGTACGGCGACCAGGTTCTGCTGGAGGCAGGGGCCGGAGGTGGCGTGCGCGAGGGCCCGGTCGGACTCGCCCCGGTGGATACGGGCGGCGGCCTCGCCGACGCGGATCAGCCCGGCGGCCATCATGGGGTTGGCGGCCAGGGCTCCGCCGGAGAGGTTCACCCGGACGCTGTCGTCGAGCCGCAGCGCCCTGCGCAGGACGACCTCCTGCGCGCTGAACGGGGCGTGCAACTCGGCGGTGTCGACGGGCCGTTCGAAGGCTCCGGCCCGTTCGGCCGCGAGTCTGGCGGAGGGCGAGTCGGTGAGGTCGCGTACGCCGAGCGCGTGGGCCTCGACGCGGTGGTCGACGCCCCTGATCCAGGCCGGCCGGTCGCACAGCTCACGGGCCCGCTCCCCCGCGGCGAGGATCACCGCGGCGGCGCCGTCGCCGACCGGCGGGCAGTCCCCGGTCCGCAGCGGCCGCACCACGTAGTCGCCCTGGGGCACCTGCCCCCGCAGCTGGGCGTGGGGGTTGAGGGTGGCGGCGCGTCTGCTGCGGGCGCCGATGGCGGCGAGCTCGCGTTCGTCGGTGTCGCCCGCGTCGATCAGCGCCCGGGCCTGGAGGGCGGCGAGCGCGACGGAGTCGGGCCACAGCGGGGCGAGGTAGTACGGGTCGAGCTGGCGGGTCAGCACGTCCCGCAGCGAGCCGGGCGAGGACTTGCCGTAGGAGTACACCAGCGCGGTGTCGGCGTCACCGGTCAGCAGCTCGGTCCACGCCTCGTACAGCGCCCAGGCGCCGTCCGTCTCGACGTGCGACTCGGAGATCGGCGGCCAGGCGCCGACGCCGTCCAGGGCGAGGGTGAAGGAGAAGGCCCGGCCGGCGAGGTAGTCGCAGGAGCCGGAGCAGGTGAAGCCGATGTCGGCGGCCCTCAGGCCGGTGCGGTCCAGCACCTCGTGCAGCACCGGCATCAGCAGCTCGACCTCGGAGAGGTCCTCGGTGGTGCGGCGGTGGTCGCTCTGGGCGAAGGCTACGACCGCGATCTCCCCTGTCACAGCAGCTCCTTGTACGCCTCGTAGTCCGCGTCGGGTTCGCCGGACGGCCGGTAGTGGTCGGGGTAGCGGCCGTCCCCGGTCCACACCGGCTCCACGCGCAGGCCCATCCGCACCTGGTCGTAGGGGATGCCGCCGATCCGGGCGTGCAGGGCGAGGTCGGCGCCGTCGAGGGCGATGTGGGCGTAGACGTAGGGCACTTCGATGTCCAGGTTCCTCGCCTTGATGTTGACGATGCAGAAGGTGGTGACCGTGCCGCGCGGGCCGCACTCGACCTGTTCGGTCGTCGCGGTGCCGCAGGTGGGGCAGGCGCCGCGGGGCGGGACGTAGACCTTGCGGCAGGAGGGACAGCGTTCGCCGACGGTGCGCCGCTCGGCGAGGGCGCGCAGATAGGCGGTCTGGGCGCGGCCGGGCGTGTAGGTGTAGTCGAGCCGGGCGGGGGCGACGATGCCGGTGACGGGGTCGGTGAACTCCCCCGCGCCGCGGCCCGGTCCGGCCCGCTCGCCGGTGCGGCGGTCCGCCTGGCCGTCCGTTGCGGTGCGGCCGTCCGCCTCGCCGTCCGTTCCGGGGTCGCCGTCCACCTCCTCGAAGCAGGCGATGTCGGTGATCGCGCCCGTACGCCGCCCGGACCAGCGGACCCTTACGCGCATGCCGGTGCGGACGGCGTCGGGGCCGGGGGCCTCCAGGACGTGCAGCAGGGCGGTGTCGGCGCCGTCGAGGCGGACCAGGACCCAGGCGAAGGGCGTGGCCAGCGGCTGGCCGCGGCGCGGGGCGGGGTTCCAGGCCCAGGTGGTGACGGTGCCGGTGGGGGCGACCTCGACCAGGTCGCCGAGCTCCTCGGCGGTGGCCGGGTCGTACTCGACGGGCGGGACGAGCACCCGGCCGTCGCCGGTGCGCACGCCCAGGACGACGCGTTCGCGCAGCCCGGTGAGGAAGGCGCTCTGCACGGGGCCGAGGGAGCGGGTGAAGGGGAACTCGACGACCAGCGGGGCTTTGAGCACTTCGGGCACTTCGGGCTCCTCAGGCGCGTTTGTAGACGGGCGGCCGCTTCTCGGCGAAGGCGCGGGCGCCTTCCCGCGCGTCGGCCGTGTCGAACACGGGCCAGCCGCGCTTGAGTTCGGCGGCCAGACCCTCGGTCTCGGTCAGCTCCGCGCTCTCGTACACGGACGCCTTGACGGCCTCGACGGCCAGCGGGCCGCAGGCGTTGACCAGTTCGGCGATCTCCAGGGCCTTGGCGAGGGCGGTGCCGTCCGGCACGACATGGCCGACGAGACCGATGTCCGCGGCCTCCCGGGCGCTGTAGGGGCGGCCGGTGAGCAGCATCTCCAGGGCGTGGGTGCGGGGGATCTGGCGTTGCAGCCGGACCGTGGAGCCGCCGATCGGGAACAGCCCGCGCCGGACCTCGAACAGCCCGAAGACGGCCGACTCGCCCGCGACACGGATGTCGGTGCCCTGGAGGATCTCGGTGCCGCCCGCGACACAGGGGCCCTCCACCGCGGCGATCACGGGTTTGCGGGGCCGGTGATGGCGCAGCATCGCCTTCCAGTGCAGGTCGGGGTCGGCCGCGAGGCGGTCGCGGTGCTCCTGGCCGGCCAGGCCCGCGCCGGCCAGTGCCTTGAGGTCCATGCCCGCGCAGAAGGCGCCGCCCGCGCCGGTCAGCACGATCGACCTGACCTCGTCGTCCTCGTCGGCCTCGGTCCAGCCGTCGTGGAGGCCGACCAGCATCGGGATCGAGAGGGCGTTCCTGGCCTCCGGCCGGTTCAGCGTGAGCACCAGGGTGGCACCCTCGCGCCGTACGGTGAGGTGTTCCGTGCCGCTCATGTCCCGTCTCCCCTCATGTCCCGTCCTCCTTCCGGCCGTTCCCGTCCGCCGGAACGAGAACAGGTTGCAGGAGGGGTGCGGACAGGACAAGAGGTTTCTGACAGGTAGTCAGATTTCTCCGGTGCGAACCCTTCACACTTGTGCCGCCCTTTGCTCTGATGACCGGCAACCGATGCGGGACGGGGTCAGGAGGAGCGGTGGAGTTCAACCTTGCCGACCTGTTCGAGTCGGTCGTGGACGTGGTGCCGGACCGCGAGGCGCTGGTGTACGTCGACCATCCCGGCACCGGGGCCGAGCGGCGGCTGACGTACGCGGAGCTGGACGCGGCGGCGAACCGGATCGGGCACCATCTGCTGGACAGCGGCATCCGTCCCGGCGAGCATCTGGGCCTCCATCTGTGCAACGGGGTCGAGTACCTCCAGACCGTGCTGGGCTGCCTGAAGGCGCGGATCGTGCCGGTGAACGTCAACTACCGCTATGTGGCCGAGGAGTTGGTGTACCTGTACCGGGACGCCGATCTGGCGGCGGTGGTCTTCGACGCGGAGTTCGGGGACCGGGTGGCCGAGGCGCTGCCGCGGGTGCCGGGGGTGCGGCACGCGGTGCGGGTGGGGGGTGGGGCTGGGGGCGCGGTGCGGGCTCGGGCCACCGGTCGGTCGGGCGCCGCGGGGGACGCGGTGCGGGCCGGGGCCGCTGGTCCGCCGGACGTCGCGGGTGCCGTCGAGTTCGCCGACGCCGAGGCTGCCGGGGCGCCCGGGCGCGGCTTCCCCGCGCGGTCCGGGGACGACCAGTTCATCATCTACACCGGCGGTACGACCGGCATGCCCAAGGGGGTGATGTGGCGCCAGGAGGACCTGTTCTTCGCCGGGCTGGGCGGCGGGGCGCCGACGGGCGAGCCGGTGCGGACACCGGAGGAACTGGCCGCGCGGGTCGCCGCGGGCGGCGCCGGGATCACCTTCTTCCCGACTCCCCCGCTGATGCACGGCACCTCCACGCTCACCGCGTTCATCGGCTTCAACTTCGGCCAACGGGTCGTCCTGCACCGCAAGTTCGTGCCCGCGGAGGTGCTGCGCACGATCGAGCGGGAGCGGGTCACCAGTGTCTCGCTGGTCGGTGACGCGATGCTGCGGCCGCTGATCGACGCGCTGGCCGGGCCGTCGAAGGACACGGACTGCTCGGCGTTGTTCAGCGTGTCCTCCTCCGGGGCGATCATGTCGGAGACGGTGCGGCGGCAGTTCCTGGAGCTGGTGCCGCACGTCATGCTGCTGAACAACTTCGGTTCCTCCGAGTCCGGGTTCAACGGTACGGCGACGCCGGACTCCGGGCCCGAGCGGGGCTTCCGTATCCGGGTCAACTCCCGTACACAGGTGGTCGATCCGGCGTCGGGGCGACCCGTTCGGCCCGGTGAGGCCGGCCGTATCGCCCAGCGTGGGCATGTCCCGCTCGGCTACTACAACGACCCGGTGAAAACCGCCGAGACCTTCTTCGAGCGGGACGGTGAGCGGTGGGTGCTGCTCGGGGACATGGCGACCGTCGACGAGGAGGGGGTCGTGGTCGTCCTCGGACGGGGGTCGCAGTGCATCAACACGGGGGGCGAGAAGGTGTACCCGGAGGAGGTCGAGCAGGCGCTCAAGTCCCACCCCGACGTCTACGACGCGCTCGTCGCGGGGGTGCCTGATGCCCGGTGGGGCAGTCGTGTCGCCGCGGTGGTGCAGTTGCGGGAGGGGGCGGTGGGGCTGTCGCTGGCGGATGTCCAGGCGCACTGTCGGGCCCTGCTGGCGGGGTACAAGGTGCCGCGGCGGCTGGTGGTGACGGAGAGGGTGCGGCGGTCGCCGAGTGGTAAGGCGGACTATCGGTGGGCGCGGGATGTCGCCGGGGCGGCGGAGGGGTAGCGCTGGTCGCGCGACTTCGGGCGCGGGTTGTTTGTGGCCGGTCGCGCAGTTCCCCGCGCCCCCTTCTCGGCGGTGGCGCTCTGCGCCTCGCGGAGTAGCCGGGAGCGGTTACCGGCTTCGGGTGCGGGTTGGGCGTGGCTGGTCGCGCAGTTCCCCGCGCCCCCTTCTCGGCGGTGGCGCTCTGCGCCTCGCGGAGTAGCCGGGAGCGGTTACCGACTTCGGGTGCGGGTTGGGCGTGGCTGGTCGCGCCGTTCCCCGCGCCCCTTTCCCGGCGGTGGCGCTCTGTGCCTCGCGGAGTAGCCGGGAGCGGTTACCGGCTCCGGGTGCGGGTTGGGCGTGGCCGGTCGCGCCCCTTCCTCGGTCGGTTCCGGTGGGCGGAGGTGTGGGGGAGCTGCGATCCTTGGATCGGGAGAGGGGGCACTGCCAGGGGGCGTGAGGGACGGTGGTGTCGGCATGGACGCGCAGGACGGACAGGAGGGCGGCTCGGCGGAGCAGGACGTCGATCCGCTCGGGGACCCGTATCTGCCGGTGCGGACGGCCGTACCGGCGAGACCTCATACGTTCCTGCGCCGGGAACGGCTGCGCGCACGGCTCGACGGGGGGCTGGGCACCCCGTTGATCATGGTGAACGGCGCCGCGGGGGCGGGCAAGACGCTGCTGGTCGCCGACTGGGCCGCGGGGCTGGACCAGCCCGCCGTCTGGTTCACCGTCGGGGCGGGCGAGGCTCCCGGGCAGTTCTGGGCGTATCTGCTGGAGGCGCTGCGGACCCGGGGTGTGCCGGTGCCGGAGGACGTCGGCTGTCCGGCGGACGCGAACCAGGTGGACCACAAACTGCTGTCCCGGCTCGCCGTAGGCCTCAGCGCGCTGGACCGGCCCGTGGTCGTGGTGCTCGACGAGTTCGACCGGGTGACCTCGGCGGGCCTGACCGAGCAGGTCGAGTTCGTACTGCACCACGCGGCGCGCGGACTGCGCCTGGTGCTGGTCACCCGTACCGAACCCCTGCTGCCGCTGCACCGCTACCGTGCCGCCGGCACCATGACGGAGATCCGCAACGCCGAGCTGGCCTTCACCCCGGAGGAGGCGGCCGCGCTGCTGGGGCTGCACGGGCTGGACCTGAGCGTGCAGGCGGCCGGCTCGCTGGTGGAACGTACCGGCGGCTGGGCGGCGGGCCTGCGGCTGAGCGCGCTGGCGGCGCGGGAGACCCTGGACCCGAGGGCGTATCTGAAGGAGTTCGAGGCGGGGCAGAGCACGGTCGCCGACTTCCTGCTGGCCGAGGTGCTCAAGCGGCAGCCCGACGAGACCCAGGAGCTGCTGCTGCGGGTCAGTGTCCTGGAGCGGTTCTGCCCCGACCTGGCGAACGCGCTGACCGGCCGGGGCGACGCCGGGCCGATCCTGGACGAGCTGCGCCGCCAGAACGCCTTCGTCGACCAGCTGGGGCACTCCTGGTACCGGCTGCATCCGCTGTTCCGCGAGATCCTGCGGTCCCACCTGGAGGTACGGGCGCCCGGCCTCGCGCCCGTGCTGCACGGGCGGGCCGCCCGGTGGCTGCGGCACGCCGGGTTCCTGCCCGAGGCGCTCACGCACGGCGCCGCCGCGGGCGACTGGGAGTTCACCGCCACGGCGCTGGTGGACGACCTGGCGATCGGAGAGCTGTTCACGGGACTGCGCACCGACACGATGGACGAGCTGTTCTCCCGTATGACGCCCGAGGCGCGCGGCCCGGCGGCGGATCTCGTCCGCGCGGCCCGCGCGCTGTCGCACTGCGACGTCGACCACGGTCTGGCGCACCTGCACCGCGCGGAGGAGACCCTGGCCGCCGAGACGTCCGAGCCCGCGGCGGCCCGGCTGACCGCCGCGCTGCTGGAAGTGCACACGGCCCGGCTGGGCGGCGAGCCGGACAAGGCGGAGAAGGCGGCCGAACGGGCCCGGCAGCTCCAGGTGGAGGTCCCCGAGCGGCTGCTGGACGAGCACCCCGAACTCAACGCGCTGCTGCTGACCCACCTGGGCACCGCGCGGCTGTGGGCGGGGCGGTTCGACGAGGCGCGCGAGGCGCTGTCCGCGGTCGTCGGGGCCGAGGGCGCGGCCGCCACGGCCCTGCCCCGTCAGGAGTGCCTGGGCCACCTCGCGCTGATCGACTACCTGGCCGGCTGGCCGAGCCGGGCGGAGCGCAAGGCGCTCGCGGCGCAGGCCGAGACGGAGCGGTTCGGCCTCCCGCCGTCGGCCGGTTCCGGCGTCGGTCCCCTGGTGCGGGCCGCCGTGGCGGTGGAGCGCGACGAGCTGGGTGAGGCCCAGGGTCTGCTGGAGGAGGCGGCCTCATCCGGTCTGGTGGGCCAGGACCCGGTGCTGAGGGCGGGCAGGGCCATCGCCTCGGGGCGGCTGATGCTGGCCCTCGGGGACGCGCGGGCCGCGCTCGCCGCCGTCGAGCCGGTGGCCGCCGCGGGGGTCGGCTCGCCGTGGGTCCAGGGCCAGGCGGCCGCCATCGCCGGGGCCGCGCAGCTGGCGGAGGGCCGCGCGGAGGAAGCCGCGCGCACCCTCCTGGACGCGCCGGAGGACCAGGTGGCCTGCCGGGTGGAGGCGGCACGGGCGCTGGTCTCGACGGGCCGTCCCGACCGGGCGACGGCCCTGCTCGACGCCGTGCCGCCCGGCACCGCCGCCGGTCCGGCGGTCACCGTCCGGGCCCTGCTGGTGCGGGCGCAGGCCGCCGACCGTGCGGGGGACACCGCGGGCGCGTGCCGGGCGCTAGGCCGCGCGCTGGCCCTCGCCCGCCGCGAACGGCTGCGGCGGCCGTTCCTGGAGGCCGGCCCCTGGGTCAGGCCGCTGCTGGAGACCGAGCCGCTGGCCGCACTGGCCGACGGCTGGCTCGGCGTCGGTGCTCACCCGCCCGGGCGCGCGGCCCGTCCGAAGCGCCGGCCCGCCCGGCCGGAACCGCTCGTGGTGGAGGACCTCAGCGCCCGCGAGCACGACGTCCTGGTGCGGTTGTCCCGGATGATGTCCACGGAGGAGATCGCCGAGGACCTCCATGTGTCCGTGAACACCGTGAAGACCCACCTCAAGAGCGTCTACCGCAAGCTGGCGGTGAACCGGCGCACGGAAGCCGTACGCCGCGGGCGAGAGCGCGGGCTGTTGTGAGGCGGGCCCGGCCTGCGCGCTCCCCCGTGGCGGGTGAGGCGCCGCTCCGGCGTTTCGGGTGCCATGGCAGCGGCGGCACAGCCCGCCCCCGCCGGAGGCGTCGCCGCCGGGTCGGGGCCGGTCGGTCGACATGGTCGAGGTGACGGGGTGCGGCACTGGCAAGCTCTGATGGTCCTCGGGACGGCCCAGTTCCTGATGGTGCTGGACACCTCGGTGATGAGCGTCTCGATCAGTCAGCTGGTGGAGGACTTCGACACCGAGGTCACGGCCATCCAGACCGTCATCACGCTGTACGCGCTGGTGATGGCCGCGTTCATGATCGTCGGCGGCAAGCTCGGCGACATCCTCGGCCGCCGCCGGCTGTTCCTGATCGGTCTGGTCGTCTACGCCGTGGGCTCGGGGATCACCGCGGTCGCCCCGACGGTCTGGGTGCTGGCGCTCGGCTGGTCGGTGATCGAAGGTCTGGGCGCCGCGCTGGTGCTGCCCGCGATGGCCGCGCTGGTCGCCGAGTCCTACCGGGGCGCCGACCGGGCGGTGGCGTACGGCGTCATCGGCGGACTGGCGGGCGCGGGCATCGCCGTGGGCCCTCTGCTGGGCGGCTGGGTCACGACGTATCTCACCTGGCGGCTGGTGTTCGCCGGGGAGGTCGTGGTGGTCCTGGCCATGCTGCTCTGCCGGCGGGTGATCAGGTCGGCCCCGATGACCGGGCCGCGTCCCCGGCTGGACGTCGTCGGGGCCGCCCTGTCCGCGGCCGGGCTGGGACTGGGTGTGCTCGGCGTGCTCCAGAGCGGCACCTGGGGCTGGGTGGAGCCGCGGAACCCGCCGTTCACGGTCTTCGGGTTCGCCCCGACGCTGTTCGTCATCGGGGCCTCGGTGGCCGTGCTCGCCGGGTTCGTGCGCTGGCAGCACCACCGGGTCGACCAGGGCACCGACCCCCTGGTGCATCTGCCGCTGCTGCGCAGGCCCGCCGTGCGGTCCGGGCTGCTGACGCTGCTGAGCCAGAACCTGATCCTGCTGGGGCTGTTCTTCGCCATCCCGCTGTACCTCCAGGTGGTCCAGGGCTTCGACGCGTTCGAGACCGGGCTGCGACTGCTCCCGGTCTCGGTGAGCATGGTCGTCGCCTCGTTCTGCGCCTCGCGGTTCGCCCGCGGGGTGAGTCCGCGCCGGATGGTCCGGGTGGCCCTGCTGACGCTGGCCGCGGCCATCGTGTGGCTGCTGGCCACCATCGACCCGGTGATCGACGACGGCCAGTTCGCGGGCGCCATGGCCCTGCTGGGCATCGGCATGGGCCTGCTGGTGTCGCAGCTGGGCAACGTGGTCCAGTCGGGCGCTACGGAAGAGGAGCGCAGCGAGGCCGGGGGGCTCCAGTACACGGCGCAGAACCTGGGCTCGGCGCTGGGCACCGCGTTCATCGGGTCACTGCTGATCGGCGCCCTCGCCACGGCGTTCACCAACGAGATCAAGGACCATCCGGCGGTGTCGGACGCCGCCCGCGAGCAGACCGGCATCGCTCTGGAGGCCGGGATCTCCTTCGTCCCCACCGACCAGGTCGAGGCGGCCGCCGAGCAGGCGGGACTGCCTCCCGCCGAGGTGGACGCCCTGACCGACTCCTATGCGTCGGCGCAGCTCAAGGGCCTGAAGGCGGGTGTCCTCGCAGCCGGGGCGATCACCCTCGCGAGCCTGCTCGTCACCTCGCAGCTGCCCGGCGCGCCGGTGGGCGGCGCCGACACGCCCGCCCCCCGCCCGGGGGCGGGGAGGAAGAAGTGACGCGCCTGCCGTGGCCGGGCCGCGGCCCGGAGGCCGTCGCGCGGCGGGCCGAACGGCGGGCCCACACCGACTACACCGGCGGTGTCTACGGTTCGATGCTCGCCGCCTCCGTGGTGCTGGGCGCCGGCACCCTCGGGGACTTCCCCCGTGTGCAGCTGGTGCTGATGCTGCTGCTGACCGGTGCGGTGTTCTGGCTGGCGCATGTGCACGCCCATGTGTTCGGGGCCCGGCTGGCGCGGGATCCGCTGGACTTCGCGGCCGTGCTGCGGGTGTGCCGGGAGGAGTGGCCCATCCTGCGGGCCGCCGTGCCGCCGGCCGTCGCGGTGGCCGTCAGCCCGCTGCTGGGCCTGGACGTGACGGGCGGCGCGTGGCTGGCGCTGGGCGTCGCCGTGGCCGGTCAGGTGGGCTGGTCGGCGGAGGCGGCCCGGCGGGCGGGGGCCTCCTGGGGGCTGGTGGGCGTCTCCGCCTGTGTCAACCTGCTGTTCGGACTGGCGATCGTCGCGCTGAAGCTGATCCTCAAGCACTGACCTGCGGGCACCCGCGGCCGTCGCTGTTGGTACTGGCCTGCGGGCGCCCGCGGCCGTGGCTGCTGGTTCACCTGTTCGGGGTGAGGCCGGACGGGTGAACGGGAGGGACGATCTCAGTGCGGGGCCCACTCCGCCCGCTCCACGCCACCCGCGGGAGGGCCGCTCATGCGCTACGAGATCCGTGTCGACGGGCTCATGTCGGAAACGATGACCAAGGCGTTCCCGGAACTGGAGCACGTGGTCATGTCCGGCCAGACCGTCCTGTTCGGCCCGGTCATCGACGAGGCCCAGCTGTACGGACTGCTGGCCCGCTGCCAGTCGCTGGGACTGCGGGTGGTGGAGATGCGGCGGGTGCCGGAGTGAGCCTCGCGGGGTGACACGTGGGGTGACGAGTGAGGTGCCCGGTACCGGAGTTCGGTACCGGGCACCTGGCCCGATCTGTGTACCGGGCGGCCGGCCGGTCCGCGTTCTCGGAGCTGGCTCTGTCTGCGTTCCGGGCGGCTCGCCCGATCTGTGCGGCCCCCGCCTCATGCCCCGCTCACAGCATCGTCCGCGCCGTCACCCGCCCCGAGCGCACGGCCTCGCCGAGCGCCTCGAAGTCCCGCTCGTTCTGGTCGGCGTAGGCCTGCGCGAACTCCGCGAGCGCGTGCTCGAAGCGCTCGCCGCCGCCGAGGTACGCGGCGATGGCGACGGGGTCGCCGGAGCGGGCGTGGGCGCGGGCCAGGCTGGCGCCGCACACCTGGGCGAACAGCCGCAGCATGTCCGGGCCCATGGTCTCGGGGCGGGCGATGCCCTTCCAGTCGCGCAGCTGGCGCACGTAGAAGTCGCGGCCCTGTCCGTCCAGGCCCGTCACATGCGTCCAGCCCAGGAAGATGTCGCTGGTCGTCTGGATGAGCCGCTGGCCGCTGACGACCCGGCGGCCCTGGTTGTCGTAGGGCTCGCCGCCGGTGTACGGGGCGAGCACCGACGTCTGCGCCTCCTTGGCCTGGAGCAGCAGCGGGTCCTCGTCGTCGCGGCCGAGCAGCAGCATGATCCAGCAGCGGGTGCCGACGCTGCCGACGCCGACGACCTTGCGGGCCAGGTCCACCATCCGGAAGTGGCTGAGCAGATGCCTGCGTTCGGAGGACAGGGTCTCCGCGTAGCTCTCCACGACGGCCGCGAGCTCCTTCTCGGTGCCCGCCTCCGGGGAGTCGGCCGCCACGTCGGCGAGCGGGGTGATGAGCGGCGGGTCCGGGGTGATCCGGCGGCCCTCGGGAGTGGTCCTGGTCAGCTTCTCGAAGGCCTCCATCTGGGTCCGGCTGCGGGCCTTGGCCGTGGCGCGTGCGGTGCGGCGCCGCTCCTCCTTGTCCATCTCGGACGCCATCAGCTTGCGCAGCTGGTCGGCCTCGTCGAGGGCGTACCAGATGTCGAGGGTGCGCATCCCGGCGAACTCCCGCATCCGCTCACGGTAGGAACGCGCGGCCTCCCGGGCCGTGGCCTTCTGCACGTCGGCCGGGAACTCGTTGGCGCGGGAGGCGATGACGAAGCTGGCGGCCAGGCGCTTGACGTCCCATTCGAAGGGGCCGGCGAGGGTCTCGTCGAAGTCGTTGATGTCGAACACCAGACGCCGCTCGGGCGAGGCGAGCAGCCGGAAGTTCAGCAGATGGGCGTCTCCGCACAGCTGCACGGTCAGCCCGGAGTGCGGGGCGGGGCCGAGGTCGGCGGCCATGATGGCGGCCGCGCCCCGGTAGAAGCGGAACGGCGATTCCAGCATGCGGCCGTACCGGATGGGCACCAGGTCCTGCACGCGGGTCGCCGACTGCCTCTCGATGACGTCGACGGGGTCGAACCGTCCGGGTCCCGGATCGAACCGTGCCTGGTCGGCGCGGGAGACCCGGGTACGGGCGTTCCGGCCGGCCTCGGCCCGCTCCGCGGGCGTCGGGGTGGGGCTGAGCGCGCTCTCTGCCGTCATGTCCGGCCTCCTTCTCCCGCCCCCTGCCTGAGATCCGCGCGCCCCGTGGCGGGCGACGGTCCGTGTCCACCCTCACCGGCGCCGTTCACGCCGGGATCACCCGCCGTGGGTGATCCGGGCGTCCGGACGGGGCGGCACTGTGGGCCGGGTGGGTTCTCCGCAGCCCGTCCCGCCGGCTGCCCGCCGGCACTCCTGTCGATCCGCCGAGGAGGAGCCATGACCGAATCGCGCACATCGGCACAGCCGGCGTCAGGAGCGGGGTCCGGCGGGACGGGCGAGACCGAGCAGGCGCTGGCGGAGCTCGGCCGCTCCTGGACCTGGCTGCTGGCCTCGGCGTTCGCCACCCTGGTCCCCGGCATCCTGCTGCTGGTCTGGCCGGACGTGACGCTGCACGTGGTGGCCGTCCTCATCGGGCTGTATCTGCTCGTGGGCGGTGTCTTCCGCTTCGTGGCGGTGTTCGCCCAGGAGCGCGGCGACCGGCTCACCGGACTGCTGCTCTCGGTGCTGTTCGTGCTGGCCGGGGTGCTGTGCCTGCGCAATCCGCTGCAGACCATCGCCGCGCTGTCGGTGATCGTCGGCGTGGTGTGGCTGGTGTCCGGGATGCTGACCGCCTACGCGGCGATCGCCACCAGGAGTCTTCCGCACCGCGGCTTCGTCTTCGGCGCGGCCCTGCTCGGCATCGTCGCGGGCATCGTGGTGCTCGCCCTGCCGAGCGAGTCCGCAGTGGCGCTGACCCGGCTGCTGGGCCTGTGGATGGTGCTGATGGGCGTGGTCGAGGGCGCCGTCGCCTTCGCCTGGCGCTCCGCGCTGCGCCGCGCGGGCATCCCCGGACATCCGGCCCCCTGACCGGTTCGCCCCGCGATCACCCGATTCGGGTGAGGACGGCGGGTGCCGGGCCGGGCACGCTGGGAGTGCAGTCAACGGCCACCGGTGAACGGGGCCGGGACGGAGGCGGAAGATGAGCACTGCGACCTACCTCGCGTACGACTACCCACTGCTGAGCATGTTCTGGACCATGCTGTGGTTCTTCCTGTGGATCCTCTGGTTCATCCTGCTCTTCCGGATCATCGTCGACATCTTCCGTGACGACGCTCTGAGCGGCTGGGCCAAGGCGGGCTGGCTGGTGTTCGTGATCCTGCTGCCCTTCCTCGGTGTCTTCGTCTACGTGATCGCCCGGGGCAAGAACATGGGGCGCAGGGAGATCGCCCAGGCCCGTGAGCAGCAGCAGCAGTTCGACGACTACGTCCGGGAGACCGCCGGAGGCGGACACAGGTCCAGCGCCGACGAGCTGAAGAAGCTGGCGCAGCTGCGTGCCGACGGTCACATCTCCGAGGACGAGTACCGCCGCGCCAAGGAGCTGGTCCTGTCCGACCACGGACCGGCGGGCGCCAAGCACGAACCCACTGCCCCGGCAGCCGGCGCCTGAGTCCGGCAGCCGCAGGGAGAGGAGCACCCACATGACCACGTCCGCGACCGGCACCGGCCGGCCCTCGTCGGCGAAGCAGAGCTGGGCCGAGGGACTGACGGTCTTCGCCGCGGTGCTGCTGATGATCGAGGGAATCCTCGACATCCTGCGCGGCATCATGGCGATCGCCAACGACGACGTCTTCCTCACCACCCCGAACTACGTGTTCGAGTTCGACCTGACCGCCTGGGGCTGGATCCACCTGATCCTCGGCGTGCTGGCCCTGCTCGTGGCGTACGGCCTGTTCACGGGGGCGACCTGGTCGCGAGTGGCCGGTGTGGTGATCGCCTCGCTCGTCGTCATCGCCAACTTCCTGTCCCTGCCCTACTACCCGGTGTGGTCGATCGTGGTCATCGCGCTCTCCGCACTGGTGATCTGGGCCCTGTGCGTGAAGCGCACCGGAACGGCCGCCTACTGAGCCGACACGTGTCGCGCGGAGTTCCGCCCGATGCGGTGGGACACCTCCCTCGCGCGTAGTGTGCGTGCGGCCCGCCCTCGTCTGAACGCAAGGCGACGGCGGGCCGTACGCATGTCTACCGGCCAGGTACGGGAGGACCACGGGTGTCGCAGGTCGCGAGAGAGCCTACGGACACGAAGGCGGAGGGGGCGCGGGAGACGGAGCGGGAACGGGCCGATCCGGACGCCGCGCGGAAGCAGGCCGGGCAGGAACCGGACGTCGAAGGGGAACAGCCGTCCGAGGCAGCCCCGGACGTGCCTCCCCCGTCACGCGGATGGCGGCAGCGGTACCCGCGCACGGTCCGGGCCGCCGCGCTCACCGCCTCCGTCCTGGCCGTGGCCCTCCCGCTGTGCGCCCTGCTGCTGCCCAACCGCCTGGAACGGCTGTCTTTCTGGGCGTTCCTGCGCATCCCCGGCGAGGGAGTCCTGCTCGCCGGGCTGCTGCTCGTACTGCCGCCCAGGCCCCGGCGGTTCGCGGCGGCGGGCACCGGGGTGCTCCTCGGCCTGGTCACGGTACTGAAGTGCCTGGACATGGGCTTCTACCAGGTGCTGGCCCGCCCCTTCGACCTGGTGCTGGACTGGATCCTGCTGGACGACGCCGCGGAGTTCGTCCGCGAGTCCTTCGGGCGGACCGGGCAGGTGCTCGCCGTGGGCGGGGCGTCGGCGCTGCTGCTCGTGGTGATCGCGCTGATGACCCTGTCGACGATGCGGCTCGCGCGGCTGCTGGACCGTCACCGTCCGGTGGCGGCGCGCACGACCGTGGTCCTCGGCACCGCGTGGATCGTCTGCGTGACCTTCGCCGTGCCGGGCGTCGGCGCCCCGCTGGCGACCAGGGGAACCTCCGAATTCCTCGGCAACCGCGTGGAGATGGTGCGCGCGGGCATCGCGGACGCCGAGGTCTTCGAGAAGGAGGCGGCGGTCGACGCCTTCGCCGCCACCCCGCCGGACCGGCTGCTGACCGGGCTGCGCGGCAAGGACGTGCTGTTCACCTTCGTCGAGAGCTACGGCAGGACCGCGGTCGAGGACCCCGACATGGCCGCGTCGGTCGGCGCGGTGCTGGCCGACGGCACGGCGTCGCTGAAGGCGGCCGGGTTCGAGGCGCGCAGCGGCTGGCTGCGCTCCCCGGTGACGGGCGCGGGCAGCTGGCTGGCGCACTCCACCTTCCTGTCCGGACTGTGGATCAAGAACCAGCAGCGCTACCGCAGTCTGACCACGAGCGACCGGACGACCCTCACCGGCTACTTCCGCAAGGCGGGCGCGTGGCGCACCGTGGGCATCGTGCCGGGGGTGCGCCGCGCCTGGCCCGAGGGCCGGTACTTCGGCCTGGACCACATCTACGACTCGGAGCGACTCGGCTACCAGGGCCCGTACTTCAGCTGGTCGCCGGTCCCGGACCAGTTCAGCATGGAGGCCTTCGAGCGCCTGGAGCACGGCCGTGCCGACCGTGGGCCGCTGATGGCCGAGATCATCCTCGCCTCCAGCCACAACCCCTGGGCGCCGGTCCCCCGCGTGATCGACTGGGAGGACCTCGGCGACGGCTCGGTGTTCCACGGCATCGCGGAGGAGGGCAAGGACCCCGAGGAGGTCTGGCGGGACCCCGACAGCGTGCGCACCGAGTACCGGCGGGCCATCGAGTACTCGCTGCGCAGCCTGACCGGCTGGCTGGAGCGTTACGGCGACGACGACACGGTCCTCGTCTTCCTGGGCGACCACCAGCCGGTGCCGACGGTGACGGCCGGCAGCACCAGCCGGGACGTCCCGGTCACGATCGTCGCCCGCGACCCGGAGGTGCTGGACCGGATCGCCGACTGGGACTGGTCGCCTGGCCTCAAGCCCGCGCGGACGGCCCCGGTGTGGGACATGGACCTCTTCCGCGACCGCTTCATGACGGCCTACGGCGATCAGCCCGCGAGGAAGCCCGCGACCCGGTCGGCGAACCATTCGGGGTCGTCCAGCCAGGGGTAGTGGCCCGCGCCGGGCTGCACCACGAGCTCGGCGTGCGGGAAGGCCTCGGCCGCCCGCCCGGCGAGCTCCGGCCGCGGCCCGCCGTCGGCGCCGCCCGCGTACACGAGCACGGGCGCGGTGAGGGCGGCGAGCGCGGCCAGGGTGGCGGGCGGGTCGTAGGCGCCGGCGGAGCCGTAGCGGTCGCAGGCCTCCTCGTTGGTCTGCTCTACCTCGCCCGCGGCGTGCGCGGCGGCGCCGGCGTCCCAGCGGCCGTAGAAGAAGGGCAGCAGGGCGTCGTCGAAGTCGCCGCCGGAGAGCCACTTCTCCAAGGCCGGGAAGGCGTCCGCGAACCAGGGCTCGTGCGCCCGCCGCCGGGCGGCGGCGAGCCGGTGCGCGGGGGTGGCGGGCATGCCGAGGGCCCAGGGCGTGGCGGTGATCAGCGCGAGCCGCCGCACCCGGGCCGGGTACCGGGCGGCGTAGAGCATCGCCAGGCTGCCGCCCGCCGAGTGGGCGAGCAGGTCCATCCGTTCCAGCCCGAGGTGGACGCGCAGTGCCTCCACGTCGTCCACCATCCGGTCGCAGCGGTACGTCGCCGGGTCCGCGGGTACGTCGGAGCCGCCGGTGCCGCGCAGGTCGAGCCGGGCCAGCGGGCGCCGCGCGGCCAGTCCGCCCAGGTCTCCGAGGTAGGCCGAGGCCCGCATCGGCCCTCCGGGCAGAACGACCACGGGCTCACCACTCCCCCCGAGCGGGTGGTGGGCCAGGACGGTTCCGTCGTACGCGGCGAAGGTCGGCATGCGGCCGATCCTGTCCCCTGACGGTGTGGACGACAACGGAGTTTCGGCGGGCCGGAACCCCGTCGCACCTGCGGGACGCCGACCCGGGAGGGGCGCGGACGTCCCGTCGGCGGGTCGCGTGGTGCGGGCCCGAGCAGCTCAGCGCCTTCTTCGGGCGCGGACGCCGTTGCCCACGCCCTCGCCGCGTCCGCTGGAGACGCCGAGCAGACGCGGGATGCGCGGCCAGAACCGACCCGCTGGAACGCCCCGCGTTGACGCCTCCGACGGCCGCGACACCGGCGGGGAAGACCGGGGTGCCGTGGGTTGTTCGGGCTTGGGGTGGTGTTCCCCATGCCTCTGCGAAGCAGCCGTGCAACGCCCCAGGGGCGCGGGAAACCGCGCGAACCGCCACCGACCACCCGCACCCGAAGACGTGCACCAGCCCCCATAGGGGCGCGGGGAACTGCGCGAACGGCCACTGACCACCCGCATCCGACAACGCACACGAGCCACCCACCCCCTAGGGGCGCGGGGAACCGCGCGAACGGCCACCGACCACCCGCACCCGAGGACGTGCACCAGCCAGCCACGGCCTCATGGCAACAGCGCGGCCCGCTGAGGGCGTCGTGGTCAGGACCAGTACGGGTCTCGGAGGCGGCGTTTGTAGAGTTTGCCGTTGGGGTCGCGGGGCATGCGGGCGACGAAGTCCACGCTGCGGGGACGCTTGTAGCCGGCCAGCAGCCGCCCACAGTGCTCGAGAAGCTCCGCGGCGAGCGCGGGCCCGGCCTCCCGGCCCGGGGCGGCTTCGACGACGGCCTTGACCTGCTCGCCCCACTCGTCGTGCGGCACACCGAAGACCGCGGCGTCGGCGACAGCCGGATGGGCGAGGAGCGCGGACTCGATCTCCGCGGGGTAGATGTTGACCCCGCCCGAGATGATCATGTCGATCTTGCGGTCGCGCAGGAAGAGATAGCCGTCCTCGTCGAGATGGCCGAGGTCACCGACCGTGAAGAAGTCGCCGACCCGGTTGCGGCGCGTTTTGTCCTCGTCCTTGTGATAGGCGAAGCCCCCCGTGGTCATCCTCATGTAGACCGTGCCGAGCCGCCCCGGCGGCAGGGCGTTCCCGTCGTCGTCCAGGACCGCGAGCTCGCTGATCGGCCAGGCCCGGCCGACCGTGCCGGGCTTCTTCAGCCAGTCCTCGGCGGTCGCGAAGGCACCACCGCCCTCGCTGGCCGCGTAGTACTCCTCCACACAGGTCCCCCACCACTCGATCATGGCCCGTTTCACATGGTCGGGGCAGGGCGCGGCGCCATGGACGGCGTGCCGCATGGAGGTGACGTCGTAGCGGCGCCGGACCTCCTCCGGGAGCGTCAGCAGACGGTGGAACTGGGTCGGGACCATGTGCGTGTGGGTGCACCGGTGGGCGTCGATCAGCCGCAGCATCTCCTCGGGCGTCCACTTGTCCATCAGCACCAACTGATGGCCGATGTGCAGGGAGGCCCCGGCGAACTGGAGCACGGCCGTGTGGTAGAGCGGCGAGCAGACCAGATGGACGTTGTCGTCGTACGGCCGGATGCCGAAGATGCCGAGGAAGCCACCGAGGTAGGCCTCCTCGGGTGGTTTTCCGGGCAGCGGGCGGCGGATGCCGCGGGGGCGTCCGGTGGTGCCGGAGGTGTAGTTCATGACCCAGCCGAGCGTACGGTCGCCGGGGGCCGACTCCGGCTGCCCGTCGAGGAGTTCGGGGTAGGGCCGGAAGCCCTCGGCGCCGCCGACGGCGTAGCGGCGGGCGCCCGGGAGCCCCGCCTCGTCGGCCGCGTCGCGGGCGGCTTCGGCGAACCGCTCGTGCGCGATCAGCACCTTGGCGCCCGAGTCGGCGACGATCCAGGCGATCTCGGGGCCGACCAGGTGGTGGTTGACGGGGACGAGATAGAACCCGGCCTGCTGGGAGGCCAGATAGGCGGTGAGGAACTCCGGGCCGTTCGGCAGTACGACGGCGAAGGCGTCCCCCCGCTCGAGGCCCGCGGCGCGCAGGCCGTGGACGAGGCGGTTGGCGGCGCCGTGCAGTTCTCCGGCGGTCCACAGCGTGCCGTCGGCGGCGACGAGGACGGTGCGGTCGGGCTCGGCGGTGGCCTGGGCCCAGAATCCGGCGGGAGGTGTGCTCATGGGCGGCCGCTCCTTCCGGCGGGTGACGGGGTGGCGGGGAGTCCGGCGCGCGGTGTGCCCGTCATCCGCCGTTCCTCCCCGCGATGCGGTTGACACGGTCCACGGCCCGTTCGAAGCCGCGGGTGAGGTCGTCGAAGACCTCCTGGACACTGCGTTCGCTGTTCATCCGGCCGACGATCTGGCCGACGGGCGTGCCGAGCAGCGGTTCGACCTCGTGCTTCTGGATGCGGGAGACGGCCTCGGCGACGAGGAGTCCCTGGAGGGGCATCGGGAGCGGGCCGGGCCCGGCGGGGTCGTCCCAGGCCTCGGTCCAGGCGGTGCGCAGCTGGCGGGCGGGCTTCCCGGTCAGCGCGCGGGAGCGGACGGTGTCGCCGGAGCCGGCCGCGAGCAGTTTGCGGGTGAGGGCGGGCGAGCGCAGCCCTGCCTCGGTGGTGGTCAGCCACAGGGAGCCCAGCCACACGCCCTGGGCGCCGAGCGCGAGGGCCGCGGCGACCTGCTGTCCGCTGCCGATGCCGCCCGCGGCGAGGACGGGCAGCGGGGCGACGGCCTCGACGACCTCGGGGGTGAGCACCATGGAGGCGATCTCGCCGGTGTGGCCGCCGGCCTCGTAGCCCTGGGCGACGACGACGTCGATGCCGGCGTCGCGGTGCTTGAGGGCGTGCCGGGCGCTGCCGGCGAGGGCGGCGACCAGTACGCCTTGCTCGTGGGCGCGCGCGACGACGTCGGCCGGGGGCGAGCCGAGGGCGTTGGCGAGCAGCCGGATCGGGTAGTCGAGGGCCACGTCGAGCTGGGTGCGGGCGACCTGTTCCATCCAGCCGGTGATCCGCCAGCCGGAGGCCTCGCCCTCGGCGAGCCCGGGCACCCCGTACCGGGCGAGGGTGTCGCGCACGAACGCGCGGTGCCCCTCGGGGATCATCGCCTCCACGTCGGCCTCGGTGACGCCCTCGACCTTGCTCGCGGGCATGACGACGTCCAGGCCGTACGGCCTTCCGTCCACGTGCGCCTCGATCCAGTCGAGGTCGCGCTTGAGGTCGTCGGGGGCGGTGTACCGCACCGCGCCGAGCACACCGAACCCGCCCGCCCGGCTGATGGCCGCGGCGACGGCGGGGAACGGCGTGAAGCCGAAGACAGCCTGCTCGACGCCCAGTTGCCGGCTCAGCTCCGTCTGCATGGGCGCAGGATGCCCGAGTCCCCCGGAGGACGGAAGGGGTTCTCTGACACATCGTCAGATTCGTGGACGGGAGCCTGTCGCCGAGCGGCCTCGCAGGGCGGGACGGACCCCGGACACCCGGACGGGCCCAGGGTCCGAGGTCCGGACAGGCCCTAACCCGCGGTCTTCAGCACCGCCATCGCCGCGTTGTGCCCCGGCACCCCGCTCACCCCTCCTCCGCGCACCGCGCCCGCCCCGCACAGCAGGACGTTGGCGTGCGGGGTCTCCACGCCCCAGCGCCCGGTCCCGTCCTGCGCGTAGGGCCAGGACAGCTCCCGGTGGAAGATGTTGCCGCCGGGCAGCCGCAGGTCGCGTTCCAGGTCGAGGGGGGTCTTCGCCTCGATGCAGGGGCGGCCGTCGGTGTCGGTGGCCAGACAGTCGGCGAGGGGCTCGGCGAGATGGGCGTCGAGCTGGGCGAGAGTCAGCTTGAGCAGTTCCTCGCGGACGCCGTCGTTGTCCCGGTCGAACAGCCGGGCCGGGGTGTGCAGCCCGAACAGGGTGAGCGTCTGGTAGCCCTGCCCGACGAGGTCGGGGCCGAGGATCGTCGGGTCGGTCAGGGAGTGGCAGTAGATCTCCGAGGGCGGTGCGGCGGGCAGCTCGCCGGCGGCGGCCTGGCGGTGGGCCTCGGCCAACTGCTCGTAGCCCTCGGCGATGTGGAAGGTTCCGGAGAACGCCTCACGCGGGTCGACCGCGCCGTCCCGCAGCCTCGGCAGCCGCTTGAGCAGCATGTTCACCTTGAGCTGTGCGCCCTCGGCCGGGGCGGGCGGCTCGGCGCCGGTCAGCGCGGCCAGCGCCTGCGGGGAGGCGTTGACGAGGACGTGCCGGGCGCCGACGACGCCCTCGCCGTCGGCGGTGCGGTAGGCGACCTCCGCCGTACGGCCGTCCGTGTCGATGCGGACCGCCTCGTGGCCGGTGGCGATGACGGCACCGGCTTCGCGCGCGGCCGAGGCGAGCGCGTCGGTCAGCGCGCCCATGCCGCCCACGGGCACGTCCCAGGCGCCGGTGCCGCCGCCGATGACGTGGTAGAGGAAGCAGCGGTTCTGGGCCAGCGAGGGGTCGTGGGCGTCGGCGAAGGTCCCGATGAGGGCGTCGGTGAGGACCACGCCGCGGACCAGGTCGTCGGCGAAGCGGTCCTCCACGGCGACGCCGATCGGCTCCTCGAACAGGGTCCGCCAGGCCTCCTCGTCGCCGACCCGGCGGCGCAGCTCCTCCCGGGTGGGCAGCGGTTCGGTGAGGGTGGGGAACACACTGCGGGCGACCCGGCCGGTCATGTCGTAGAACCGCTGCCAGGACGCGTACTCGCGCTCGCCGCCGGTGAGCCGGGCGAAGGCCTCGCGGGTGCGCTGTTCGCCGCCGCCGACGAGGAGTCCGGTGGGACGGCCGTCGCGTTCGGCGGGGGTGTACGAGGAGATGGTGCGCGAGCGGACGGCGAAGCGCAGGCCGAGGTCGCCGACGATCTTCTCGGGGAGCAGGCTGACCAGGTAGGAGTAGCGCGACAGCCGGGCGTCGACGCCCGCGAACGGGCGGGTGGACACGGCCGCGCCGCCGGTGTGGCCGAGCCGTTCCAGGACCAGCACGGAGCGGCCGGCGCGGGCCAGGTAGGCGGCGGCGACCAGGCCGTTGTGGCCGCCTCCGACGATCACGGCGTCGTAGGAGCGGGCTGCGGGGGCTTCCTCGGGTGCGGACATGGTTCTTCGTAACACGAGGTGATCACGGGCGGCCAGAGGGCGGTTTCCGCCGCGGCCGGCTCCCTGGTCCGAGCCGGGCCATGGCCCGCAGGATGTGCCGGGGCGGCAGCCGCCAGCGCAGCCGCGCCGGGATCAGCCGCAGCAGGAGCCCGGCCGCGCGCAGCCCGCGGGTGACGGTGACGGGCTTCGGGGCGGGCCTGCCGTACAGCTCGTGGGCGTAGGCGGGGAGCGAGGCGTAGGCCAGGCGCGCGACCGGCCGCCACAGCAGGGCGCGCAGCGGCAGGAGCAGGGGGTGGACGGGCGGGCCGCGCAGGAAGTCGTCCACCTCCACCGCCTCGGCCCCGGCGGCGAGTTGGGGCCGGACCCGGGCGAAGTAGGCGGCCAGCTCTGCCCGGTCGGCGGGGACGGTGGTGGGGTCGAGGCCCACCAGGCGGGCGCTGACGAGGTGTTCGCGGACGTAGCGGTCGGCCTCGGCGTCGGTGAGCGGGTAGCCGGAGCGGCGCAGCACGTGCAGATAGGAGTCGATCTCGGCGCAGTGCACCCACAGCAGCAGTTCGGGTTCGCCGATGCCGTACGACTCCCCGGTGGCGGGGTCGGTCGCGGTGAGCCGGGCGTGGATGCCCCGGACCCGGGCGCCGGCCCGCTCGGCGGCCTCCGTGGTGCCGTAGGTCGTCGTGCCGACGTAGCTCGCGGTGCGCAGCAGCCGGCCCCAGGCGTCGCGCCG
Organism: Streptomyces sp. NPDC005017; assembly: GCF_042873115.1. NCBI lineage: Bacteria > Bacillati > Actinomycetota > Actinomycetes > Kitasatosporales > Streptomycetaceae > Streptomyces > Streptomyces sp. NPDC005017. The sequence goes on along the minus strand of NZ_JBIALD010000003.1, from coordinate 347,505 downwards.
GAAGTCGCTGTTCTGGGTGACCCCGCGCACCGCGCGCGGATGCAGGGCCTGGAGGTAGAGCGCACGGACCCCGGCGATCCACATGATCGGGTCGCCGTGGCACTGCCAGGTGACCGACTCCGGGCCGAACAGTCCCGGGTCTCCCGTGCGCGTGTCCGCCATGGACAGCAGGCTATCGCCGCACTCTCGGCATGCCGAGGCCGATCCAGGAGATGATCTCGCGCTGGATCTCGTTGTTGCCGCCGCCGAAGGTGAAGATGACGGCGGAGCGGTAGCCGCGTTCGAGTTCGCCGCGCAGGACCGCACCCGCGGAGCCCTCCTGGAGCGCGCCGGGGGCGGCGGTGACCTCCAGGAGCCAGGCGTAGGCGTCGCGGCGGGCCTCGGAGCCGTACACCTTGACGGCGGAGGCGTCCTGGGGGGTGAGGGTGCCGTTCTGGAGGGCGCCGACCATCTGCCAGTTGAGGAGCCGGAGGGCCTCCAGCCGGACGTGTGTCCGGGCCAGGCAGCGGCGCACCCAGGGCAGGTCGAGGACCCGGCGGCCGTCGGCGAGCTTGGTCCGCGCGGCCCAGTTCCGCACGTCGTGCAGGGCGCGGACGGCCATGGTGCCGTGGGCGGCGAGGGTGACGCGCTCGTGGTTGAGCTGGTTGGTGATGAGCCGCCAGCCCTGGTTCTCGGCACCGACGCGGCGGGCGGCGGGGACGCGGATGTTCTCGTAGTGGCTGGCGGTGGTGTCGTGTCCGGCGAGGGTGTTGATGAGGGTGCAGGAGTAGCCGGGGTCGCTGGTCGGCACCAGCAGCATGGTGATGCCCCGGTGGGCGGGTGCGTCGGGGTCGGTGCGCACGGCGAGCCAGACCCAGTCGGCGGTGTCGCCGTTGGTGGTCCAGATCTTGTGGCCGTCGACGATGTAGTCGTCGCCCTCCCGCACCGCCCGGGTCTTCAGGGCGGCGAGGTCGGTGCCCGCGTCGGGTTCGCTGTAGCCGATGGCGAAGTCGATCTCGCCGGACAGGATGCGCGGCAGGAAGTACGCCTTCTGCTCGTCGGTGCCGTAGCGCATGATCGTCGGGCCGACGGTGTTCAGGGCCATCAGCGGCAGGGGCACTCCGGCCTGGGCGGCCTCGTCGAAGAAGACGAACTGTTCGGTCGGGGTCAGGCCCCGGCCGCCGTACTCCGTGGGCCATCCCACGCCCAGCCAGCCGTCGGCGCCCAGGCGGCGGATCGTCTCGCGGTAGAAGCGCTTCTGGGCGGCCGGGTCGGCGTGCCGGGTGCAGGCGTCGTCCGGCACCAACTCGGCGAAGTACGCGCGCAGTTCGCTGCGCAGCCGGAGCTGCTCGGGGGTGTGGTCGAGATGCACGGCGTCTCCAGTCTCGCGCTGGGCCGGTCCTGACGGCGCACACAGTAGAACGTGTTACAGAAATTGGGAACGCCCGCGCCGCGAAGACCTCCCGTGACCGCGCGGACACCCGTGGTCATTTACCGTCCGCCGCCCTTCCAGGGGTGTTCGGTGCCTGATACGCGGGTATTTTGGCTGGTATGAGTACCGCTTCGATGCAGCTAGCCGATGCGAGCGGTCTCCTCAGTCTGGGGATGTTCGGTGTCGGCGTCGTCCTTCTCGCCGTGCTGGCCGGCAGCTTCTGGCTGGGCAACCGCATCCGCAGCGAGGAGCCACCCCGGCCGAAGCCGGAGGAACAGCCTCATCTGCCGATGGGCGGCCCGGTCCACGAGATCCGTGAGAACCGCGAACCAGAGGAGATCCCGAAGACCCCCAAGGGCGAACGGCCCCTCACCCCCTACGAGCTGTCCAACTCGCAGACCCGGGCCAGTGCCGACAAGAAACGGCCACGGTGGAGCAAGGGCAGCAGCGGCTCCTTCGGCGGAGGAGGACTCGGGGCCCACTGAACCGCGCCCCGGCACCCGCAGCGTGTGTCATCCGTCCCCCCGGCGCCCGGCCGCCGCGGTCCCGCCCCTACGGGGTTCAGTCGGGCAGCGTCAGCTGCACCGTCTCCCCCGGTTCGAGGCGGACCTCGCGGCCGGGCAGCCGTACGTCCACGGGTCCGGCGTCGGAGTGCGGCACGGTGATCTCCAGCCGGCCGTGCCGCAGCCGCAGATGGATGCCCCAGTGGCGGCGGTGGCGCAGGGAGAAGCCGTAGCTGGACAGCTCCGGCAGCGGGACGGGGTCCAGATACAGGGCGCCGTCGCGGGCCTCAAGACCGGTCAGACCGCGCTGGACGAGGTCCAGGGTGCCGGCCATGGCGCCCAGGTGGATGCCCTCGCCGGTGGTACCGCCCTGGACGTCGGCGATGTCGCCGCGCAGGGCCTCCTGGCAGAACTCCCAGGCCTCCGCGCGCCGGTCGCGGGCCAGCACCCAGCCGTGCACCAGGCCGCTGAGCGTGGAACCGTGGCTGGTGCGGTGCAGATAGTGGTCGACCGTGCGCCGCCAGATGTCGTCGTCCAGCAGCACACCGAGCCGGGAGAACAGCGCCTTCAGCGCGGACGGCCGGAACAGATAGCCGAGCATCAGCACGTCGGCCTGCTTGGAGGCCCGGTAGCGGTTGACCGTGTCGCCCTCGGCCTCCAGGATGCGGTCGAGGCGCCGGATGTCGTCGTAGCGGGCCCGGTAGCCGCTCCAGTCCAGCTCGGCCAGCTCGCCGTAGCCGTCGAACTGGCTGATGACGCCCTCGTGGAAGGGCACGTACAGGGTGCGCGACACCTCCTCCCACAGCTCCAGCTCGCCCTCGTCCAGGCCGGTGCGCTCGCCCAGTTCGCGGCGCCGCGGCTCGGGCAGGCCGCTGAGCACGTCCAGGGTGCGGGCGAGCACCCAGGCGGCGGTGACGTTGGTGTAGGCGTTGTCGTCCAGGCCGGGCTCGGCGGCGTCGGGGTAGGCGTCGTGGTACTCGTCGGGTCCCATCACCCGCCGGATGCGGTGCCGGCCGAGGTCGGCGTCCCACTCGGCCGCGTCCGCCCAGAAGCGGGCGATCTGGAGCAGCATCTCGGCGCCCTTGGTGTGCAGGAACTCCATGTCCCCGCTGGCGTCGCAGTACCTGAGCACGTTGTAGGCGACGGCCGAGCCGACGTGGTACTGCAACCGGGAGCGGTCCGGCAGCCAGCGGCCCGAGCGCGGGTTGAGATGGACCCGCTGGGTCTCCTCGCGGCCGTCGCTGCCGCTCTGCCACGGGTACATCGCGCCCCGCCGCCCGGCGTCCCGGGCCGCGGTGCAGGCCTGCTCGAGTCGCCGGTGCCGGTAACGCAGCAGGGCGCGGGCCACCTCGGGAAAGTGCAGGTCCAGATACGGCAGCACGAACAGCTCGTCCCAGAAGACATGGCCGCGGTAGGCCTCGCCGTGCAGTCCGCGCGCGGGTACGCCGACGTCCAGGTCGGCGGTGTGCGGGGAGAGCGTCTGGAGCACATGGAACATGTGCAGCCGCAGGATGCGCCCGGCCTCACCGGGCACCTCAAGGTCGGCCCGGCGCCACAGCTGGGCCCACGCCGTGCGGTGCGAGTCGAGCAGCGTGTCGAAGTCCGGGGCCCGCTCGACCCGGGCGACCGCCGCGAACAGCGGGTCGCTGATGGCCGGGTCGTGGGAGGTGTGCAGGGCGACGATCTTGTCGACGGTGGCGGTGTGCCCCGGCCGCAGGGTCAGGCGCGTGCACTGGACGGTGCGTGAACGGGTGTGCCGTACGGCGACGGGCTCCGCGCAGTCGAGCCGGGCGGCCATGCCGATGCGGATGTCGGAGGTGCGGGTGCGGCAGCGCAGCCACGCCGTGGCGGCGTCGGCGGTGCCGGTGTGCACATGGGTGAGGTGATGGCCGTCCAGATCCCGGTAGCGGGTCACTCCCGCGTTGCTCACCCCGCCGTCCAGCGCCGCCTCGACCTCCAGCTCCCCGGTGTGGCCGTGCGCGGTGAACTCGGTGCGCAGCGCGGCCAGATGCGGGTCGGCCATATGTGTCAGCCGCAGCTGCCGCACCCACAGGGTGCCGCCCTCCGCCAGCGCGTAGCGGGTACGGCGCTCCAGCACACCGTCGGTGAGGTGCAGCACCTGCGTGTGGTCGAGCACCTCGGCGGTTTCCGGGGTCAGCCAGGCGCCGCCACGGGTGCGGAAGCGCAGCGGCAGCCAGTTGGGGACGTTGACCATGTCCTCGTTCTCGACCGCCCGGCCCGACACGTGCGAGACCAGCCGGTTGTAGCAGCCGGCCACATAGGTGCCCGGGTAGTGCACGTCGTCGGCAGCGCACTCGGGCAGCGCGCCGCGGGTCGCGAAGTAGCCGTTGCCGAGTGTGCACAGCGACTCGCGCAGCCGCTCGTCGGCGGGCTCGTAGCCCTCGTACTCCCAGGTCCAGCCCGTCACCGCGCCTCCTTGTCGGCGGCCGTCCTGCGGTCTTGAGCCCCCGGCGCCGTACGGTCCGCCCCGGGGTGCCCGGTCAGCCGGGTGTCGCCCGGGCGGCGTCCAGGCCGGCGACCCTGGCCATGTTCTCCCGGTCCTCCGCGTCCTCGCTGGGCGAGGCGGCGAACCAGGCGTCGAGGATCTCCTTCAGCAGGGGTTCGGAGGTCAGCCGCAGGCTGAGGGCGAGGACGTTGGCGTCGTTCCAGCGGCGGGCCCCGTCCGCGGTGCCGGCGTCCGTGCACAGGGCCGCGCGGACCCCGGGTACCTTGTTCGCCGCGATCGACGCCCCGGTGCCGGTCCAGCAGCAGACCACCGCCTGGTCGGCGCCGCCCTCGGCGACCTCGAGGGCGGCGGCCGCGGAGCACACCGCCCACCGCGGGTCGTCGCCCGCGCGCAGGGCACCGTGCTCGCTGACGTCGTGGCCGCGCTCGCGCAGTTCCACGACGAGCCGCCGGGCCACGGGTTCGTCCATGTCGGACGAGACGGAGATCCGCATGCTTGGGAGCGTACCGGTGGGCCCGGGCTCAGCGCCGCTTGAACTCCACCGGGCCGGCGTTCCTCTCGACGGCGCCGTCGGCGTGCGGCACGGGCGGCGTTCGGTCGGCGACCGCAGGGCCGGGCGTCCCGCAACCGGGGCACGCCGAGGTCCCTGACGATACGGTCGTCGCATGAACGGTGATCTTCGAGGCTGGCGCCCGTGCCTGCTCGCCGGGGCGGTGTTCGCCGTCTGCATGGCCGGCACGACCCTGCCGACGCCTCTCTACGGGCTCTACCAGGAGAAGTTCGACTTCTCCGAGCTCACCGTCACCGTCGTGTACGCCGTCTACGCCCTCGGGGTCATCGGGGTGCTGCTGCTCGCGGGCAACGCCTCGGACGCCGTGGGCAGACGGCCGGTGCTGCTGGGGGGCCTGGGCTTCGCCGCGGTGAGCGCCGTCTGCTTCCTGAGCGCGAGCGCGCTGGGCTGGCTGTACGCGGGCCGGCTGATGTCGGGCCTGTCGGCCGGTCTGTTCACCGGGGCGGCCTCGGCGTACGTGATGGAACTGGCCCCGCGCGGCGGCTCCTCGCGGGCCACCCTCGTGGCGACCGCCGCCAACATGGGCGGGCTGGGCTGCGGTCCGCTGCTCGCGGGGGTGCTCTCGCAGTACGCCCCCTGGCCTCTTTATCTGCCGTTCGCCGTGCATCTCGCGCTGGTGGCCCTCTCGGCGCTGGTCCTGGTGCGGCTGCCCGAGACCGTGCGGGATCGGCGCCCGCTGAGCACCGTGCGGCCGCAGAAGCCGGGGCTGCCGCCGGGCGTGCGGCCCGTCTTCGTGCCGGCGGCGGTGGCCTCCTTCGTGGGCTTCGCACTGTTCGGGGTGTTCACCTCCGTCAGTCCGTCCTTCCTCTCGCAGTCGCTCGACGTGCACAACCGTGCGGTGAGCGGGCTGGTCGTCGCGCTGGCCTTCTTCGCCTCGACGGCCGGGCAGTCGGTGGTCGGCCGGGTCGGGGTGAGCCGTTCGCTGCCGCTGGGCTGTGTCGCGCTCCTCGGCGGGCTGGCCCTGCTGGCCGCGGCGCTGCACTGGGACCTGCTGCCGCTGGTGGTGCTGAGCGCGCTGGTCGGCGGGGCCGGGCAGGGGATGTCGTTCCGCGGTGCGATGGCGGCGGTGGCGACGGCGGCCGGGGCCGAGCGCCGGGCGGCCGTCATCTCGGCCCTGTTCGTGGTGGCGTACACCGGCATCTCGCTGCCGGTCATCGGCGTGGGCCTGCTGGTGGGACCGATCGGCCTGGAGCGCGCGGGTCTGGTCTTCATCGCCTGCATGGCCCTGCTGGTGACGGGCGCGAGCGTGTATCTGCTGCGGCGGCCGGTGCCGGCTCCGGAGGCCGGCGTGGCGCGCTAGGGCCTGTCGTCGCGTTCCGGTCCGCCCCGCGCCGCCTGGCGTGACATCCACGTGACCTTCTCCCCCGCAGGGCAGATACTGACCCGCAGGGCTCACCAGGAGGTACGCGTGAAGATGCTGATCAACGTCCCGGAGACCGTCGTCGCGGACGCGCTGCGCGGAATGGCCGCGGCTCATCCCGAGCTGACCGTGGACGTGGAGAACCGGGTGATCGTACGGCGGGACGCCCCGGTGGCCGGGAAGGTCGCGCTGGTGTCCGGCGGCGGGTCGGGCCACGAGCCGCTGCACGGCGGGTTCGTGGGACCGGGCATGCTGTCGGCGGCGTGTCCGGGCGAGGTGTTCACCTCGCCGGTACCGGACCAGATGGTGCGCGCGGCGGCGGCCGTGGACAGCGGGGCCGGGGTGCTGTTCGTGGTGAAGAACTACACCGGCGACGTCCTCAACTTCGACATGGCGGCCGAACTCGCCGAGGACGAGGGCATCCAGATCGCCAAGGTCCTGGTCGACGACGACGTGGCGGTCGACGACAGCCTCTACACCGCCGGCCGGCGCGGCACGGGTGCCACGCTGTTCGTGGAGAAGATCGCGGGCGCCGCCGCCGAGGAGGGGCGGCCGCTGGAGCGCGTGGAGGCGATCGCCCGCCGGGTGAACGAGAGTTCGCGCAGTTTCGGTGTCGCGCTGAGCGCGTGCAGCACGCCCGCCAAGGGCAGCCCCACCTTCGACCTCCCGCCCGGTGAGCTGGAGTTGGGCGTGGGCATCCACGGCGAGCCCGGCCGGGAGCGGCGGCCGATGATGACCTCGGGCGAGATCGCCGACTTCGCGGTGCACGCGGTCCTGGAGGACCTCGACCCGCGCGATCCGGTGCTGGTCCTGGTCAACGGCATGGGCGCGACACCGCTGTTGGAGCTGTACGGCTTCAACGCCGAGGTGCAGCGGGTGCTCGGCGAGCGCGGTGTCGCCGTGGCCCGCACGCTGGTCGGGAACTACGTCACCTCCCTCGACATGGCGGGCGCCTCGGTGACGCTCTGCCGGATCGACGAGGAGCTGCTGCGGCTGTGGGACGCGCCGGTGCGCACGGCGGGGCTGCGCTGGGGCATGTGAGAGGACCGTAGAGGGCCGGACGACGTACCTACCACGCAAGGAGATCCAGTGCTCGACGCCGATTTCTTCCGCCGCTGGATGACGGCGACGGCCGCGTCCGTCGACCGGGAGGCGGAACGGCTCACCGAACTCGACTCCCCCATCGGGGACGCCGACCACGGCAGCAATCTCCAGCGGGGCTTCCGCGCCGTGGCGGCCGCCCTGGAGAAGGACCCGCCCGGCACCCCGGGCGCGGTGCTCACCCTCGCCGGGCGGCAGCTGATCTCCACGGTCGGCGGCGCCTCCGGTCCGCTGTACGGGACGCTGCTGCGGCGCGCCGGCAAGGCGCTCGGGGACGCGCCGGAGGTCGGCGGGAAGGAGTTCGCCGACGCGCTGCGGGCGGGTGTCGAGGCGGTGATGGCGCTCGGCGGAGCCGCGCCCGGCGACAAGACCATGATCGACGCACTGGTGCCCGCGGTGGACGCGCTGGGCGGTTCCTTCGCCGCCGCGCGCACGGCCGCCGAGGAGGGCGCCGTGGCGACCACTCCGCTGCGGGCCCGCAAGGGCCGGGCCAGCTATCTGGGTGAACGCAGCATCGGCCATCAGGACCCGGGGGCGACCTCGTCCGCCCTGCTGATCGCCGCGCTGGTGGAGGCCGAAGGTGAGTGACGAGAAGCTCGTCGGGATCGTGCTGGTGTCCCACAGCGCCCAGGTGGCCGTGTCCGTGGCCGAACTGGCGCTGGGGCTGTCCGGCGGCGGGACGGCCGTGCCGGTGGCCCCGGCGGGCGGCACCGGGGACGGCGGGCTCGGCACCAGCGCCGAGCTGATCGCCGCCGCGGCCGCCGCGGTGGACCGGGGAGCGGGGGTCGCCGTGCTCACCGACCTGGGCAGCGCGGTGCTCACGGTCAAGGCGCTGCTGGCCGAGGGCGACGAGTTCCCGGACGGCACCCGGCTGGTCGACGCGCCCTTCCTGGAGGGCGCGGTCGCGGCGGTGGTCACGGCCGCGACGGGAGCGGACCTGGACGCGGTGGCCGCCGCGGCGGCGGAGGCGTACGACTACCGCAAGGCGTGAGGCGGGGCCCACGCGGAGGCTGGCGCCGGAGCGGGCCGCTCGGACACGGGGCGGACTCGGCGCGGCCCGGACACGGGGCGGACTCGGCGCGGCCCGGACGCAGGCGGGCCTCGGCGCGGCCCGGACGCAGGACGGACTCGGCGCGGGGCGGACGCAGGCGGGCCTCGGCGCGGCCCGGACGCAGGACGGACTCGGCGCGGGCCGGACGCAGGACGGACTCGGCGCGGGCCGGACGCAGGACGGACTCGGCGCGGGCGTGGGTGGGCCTCGGCGCGGCCGGGGCTCAGTCCGGGTTCGTGGCGACGAACCGCCGGGCCAGTCGTTCGCCCAGTTCCTCGGCGGCCGCCCTGCTCTCGATGGGTGTCACCTCCGAGTCCCTGAAGACGATGTAGGTGACTCCCGAGGGCGTGCCCCCGCCGTGCGGGTCGGGGTTGATGCCGAGGGCCTCGGCGGTGGCGTAGGAGGCCTCGCCGATCAGGTCGGCGGGGCCCTTGTCGCCGACCACGGCGTACTGGACGCGGTCGCGGTAGACCACGGCCGCGACCGCTCCCCCGCCCGCGCCGGACTCGCGGTGGTCCCAGACGGCGCTCGGCACGGGGACGACGACGTACGGCAGCCGCTGGGCGTCGAGCGGGTTTCCGTCGGACTGCGCGTAGGCCGTACCGGCGGAGAAGTAGGGGTCGGTGCCGCTGTTGCAGCGGGGGGTGGGCTGCCCGTCGCAGTCGATGTCCATGTCGGCCTTCCAGAACACCACGTCCTCGGTGCCGCAGACCGGGACCGTGGCGGGCTTCCCGTTGTCGGTGCGGTAGCGGCCGCGTGAGACGGGCGCGCAGTCCTGGACCTTCGCCAGGAGGTCGGCGGCGCGCACACCCCCGTCCCCGTCGGCACGCGCCGCCGGGGGTCCGGGCAGGCCCATGGACGCGGCGGCGGTTCCCGCGGAGGACTGCGTCATCGGGGCGAGCAGGGCGGCGCACGCCGCGGCCAGCGTCAGCGACTGGACACGCACGATAAGAGACCCTCTCCTGGGCGGTCTGACGGACACTCGGCCCAATCTGGTGCCGTTCGCGCCGTACGGCCATTTCGAGGGGGCCGGAAGGGGGGTGCGCCATGGGGGCGTTGGGAGGGAGGGCGCGAGGACCGGGGTCCGCACGCGCGTGTCCGGCCGCGGACCCCGGCCGTCGGCGCGGGGACCAGCGACGACAGCAGGCCGCGCCACAGGCCTGAACTCGCCGTCCTGTGAGGAGAGTTCGGCCGTGAGGTGGTTCAGCATACGTAACCCGCACCCCTGTTCGTCCACACCCCCCTCTTGATGTGATCGCGCCAGCGGGGCCATATTGGTCCGGACCATTGCCGCCGTGCCGCCCCGGGAGGCAGAGCCGTGCGACGCGTTACCGTTCCCGCCGCGCTGCTCTGCGGCGCCGCCCTGCTGCTGACGAGCGCGTGCGCGCGGGGGGCCGGGGGCGAGCGGCCGCCCGGGGTGCCGACCGGCGTCACCGCGGAGGCGGGCAGCGCGACCAGCGTCCATGTGATGTGGAACCAGGTGACCGGCGATCCCCCGGTCAGCGCCTACGAGGTCTACCGGGGCCGCGACAAGGTCGAGGAGGTCCCCGCCGACCGGCACATGGTGGACGTGGTCCGGCTGCGGCCCGGCACCTCGTACGTCTTCACCGTGCGCGCCCGCGACCGGGACGGACGGCTCGGCCCGCCCAGCCGCACGGTGCGCGCCTCGACCCCGGACGCCGTCGCCGCCGACACCTCGGCGCCCTCGCGGCCGGGCTCACTGGACGGCCGGGCCGTCGGCAGCCGCGCGGCCCAGCTGACATGGGCGGCGGCCACGGACGACCGGAAGGTGGCCTCGTACGACGTCTACCAGGGCGATACGAAGATCCACAGCGTCGGCGGGACGCAGACGGCCACCGTGGTCACCGGGCTGCGGCCGGGCACCCGGTACTCCTTCACCGTCCGGGCCCGGGACGCGGCGGACAACCTCTCGCCGGCGAGCGGGGCGGCGCGGCTCACCACCGCGCCGGGCGACGGCCGGGGCACGGCCACCGCGCCCGCGGACTTCCGCGCCGCCGCCCACCGCGCCGACGGGGCGTACTACATCGACCTGACCTGGGTACCGCCGCGCACCGACGGGCTCGTCACGGAGTACCAGGTCCATCTGGACGGCCGTGCGGCCACCTCACTGGTCTTCGGCGGAGAGCCGCCGCGGGACCGGGCGTCGTACAGCTTCTACGTCGGCGAGAAGGCGGGCGAGCGGCACCGGGTGCGGCTGCGGGCGAAGCTTCCCGACGGGACGTGGGGCGCGCTGTCGGCGGAGCGCACGGTGACGACCGGGGACGGCGGCTGACGCCACGGGAGCCCGGGCCGGGCCCGGCGAGCGGCACGCGTCACGGCTCACGGCTCACGGCTCACGGCTCACGGCTCACGGCTCACGGCTCACGGCGGACGCTGACTGCGGGCCGCCGGCGGGGGCTCGTTCGTCGGCCGTACGAGGTAATCCGTCACCTGCCCGGGGGCGGCCGGGGTGCGGGGCGGCACGGGGGCGCGTTGGCTGCCCGTGAGGCAGCACGGGCGTTCCCTATCTCGGCGGCGCAAGGGATGTACCGCCAACCGTGCCCCCGGAGGACGATCCATGAGCACTTCGACGCTCCTTGTGCGCGGTCTGACCGCGGCAGCCGCCGCCGCGCTGCCGCTCGCCCTCGCCGCGGCGCCGGCCGAGGCCCGCGCGTCCGGCATCTCGGTGAGCACCAGCGGCTCCACGGTGTCGGTCACGACCAGTTCCTGCAGTCTGATCAACGGCAGCTGGGGCAACGCCTCGCTGCTGGTCGGCAGCCAGGCCAACTTCGCCCAGGGCCGCCAGGTGGCCCTCACCGGCACACCCACGCTCCAGTCCGGCGCGTGGTCCAACGTCAGTCCCGGCACCTACACGGTCGTCGTGGTGTGCTCCAGCGGGATCACCGCGGGCACCCAGTCGGTGATCGTGTCGTCCGGTTCCACGCCCACCGCCCCCGCCACGGTCACCCCCTCGCCCTCGCGCGGTGTGATGGGCGGCCTGGGCGGCGGCATCCAGGACTACGGCACCCTCACCCTGGTCGGCGGCGGCGTGCTGGTGGCGGCCGGGGTGGGCGGCGCGGCCTGGTTCCTGCGCCGGAAGTCGAAGCCGTACCGGCTGTGACCGCGGCGTCCGGCCGCGGTGTTCAGTCGCCGTCCGGCAGGGCGGCGAGTTCCTCCACCGCCTGACTCAGCCAACTGGTCCAGAAGGTCTCCAGCTCGATGCCCGCCCGCAGCACCAGATGCTGGATGCGGTCGCGGTCGCTGTCCCGGCCGGGCGGGAAGTCCCGCTTCTCGATCTCCTCGTACTCGGCCAACTGCCGTCGGTGGAGGTCGAGATGGCGGCGCAGGTCGGCCTCGATGCCCTCGGTGCCGACCACGGCCGCGGCCCGCAGCCTGAGCAGCAGCACATCACGCTGCGGCTTGGGCTCCTGGGCCGCGGCCGTCCAGCGGGCCAGTTCGGCGCGGCCCGCGGGCAGAACCTCGTAGCTCTTCTTCTGCCCACGGGCCGGCTGCTCGCTCGGCAGCGCCCGGATGTAGCCCTCGGCCTCCAGTTTTCCCAGCTCGCGATAGATCTGCTGGTGCGTCGCCGACCAGAAGTAGCCGATCGACCGGTCGAAGCGACGGGTCAGCTCCAGCCCCGAGGACGGCTTCTCCACCAGGGCGGTCAGAATCGCGTGCGGGAGTGACATGGGGTCATCCTAGGGACGCCCCTCACAGGGCGGCCGCGACCTCCGTGCCCTGCTTGATCGCGCGCTTGGCGTCCAGTTCGGCGGCCACGTCCGCGCCGCCCACCAGATGCGCGCTGCGGCCCGCCGCGACCAGCGCGTCGTACAGCTCGCGGTGCGGCTCCTGCCCGGTGCACAGCACGACGGTGTCGACCTCGAGGACGGTGCTCTCCTCGCCGACCGTGATGTGCAGTCCGGCGTCGTCGATACGGTCGTAGCGCACGCCCGGCACCATGGTCACGCCGCGGTGCTTGAGCTCGGCGCGGTGGATCCAGCCGGTGGTCTTGCCGAGGCCCGCGCCGACCTTGGTGGTCTTGCGCTGGAGCAGGTGCACCTGGCGCGGCGGTTCGGGGCGCTCGGGGGCGGCGAGGCCGCCGGGTGCCGCGTAGTCCATGTCGACGCCCCACTGACGGAAGTACGTCCGCGGGTCCTCGTGCGCCTTGTCGCCGCCGTCGGTGAGGAACTCGGCCACGTCGAAGCCGATGCCGCCCGCGCCGAGCACGGCCACGCGGTCGCCGACCGGGGCGCCGTCGCGCAGCACGTCCAGGTAGCCGACGACGCTCGGGTGGTCGACGCCGGGGATCTCGGGGGTGCGCGGGGTGACGCCGGTGGCGACGACGATCTCGTCGTAGGCGGTCAGGTCCTCCGCCGAGACACGGGTCTCGAGGCGGACGTCGACGCCGTGCGCGTCGAGCTGGTGGCGGAAGTAGCGCAGGGTCTCGTCGAACTCCTGCTTGCCCGGGACCTTGCGGGCCACGTTGAGCTGGCCGCCGATCTCGCTCGCGGCGTCGAACAGCGTGACGTCGTGGCCGCGTTCGGCGGCGGTCACCGCGGCGGCGAGGCCGGCCGGTCCGGCGCCCACGACGGCGACGCGCTTGCGCAGCCGGGTCGGGGACAGCACGAGTTCGGTCTCGTGGCAGGCACGCGGGTTGACCAGGCAGGAGGTGATCTTCAGGCTGAACGTGTGGTCCAGGCAGGCCTGGTTGCAGCCGATGCAGGTGTTGATGGCCTCGGGGCGGCCCTCGGCGGCCTTGTTCACGAACGCGGCGTCGGCCAGCATCGGGCGGGCCATCGACACCATGTCCGCGGTGCCGTCGGCGAGCAACTGCTCGGCCAGCTCCGGGGTGTTGATGCGGTTGGTGGTGACCAGCGGGATGCTCACCTCGCCCATCAGGCGCTTGGTGACCCAGGTGTAGGCGCCGCGCGGCACGGAGGTGGCGATGGTGGGGATGCGGGCCTCGTGCCAGCCGATGCCGGTGTTGATGATCGTCGCGCCGGCCGCCTCGATCGCCTTGGCGAGGGTGATCACCTCGTCGAGGCTGGAGCCGCCGGGGACCAGGTCGAGCATGGACAGCCGGTAGATCAGGATGAAGTCGTCACCGACCGCCTCGCGCACCCGCCGCACGATCTCCACCGGGAAGCGCATGCGGTTCTCGTAGGAGCCGCCCCAGCGGTCGGTGCGGTGGTTGGTCTGCTGCGCGATGAACTCGTTGATGAGGTAGCCCTCGGAGCCCATGATCTCCACGCCGTCGTACCCGGCCCGCCGGGCGAGGCGGGCCGCTTCGGCGTAGTCGTCGATCGTCCGCTCGACCTCGGCGTCGGTCAGCTCGCGCGGCGGGAAGGGGCTGATCGGCGCCTGGATCGGGCTCGGGCCGACCAGCTCGGGGTGGTACGCGTACCGGCCGAAGTGCAGGATCTGCATCGCGATGCGGCCGCCCTCGCGGTGCACCGCGTCGGTGATCTCCCGGTGCTGCCCGGCCTCCGCCTCGGTGGTCATCTTGGCGCCGCCGGGGTAGGGCCGGCCCTCGTCGTTGGGCGCGATACCGCCGGTCACGATGAGGCCCACGCCGCCGCGGGCGCGCTCGGCGTAGAAGGCCGCCATGCGCTCGAAGCCGCGCTCGGCCTCCTCCAGGCCTACGTGCATCGAGCCCATCAGGACGCGGTTGGGCAGCGTGGTGAAGCCCAGGTCGAGCGGGCTCAGCAGGTGGGGATAACGGCTCATCGGGCCCTCCGTGCGCGGTGTGGTTCCTCTGTTGTAGAGGACCGCGCACGGATTATGCAACTAGTTGCAGAACGAGGTGAGGGGCTTGTGGCCGACGTCACCGGCTTTCCAGCAGGACGTGCAGCTCCCTCTCCTGGTCGCCCGAGGTGGTGGCGAGGTCACGCACGCTGAACAGGGGGTCCAGGGTGGTGCGAAGGCGGTTGATCGCCCAGTAGCCGCCCTGGGCGTCGACCTCGACGCTCGCGGTGAGCCGTGCGGGCGGGGGGCACTGGTGGGCCTCGGTGACCTCGAAGGTGCCGAGCCACACCATGGGGCGGGTCTCGTGCAGTTGCTGGGGGACGTCGTCGCTGGCGCGGTCCGACTCGAAGCAGGCGCAGAGTGCGTCGAAGACGATCCTGGCGTCCTCCTTGCTGCAGCCGCTGATCTCGACGGAGACGGATTCCTCGTGCGGTCGGTCCTTGTCCATCGTGATCGCTCCTTTCGTTGGGCCCGGCCCCGCGCGGGTTTCCGTGGAAAGGGGCCACATGCCTAGAAAACCACCGATCTCCTGGGCGGGCACGAGGGGTTTTGAGCGGAGGGGTGGGGGCGGGCCTGCCGTGCGGGCGGGTGCGGGTGCGTTGGGGCTGGTCGCGCAGTTCCCCGCGCCCCTTGCGCGGCGGTGGCCGGGGGTGCCGTGCGAGGGGCTCGGGGGTTTCGGGCCCGGTGGGTGGGCGCGGGTGTGTGGGGGCTGGTCGCGCAGTTCCCCGCGCCCCTTTCGCGGCGGTGGTGGGTGCCGTGAGGGGCACGGGGGATCGGGTGCCCGGTGGGCGGGTGCGGGTGCGTTGGAGGTGGTCGCGCAGTTCCCCGCGCCCCCTTCTCGGCGGTGGCCGGGGGGTGTCGTGAAAGGGACTCGGGGGTCGGGGGCTTGGTTGTGGGTGCGGGTGCGTTGGATGTGGTCGCGCGGTTCCTCGCACCCCTTGCGCGCGGGAGGGGTCGCGGGTGTCCTTGGGGGTCAGGTGCGGGTGAAGCGGTAGGTCTTGCTGTCGGTGAGGACGCAGAAGCCGGGGGAGATGACGATGACGCGGAGGGTGGCGGTGCGGCGGTCGTAGTCGATGCCCTCGGTCTCGAAGGAGCCGGAGCAGCCGCTGCGCAGGGGCAGCTGGCGCAGGGCGGTCACGCGGCCGGACACGTCGGAGGTGCCGGGCGCGGCGGAGAGGTCGATCTGGAGGAGCGGCTTGGTCATGCCGAAGAGCGAGCCCTCCGGGTCGTCGGAGGAGCAGAGCAGGGTGGTGGGGCCGGAGAAGTCGCAGCCCTGGACGTCCCGTACGGCGCGGTCCAGGCGGACCGTCGAGGCCTGCGGGAGGTTGGCGGAGGGCGAGGTGCCGGGGTTGACGCCCGGCGTCGGGAACACCAGCAGCCGGGTCATGGTGCCCCACTCCCCCGCCAGCATCCACTGGCCGTCGGGCGAGATCGCCACCCAGGAGTTGTTCAGCGCCTCGCCCGGGCTCAGCGCGTGGACGTACTCCGACCAGGCACCGCCCGGCGCCTGCACCCGGAACATCTTCGCCGCGCCGGAGTCGCGCTGGTAGGGCTCGACGTAGTAGCCGCCGTACGACGCGTCCGGGTCGCCGACGTGGTTCCAGCCCCGGGCGGAGAGGCCGACGGGGATGGTCCCGATGCCGGTGTACCGGTGGGGGCTCCCCGCGGGCACCTCCACCGACGTCAGGCCCTGGCTCTCGTCCAGCGGCCGGGCCCGGTCGGAGCCGACCTCCACCCAGTTGTCGGCGGCCGCGGCGGGCGGCGCGGCGGACAGTACGGCGGCACTGGCGAGAGCGACGAGTCCGGTCAGGACGGCATGACAACGTTGCCGGGCGCGCAGGGGCATCGAGTCGGCTCCTCGGGTCGGGGGGTGGGTTCCGCTCGGCGCACAGTCTGGCGTGACAAAGTGGTCATGTACAGACCAGAACTGGAACGCGGGCGCCGGCCCACAGACCCCCGGCCCCCAGGGCGAGTTCGGCCGCCGGCGGCAGGGGCGGCCGTGCCGGGCGCAGCACTGCTCGAAGCCGGGCGGGGGCCGGCCGCGGGACGGCGGGCGCGGGCGGGCCGGGACGGCGGTGACCGCGCCCAGGGCGAAGGCCGGTGACGCACAGTGCCCCCCATCACCCTCCGCACACTGGACATGCGGCCGACCGCGGCCGGGTGGCGCCGTTCCCGCAGGTCAACGCCTTACGAGCGCGCTCCGCACCCGTACCGACGCCGCCTCGCCCGTCCCCGTCGCCACGCCTCCGTCGGCACCGTCCCGAAGGTCCCGATACGCCCCGGACACCCCCGACCCGTCCGTTCACCGGGACGAGACCACCCGCCCTGAGGGATGGTGGAGACGGACGGTGTGGCGTATGAGAGATGGTTGAGCGTAGTACGGCATGGGGAGTCGGCACGGGGGACGGCGTGCCGGGAGGACGGGTGAAGGCGGTGCGTTCGATGGGTGCAGCCGGGCCTCCTGTGACGGCGGGCGGTGAGCCGGTACGCGGTCCCTCGCGGCCCAGCGGGCTGCTGGACGTCATCAACGTGGCCTCGATCGTGCTGGACGACGAGGGCCGGATCGTGCTGTGGAGCCCGCAGGCCGAGGAGCTGTTCGGGTACTCCGCCGAGGAGGCGCTCGGCCGGTACGCGGCGCAGATCATGGTGCACGAGCAGCACATGGAGCTCGTCATCAAGCTGTTCGCCGACGTGCTGGCCACCGGCGAGGGCTGGGCGGGCGCCTTCCCGGTACGGCACAGGGACGGCTCCACCCGGCTGGTCGAGTTCCGCAACATGCGTCTGCTCGACGACCGGGGCGACGCCTACGCCCTCGGCCTCGCCGCCGACCAGACGACCGTGCGCCGGCTGGAGCGGGACGTCGCCCTGTCCGACCGCATGGTCGCCCAGTCCCCCATCGGTCTGGCCGTGCTGGACACGACCCTGCGGTACGTCTCCGTCAACCCGGCGCTCGAACGCATCGACGGTGTCCCGGCCGACGAGCACCTGGGCCGCACCACCGGCGAGGTGCTGCCCCGCCTGGACGTGAGCGAGCTCCAGGACGCCGCGCGCCAGGTGCTGGCCACCGGACGGCCCGTGGTGGACCGCTCGGTCGTCGGACGCATTCCCGCCGACCCGGACGCGGACCACGCCCTGTCGGTGTCCCTGTACCGCCTCGAGGACTCCCTGGGCACGGTCCTGGGCGTCGCCGTGTCGGTCGTGGACGTCACCGAGCAGTACCGGGCGGGCGTCGAGGCCGAGACCGCCCGGCGCCGGCTGGCCCTCATCGCGGACGCCTCCGCCCGGATCGGCACCACCCTGGACCTGGACCGCACCGCCGGTGAACTCGCGGACGTGGCCGTGCCCGAGCTGGCCGACGTCGCCGCCGTGGACCTGCTGGAGGCGGTCTTCACCGGGCGCCGCACCAGCCTCGGTCCGGCCCAGGCCGCCGTGATCCGGGCCCTGGCGGTGCGCGCCGACCGCTCGCCGCTGGCCCTGGAGGCGGCCGACCCGGCCGGGCAGATCACCCGCTACGGCGCCGACCGGCTGATCACCGAGTGTGTGCGCACGGGCCGCCCGATGCTGCTGCCGCACGTCACGGAGGCCGACCTGCCGCGGATCGCGCGCTCCGGCGAGACGGCCGGGCTGCTGGGCCGCGCGGGCGTCCACTCGTACCTCGCGGTGCCGCTGATCGCCCGCGGCGAGGTGCTGGGCGCGCTGGACCTCAAGCGCACCCGCAACCCGCTGCCGTTCACCGACGACGACGTGCTGCTCGCGCGGGAGCTGGCGGCCCGCGCGGCCGTGCAGATCGACAACGCGCGCTGGTACCAGAACGCCCGCGACACCGCTCTCACCCTCCAGCGCAGCCTGCTGCCCAGCCATCCGTCCGTGACCGGCGGGCTGGAGGTCGCCTCGCGCTACCAGCCCGCGGGCGCCACCACCGAGGTCGGCGGCGACTGGTTCGACGTCATCCCGCTGGACGGCGGCAAGACCGCGCTGGTCGTGGGCGACGTGATGGGCAGCGGCATCTCGGCGGCGGCGACCATGGGCCGGCTGCGCACCGCCACCACCACCCTCGCCTCCCTCGACCTGGACCCGGCGCTGCTCCTGGAGCACCTCGACCGGATCACCGCCGACCTGGACCAGGCCATCGCCACCTGCCTGTACGCCGTCCACGACCCGGCGCGCGGAGAGTGCAGGATCGCCAACGCGGGCCATCTGCCGCCCGCCCTGATCCGGGCCGGCGCCGACCCCCAGCTGCTGGACCTGCCGACCGGGGCTCCGCTGGGCGTGGGCGGGGTGGCGTTCGCGACGACGGCGTTCGACTTCCACCCCGGCGACCAGCTGGTCCTGTACACGGACGGGCTGGTGGAGACTCGCCGCCACTCACTGGACGAGCGCCTCGACACCCTGCTCGACCTGCTGCACGGCCCCACGCGGCCGCTGGACGAGGTCTGCGACCTGCTGGTGCACACCCTGCACCACCCGGACAACCACGACGACGTGGCCCTGCTCATCGCCCGCGTGCGCGACGAGGACTGAGCGGGACCGCCGGCTCGCCCGCACCACGGGAACGAGCCGGACCGGCCCCGCTCTCGGCGGCATCCGGCCCCGCTCTCGGCAGAGTCCGGTCTCGCTCTCGGCGGAGTCCGGCCCCGCTCAGCCTTCGTCCGGCATACCGCCCGCGTGGTCCCCGTACGGCACCGGACGGCCCGTGAAGGCGTCCAGCAGCACGCGGTCGCCGACCGGCTCGGCGAGCTTCACCGTCACCTCGGTGAACCGGAGGTCGGCGGTGCAGTCCCCGTCGCTCGGGTCGCGGATCCATCCCGAGAGCACGACCGAGCCGTCCGTCTCCAGCACGTCCGCGGCGGGGCCCTTGTCGCAGGAGCCGTGACCGGCCAGCACGGTGACGGAACGGCCGTCCCGTGACGTCCGTACGAACTGCTGGAGCGGCCACTGCTCGTTGCTGGGCGAGTCCGCGGCGGGCCCGATCGGGGACTCGGGCTTTTCGGACGGGTCGAGGGCGACGCGCTTCAACGGCGTGTCGTAGCCGTCGAGGGTGAACAGCCAGGCCGGGACCGTCGCCGGGCCGCGGCTGGTGACCAGCTTCATCGTGCCGAGCCGCGCCCCGGTGACCACCAGCTCGGGGCCGCCCCCGCTGTCGCGGTCCAGCTTCGCCAGCGTCTCGCGGGCGTCCATCATCGGCAGGGTCAGCGAACGCCCGTCGGCCCAGGCGACCTCGCCCTCGTCGCGGTCGGAGGCGGGCAGTTCGCCGCGCAGGCCGAAGTTCCGCGTGAGGTACGCCTCCTTGTCGGCGCCGTTGCGGAAGGCGTTCTCGGGTGTCTCGACCACGTCCGCCATCGGGTAGAAACCGCGCCGGTACACGTCCGCCGCCGTGGAGCCGTCCCAGGCCTCGGCCACCCGCCGGGCACGTTCCTGTGTCCCGCCGGGCCGTTCGCCGTCGCCGACTCGGGTGGTGCCGTGAGGCCGGCGCTCCTCGCCGCAGCCGGTGGCGGCGGCCGCCGCCAGGGCGGTGACGACACAGAGAAGTCGGACGGTGCTGTTGCGCATGGATTCCCCCTGGGACCGTGAGGTGGTGCTCCTTCGACGCGGGGGCACCGCGCGACGTTCACGGGAACGGGCGGAAATCCGCCGGGCGGCGGTCGGACGTGGACGTGGCCCGCCGGGACGACGTGGCCGAGGACGCCCGCCCCCGGCGCACGACTCCTACGCCTTCAGACGCACGCCTCCTACGCCGTCGCGGGAGGCGGGCTCAGTCGGCCCGGGTGCCGATGACCACCTGGGCGTGGAGCTCCTCGTCCTCGGCGACCCGGGTGGCAAGCCCCGTTGCGCTGAAGGCCTCCGTCGCCGCGAGGGCCTGGCGCTCACTGGTCTCGATCAGCAGGAGGCCGCCGGGCGCCAGCCAGCCGGGCGCCCCGGCGACGACCCTGCGCAGCACGTCCAGCCCGTCGGCACCGCCGTCGAGCGCGACGAGGGGCTCGTGGTCACGGGCCTCGGCGGGCAGCAGCCCGACCTCGTCGGTGGGGACGTAGGGGACGTTGGCGGCCAGGATGTCGATCCGGCCGCGCAGTTCACCGGGCAGCGCCTCGAAGAGGTCACCCTGGTGGACACGGCCGCCCGCGGCGGCGGTGTTGCGGGCGGCGCAGCGCACGGCGACGGGGTCGATGTCGGCGGCGTGCAGCTCGACCGGGCCGAGCGCGGCGGCGAGGGCGGCGCCGACCGCGCCCGAGCCGCAGCACAGGTCCACCACGACCCGGGCGCCGGGCCGTTCGGCGAGGGCCTGGCGGACCAGGAACTCGGTGCGGCGGCGCGGCACGAACACACCGGGTTCGACCACGATCCGGCGGCCCGCGAACTCGGCCCAGCCGAGGACGAGTTCGAGCGGCAGCCCGGACGCTCGCCGGTCGGCCATCGCGGCGGCCTCCGCCGGGGTGCGGGCGGTGGCGAGGATCAGCTCGGCCTCGTCCTCGGCGAAGACGCAGCCCGCGGCCCGCAGCGCGGCGACGAGGGCGGACCGGGACGCGGGGCCTGAGCCGGAGGTGGTGGAATCCGTGGAAGTCATCGAGCCGCCAGCCTACCCAGTGATCATCCGGCCGCCGCCCGCCCCCGGCACCCTCCCGCGATCCGCCATCTGCCATCCGCGAACCGCGAACCGCGAACCGCGACCCGTGATCCGTGATCCGCGAGCCCCGGCCCACCCCGGCCCGCAGCCCTACGCCAACGCCTCCACGGCCCGCCCCTGCGGCGCCCTGGCCGCCAGGAACGAGGTCCGCGTGCGGAGCCGGAAGCCGAGGGCCTCGTAGAGGCGTACGGCGTCGGTGTTGCCCGCGCTCGCGTGCAGGAAGGGCGTCTCGCCGCGCTCCCGGATGCCGTGGGCGACGGCGAGGATCAGACGGCTGGCGAGGCCCTCGCCCCGGACGGCCGGGTCCGTGCACACGGCGCTGATCTCGGTCCAGCCCGGCGGATGGAGCCGTTCACCGGCCATGGCGACCAGTACCCCGCCCCGGCGGATGCCCAGATAGGTGCCCATGTCGATGGTGCGGGGCAGGAAGGGGCCCGGCCGGGTGCGCTCG
This sequence comes from Streptomyces sp. NPDC005017, assembly GCF_042873115.1. Lineage (NCBI taxonomy): Bacteria > Bacillati > Actinomycetota > Actinomycetes > Kitasatosporales > Streptomycetaceae > Streptomyces > Streptomyces sp. NPDC005017. The sequence continues at coordinate 326,223 of NZ_JBIALD010000003.1, read as the reverse complement.
ACCAGGGCGAGCATCTCCGGGACGTCGGCGGGCCCCAGCACCACGGCCTCAGGATCGGGCGCGGCCGCCAGCCCGTCGTCCACCAGCTGCACCCCGTCCATCTCGAAGGTGATCTCCCAGCCCGCCGGGACCCGCCCCCGGAAGGCCGGCAGAGGCACCTCGGCACCGGGCCCGGCGAGCGCCGCCAGGTCGGCCCAGTCCCGGGCGTCCGGGGCGTCGGGCAGGGCCAGCCAGGGCGAGACGTCGAGCGGGTAGCGCAGCACCCGGCCGCGCCGCTCGGCGAAGCGGGCGTGGGGGCCGGAGAGGGAGGCGAGGGCCGGGTTGTCCAGGACGTGTGCGCTCATGCCAGGTCCAATCCCGTGCCGCCGGAGCCGTATTCCCGCAGCTGGGCCGTGTTCATACGGCCTTAATGACCGCGGAGGCCGGGGACGCGTCCCGGTGCGCGTACGGTTGAATGTGTAAGCAACACGAATGCGTCTTCTCGGACGCAGGCACCCCCTTCCCATGCTCGTAGGCAGGCACCCCCTTCCATGAACGTCACCCGAGGCTTCTCCGGGCGGCCGCGCGTCGACCGTCCCGGACTGCCGCCCGGCCAGTACGACGCGGGCGACGACTGGCCCGTCCTGTCCGCCGAGGTCACCCCCGACCTCACGCCCGAGGACTGGACCTTCCAGGTCGACGGCCTGGTCGAGCGGCCGCGGACCTGGGACTGGGACGCGGCGCACGCGCTGCCCGGGTCGGTGTACGAGGGCGACATCCACTGCGTGACGAGCTGGTCGAAGTTCGGCGTGCGCTTCGGCGGGGTGTCCCTCGACACGTTCCTGGAAGCGGCGGGCCCGCTGCCCTCCGCCACCCACGCCGTGGCCTGGTCGCACACCGGCTACACCACCAACCTGCCGCTCGCCGACCTGACCGGCGGCAGGGCGTGGATCGCCTGGGAGTTCGACGGCGAGCCGCTCGCCCCGGAGCACGGCGGCCCGGCCCGGCTGCTGGTGCCGCACCTGTACTTCTGGAAGAGCGCCAAGTGGATCGCGGGGCTGCGGCTGCTCGACCACGACGAGCCCGGCTTCTGGGAGCAGAACGGCTACCACCAGCGCGGCAACCCGTGGGAAGAGCAGAGGTTCACCGGTGACTGAGACGACCTTCGCGCCCCCGGCACGGTTCGCGATCCCCGGCCGGATCTCCGTGCCCACGCACGTCGCCACGGTCTGGCAGAGCGCGACGATCACCGAGATCCGCCGGGAGACCCCGCGGGCCGCCACCTTCCGCTTCGCGGTGCCGTCCTGGGCGGGCCATGTGCCCGGCCAGCACCTCCAGTTGCGGCTGACCGCGCCGGACGGCTACACCGCCCAGCGCCACTACTCCCTCGCCTCCGCGCCCGACGGCTCCGGGCACATCGAACTGACCCTGGACCATGTGGCGGACGGCGAGGTCTCGGGCTGGTTCCACACCGAGGCCCGCATCGGTGACAGCGTCGAGGTGCGCGGCCCGCACAGCGGCTTCTTCGCCTGGCCGGGCGACCGGGCCGCACTGCTGATCGGCGCCGGTTCCGGAGTCGTGCCGCTGATGTCGATGGTCCGCCACCACCGCGCGCGGGGCCTCACCGTGCCGCTGCGGCTGGTGGTGTCCGCGCGCAGCCCCGAGGAGCTGATCTACGCGGGCGAGTACGGCCCCGAGACGACTCCGGTGTTCACCCGCGGCGCGCCCGAGGGTGTTCCCGTGGGACGGCTGACCGGTGCGCATCTGGCCGGGCTGCTGGCCGAACCGCCCGCCGGGGGCTGGGAGGCGTACGTCTGCGGCTCGGACTCCTTCGCCGAGCACGCCTCGCGGCTGCTGGTCGCGGCGGGCCAGCCGGTGGACCGCATCCGCATCGAGCGCTTCGGCTGACCCGCGCGGCCGGCCCGGCCGCGCGGGACCTTCCATGGAACACCGGCGTCCGGCTGCTCGACCTCCGGCCGCCTTCCGCCCGTCTCCCGGTACTTCGGTGAACGATGTGCGTTGTCCGGGTACTTGAAGGGCGAGGGCACTCCACGCGCCGTGGCGAGGGGGTCGGTGGTGCGAACCGGGTTGCGCGAGTGGGCGTTGCGGCCGAACCGGCTGCGCCGCCGTTCGGACGTGGTCGAGGCGTGGACGGTGATGACCGCCGCCGTACTGCTGGTCCTGGGCGCGCCGCTGGCGGGTCTGGCGGCGGGCGGGCTGGCGTACGGCGAGGCCTCCTCGGCGGCACAGGCGCTGCGCGCGGAGCGGCGTGAGGTCCGGGCCGAGGTGCTCGGGGACATGCCGCCGCCGCTGCCCGCGCTCCAGGGCGGGCGTCCGGTCACCCGGCACGCCACCGTGCGCTGGCGCGGGCCGGAGGGCACGGCGGGCACCACGCGCGCGGCGGTTCCGGCGGACGCCCGGCGCGGTGACCTGGTCGAGCTCTGGCTGGACCCGCGCGACCGTGCCGTCGCGCCGCCTCCGGACGTCTCCTCGGTGTGGCAGCACACCCTCGCGATGGGCATCTGCGGCGCGGGCGGCACGGCGGGCCTGGTGCTCGCCGCCCTCACCCTGATCCGCCGCGTCGCCGCCCGGCGCCGCCTGGCCGAGTGGGAGCGGGACTGGGCGCGCGTCGAACCGCGGTGGACGGGCCGCCGGGGCTGAGGCACGGGCGGACTCGGCCACGGGAGACGCGGGCGGACCCGGGGTACGGGAGCGCGGGGCGAGGCCAGGGGTCCGCGATGCGGCGGGCCCGCGAGGGACGAGGCCGGGGTTGCCGGAGACGGCGGGGCCTGGTTCCTGTGCACGCTCCCACGTACGGTGTGGTCGATCATCCGCGTCCCTGCCGAAGGCGGTCCTGCATGGCCCTGTTCGACCTCCCCCTGGACGAGCTCCGCGCGTACCGCAGCGAGTCCGCCGCCCCGGAGGACTTCGACGCCTTCTGGGCCGAGACCCTCCAGGAGGCACGCGAGTTCGACCTGGACGCGCGGTTCGAACCGGTCGACACCGGGCTGTCCACGGTGCGGGTGTACGACGTGACGTTCGCCGGGTTCGGCGGCCATCCGGTGAAGGGCTGGCTGCGGCTCCCGGCGGACGCGACCGGACCGCTGCCGCTGATCGTGGAGTTCGTCGGGTACGGCGGCGGACGGGGCCTGCCCCACGAGCACCTGCTCTGGGCCTCCAGCGGCCGGGCGCACTTCACCATGGACACGCGCGGCCAGGGCAGCGTCTGGGGCGGAGGCGGCGGCACCGCCGACCCGGTGGGCGGCGCGCCCGCGTACCCGGGCTTCATGACGCGGGGCATCGACGCCCCCGGGAACTACTACTACCGCCGGGTGTTCACCGACGCCGTGCGCGCGGTGGAGGCGGCCCGTTCGCACCCGCTGGCGGACGCCTCGCGGACCGTGGCGGTCGGCGCGAGCCAGGGCGGCGGCGTCACGCTCGCCGTCGGGGGCCTGGTGCCCGGCCTGGTGGCGGTGGCGCCGGACGTGCCGTTCCTGTGCGACTTCCCCCGCGCCACGACCCTGACGGACCGTCACCCGTACCGCGAGATCGGCCTGTACCTCAGGACGCACCGCGGCCGCACCGAGGACGCCCTGCGCACGCTGTCGTACTTCGACGGCGTCCACTTCGCCGCCCGCGGCACCGCCCCCGCCCTGTTCTCCGCGGCCCTGGAGGACCAGACCTGCCCGCCGTCGACGGTGTTCGCCGCGTTCAACGCCTGGGGCGGCGACGACAAGTCCATCGAAGTGTACGACTTCAACGACCACGAGGGCGGCGGCCCGCACCACGAGGCGGCCAAGCTGCGCTGGGTCCGGACGTACGCCTGACGGCCGTACGCCCGAGGGACGTCGCCCGTCAGGTACGCCGCGCACCCGCGCGCCCGGAGCGCCTGCCCCCTTCTTCCGTCCAGTCCGACCAGTCGGTACGGTCATCGGGCCCGGCCCCGTGAGGAGGCCGGGGTCCCGATGGACGACGGAGGGGTTCATGCCCGAGCAGGCGCCCGAGGTGCACGGCCGGTGCGACGCGCGGTTCGCCGCGGTGCGCACGGCGTTCGAGGAGAACTTCCGCGACCGCGGCGAGTTGGGGGCGGCGGTCGCCGTCACCGTCGACGGCGAGACGGTGGTGGACCTGTGGGGCGGGTGGGCCGACGCGGCCCGCACCCGCCCCTGGGAACGGGACACCCTGGTCAACGTCTGGTCGACCACCAAGGGCCCGGTCGCGCTGTGCGCGCACATCCTCGCGGACCGGGGGCTGCTCGACCTGGACGCGCCGGTGGCGTCGTACTGGCCGGAGTTCGGGGCCGCGGGCAAGGAGAAGGTGCTCGTACGGCATCTGCTCTCGCACCGGGCCGGGCTGTCCGGCCTGCCCCGGCCGCACTCCGTGGCCGACCTGTACGACTGGGAGACCACCGTCGCCCGGCTCGCCGCGGCGGCGCCCTGGTGGGAGCCGGGCACCCGCTCGGGCTATCACGCGCTGACGTACGGCCATATGGTCGGCGAGGTCGTCCGGCGGGTCTCGGGGCTGCGGCCCGGGGCGTTCCTCGCCCGCGAGGTCACCGGGCCGCTCGGGATCGACTTCACGATCGGGCTGCCCGGGACGGAGTCCGGGCGGGCGGCCGAACTGGTGCCCACACGCGACACGACGGGACAACGGGCGGCCGCTTTCGGCCAGTTGCCGCCCGCGGGAGTCGCCGCGCTGGCCAACCCGCTGGTCGGGGCCGCCGAGGCGAACAGCCCCGCCTGGCGGACCGCGGAGATCCCGGCCGCCAACGGCCACGGCACCGCGCGGGCGGTCGCCGCCCTCTACGGCATCCTCGCGGGCGGGGGCACGTACGACGGCCACCGGGTGCTGTCCGGCCCGGCGGCCGAGCGGGTCCGGGAGGGCCAGGGGGCCTGCCTGGACCTTGTGCTGGGGGCGGGTTTCGGGCACGAGACCGAGATCGCGCTGGGACTGTGGCTGAGCGGCCCGCACGGCTCGTTCGGGCCGAACCCGCGGGCTTTCGGACATGACGGGGCGGGCGGCTCGTGCGGGCTGGCGGACCCGGAGGCCGGGGTGTCACTCGGCTATGTGATGAACCGCATGGGCACCCGCCTCGCCGACGATCCACGCAAGTCCGCCCTGGTGGAAGCCCTTTACAGCGCGCTGTGAGGCCGGTGCGGGGCATACGGTTTCGGACGAACCATCAGATCGCCCTTCCCAACTGGTTTAGACCAATGCTAGATGTGGTGGCGCAATGAGCCCGCACGGCTACGGCACGTCACCAACAGGAGGCGCGGCATGGCCCGCACCACTCCGCAGGAACCACTTCCCTCGGCAGGAGTCGAGGGAGACCATCCCCTCTACCGGCGCATCGCCTCGGAACTGCTCGGCGAGCTGCGCGACGGCACCATCCCGCCGGGCGAACGCCTGCCCGGCGAACGCCAGTTGGCCGAGCACTTCGGTGTCAGCCGGGAGACCGTACGGCAGGCGCTGGAAGTGCTGCGCCGCGACGGTCTGGTCTCCACCGACCGACGCGGCAGCCACGCCGTCCTGCCCGTCTCGCCGGTCGAGCCGCCGTCGGCGCTGGCCTTCCCGGTCGGCTCCGGCGGCCCGGGGGACCTCGACCGGGCCACCGTCACCTGGGAGACCCCGCCGCCGGGGCACGCCGAGGCCCTGGGACTCGCCCCGCGGCGCCCGACGCTGGTCCACCGCTACGAGTCGGCGGCCGCCGACGGCAACGGGCGCCGCACGGCGGTGTCGTCCTTCTCGGCGGTGGCGCTCGCCGAGGTCGAGGAACTGGCCCGCTACCGCTATCGCGCGGACGGCACCGCCTCGGCCCAGCTGCGCCGCGCCTACGACTGGATGCGGCAGGCCGGGCTGACCCTGCACCACCGCGACAGCATCACGCCTCTCCCGGACACGCCGTCGGTCCGGGTGACGCGGCTGGTGCACGACCAGTTCTCCCGGCCGCTGGAGATCACCGACCTGGTGGTGGACGCGCAACAGGACGCCCTGGTCTACGAGTTCACCGTTCCCGCGGCCGGCTGAGCCCCGGCCGCTGGACGCCGGGCGAGCACCGCCCGGACCCGGGGGCTGCCGTCACGGCGCCGCCCGAACTCGTCGAGCGCCCGCAACTCGACCAGGAATCCGGCCCGTTCCAGCTCCCGCGTCACATCGGCGAGCCGGAAGGTGCGGTAGTACATCACGAACGGCGGTCGCCACAGGGCGTTGCGCACCCGCATCACCACGTCGAAGCCGAGCAGCATCCAGTACGCGGCCGAGAGCGGGCGGGGCGGGGCGACCAGCGGGAAGGCGAAGCACCCGCCCGGCCGCAGCGCGGCGTGCACCCCGGCGAAGAGGCCGGGCAGCTCGCGGGGCAGGAAGTGCCCGAACGCCCCGAAGCTGACCACCAGGTCGAAGGCGTCCCGGCCGAAGGGCAGGGCCCGCGCGTCGGCGCGGACCCAGGCGACCCGGGGCGCGGGCGCGCGGGCGGCGCGAGGCGTCGGCGCCCCGGGAACCGGGGCGTCCCGCCGCCCGTCGGCGGGGCGCTGGCGCGCTCCCCCGACGCGCCGCCGGGCCACGTCGAGCATCCCGGCGCTGAAGTCCACCCCGGTGACACTGCGTCGGCACACCCCGGCCAGCGCGCCCACCCCGGCACCCGTGCCGCAGCACAGGTCGAGCCCGTCCTCGTACGGTCGGTCGCGGCGCAGTTCGGCGGCGACCGCCCGCAGCACCGAGTCGGGCGTGCGGAACGGGGTGTGGTCGAACTTCGGCGCGAGGAGGTCGTAGCCGCGCTCGACGGAGGACAGGGCCTGTACGGCCAGTTCGCGCAGGGTGGGGCCTTCGGGACTGAACATCTCCGTCAGGGTAGACCCGCCGCTACGCGTGCAGCCGCACCGGCGGCGTCCGCACGCTGTTGCCGACGAAGCCGGCGTGCCGCACGAGGCCGCTCTCCGGGACCGTGAGATCGAGGTCGGGGAAGCGGGTGAACAACCGCTCGAGCGCGATGGCCGCCTCCAGTTGGGCCGGCGGCGCGCCGAGGCAGTAGTGGGCGCCGTGGCAGAGGGAGAGGTGGCGTACGGCGTCCGCGCGGCGCGGCCGGGTGACGTCGAACCGGCGGGCGTCCGGGCCGTACGCGGCGGTGTCCCGCCCCGCGGCCGGGAATCGGAGAGGTCGTCACGGCGTTGACCGGGGCGGGACTGACCGTGCGCACCCTCCGCGAGACCGACGAACTGCCCTGGCCGCGCTGGCCGCACATGGAGCGGGTCCCGTCCGGCTGGTGGCGGCTCCCGGAGCCCCGTGTCCCGCTGATGTACGCCCTGTCGGCGACGCGCTGATCCCCCGCGCCGCACCGTCTGTGCTACGGTGCGGTGAGCACCTGTGTACGCCCCGTCCGGGGCGCCGGTGCGTGTTCCGTCTCTCCCCCGCCGTGGGCCCGTCCGTCGGATGTCTCCCGGACCAGCCACTCCGGCTTCCCCGCACCACCTCGTGAGCAGGGCGTTCGCGCCGTACCCGAGGTGATGCCGTCCGCCGCGTCCGCAGGACCTTCCCGCGCGGCATCTCCCTTCCCCGTGCCCCGCCCCGTGCCGTCCTCGAAAGGACCGCCTCTCATGACCACCACACTCGAACACCCCCCTGTGCAGCAGCCCCCGGTACGGCCGGCCACCGGTGTCCTGGACATCGGCGCCGACGGGAAGGGGTACCTGCGCGGCCCGGACTGCCTGCCGACGCCCGCCGATCCGCAGGTCTCCGCCGCCCTGATCCGTCGTCACTCCCTGCGCAAGGGCGACATCGTCGAGGGACGACTCGGCGACCGGCGCGCCCTGGCCGAGGTCGGCCTGGTGAACGGCCGTACGCCCGGGGAGCTGCGCGGCCGGCCGCGTTTCGGCGATCTCACCCCGCTGCACCCGAGCGAGCGGCTGCGCCTCGAACACCCCGCCTCCGGCCTGGCCGGCCGGGTCGTCGATCTCCTCGCCCCGGTCGGCAAGGGGCAGCGCGGGCTGATCGTGGCCCCGCCCAAGACCGGCAAGACCGTGCTGCTCCAGCAACTCGCGGCCGCCGTCGCGGGCAACCACCCCGAGTGCCGGCTGATGGTCGTGCTGCTCGACGAACGCCCCGAGGAAGTCACCGACATGCGGCGCTCGGTGCGCGGCGAGGTGTACGCCTCGACGTTCGACCGCGCTCCCCGGCAGCACATCGCGCTGGCCGAACTGGTCGTGGAGCGCGCCAAGCGGCTCGTGGAGGCCGGCGAGGACGTGGTGCTCCTGCTCGACTCGCTGACCCGGCTGTGCCGCGCCCACAACAACGCCGCCGCCTCCGGTGGCCGCACCCTCAGCGGCGGCGTCGACGCGGCCGCGCTGCTCGGTCCCAAGCGGTTCTTCGGCGCGGCCCGGACGGCGGAGGAGGGCGGCTCGCTGACGATCCTCGCCACGGCCCTGGTGGAGACCGGTTCCCGCGCCGACGACTACTTCTTCGAGGAGCTCAAGAGCACCGGCAACATGGAGCTGCGTCTCGACCGTGAGCCCGCCTCCCGCCGGGTCTTCCCCGCCGTCGACATCCAGCGGTCCGGCACCCGCCGGGAGGAACTGCTGCTGGCCCCGGCCGAGTCGGCCGCCGTCCGCGCCCTGCGCCGGGCCGTCACCACCCGCGACGGGCACACGCACCTGGAGACCCTGCTCGGGCGCATGCGGGAGACACCGGACAACGCGACGTTCCTGCGCCGGATCCAGCCGACCCTGCCGCCGGGCTGACGGCTCCTTGTACCTCGCGCGGCCCCGGTCCGCACGCGGGCCTAGGACAACCGGGTGCTCGCGCGGCCCTCTCGGCGAGGGCAGCGCGGCGGAGGCGCGCGGCGTTTCTAGGTTGACCGTATGACGATCGGATTCTCTTCCCGCGGCTCCCGGATGGCGGTATCCACCTGTGCGTTCGGGATGACCGGCCTGCTCGCGCTCGCCCCGGTCGCGGCCGCCGACCCGGCCGGTACGGACCCGGGCGGTCCACGGGCCGCGGCGCCGTCGACCGCGCTGCTGTACGGCCCGGGGACCCAGGTGCGGCCCCGAGGCGGGGCGCCCAAGGTGCCGGACGTGTCCGCCCTGTCGTGGGTGGTGGCCGACGCGGACAGCGGTGCCGTGCTGGCCGCGCACGACGCCCACCGCAAGCTGCCGCCGGCCAGCACGCTCAAGACGCTGTTCGCGCTCACCGTGCTGCCGTTGCTGCCCGCGGGGCTGCGGCACCAGGTGCGGAACGAGGAGCTCACGGGGATCGGCGCGGGCAGCAGCATGGTCGGGGTGGCCGAGAACCAGACGTACCGGGTGTCCGACCTGTGGCGTGGGGTGTTCCTCAGCTCCGGCAACGACGCGGTGCGCGTCCTCGCCTCGCTCGGCGGCGGCTGGCGTACGACCGCCCAGCGGATGCAGGCCAAGGCCCGCGCGCTGGGCGCCCGGGACACGCAGGTGCGCTCGCCCGACGGGTACGACACGCCCGGCCAGGTGTCGTCGGCGTACGACCTCGCCGTGTTCGGGCGGGCGGGGCTGCGCAACGCCGACTTCGCCCGGTACTGCGCCACGGTCGACGCGGAGTTCCCCGGGCGGAACGGTTCGTCGTACGGCATCCGGAACACCAACCGGCTGCTGAGCGGCTCCGACGGCGTGGAGCGCTACCCGGGGCTGATCGGCGTGAAGAACGGCTACACCACGAACGCCGGCCACACGCTGGTCGCCGCCGCCCGCCGGGGCGGGCGCACCCTGGTCGTCACGGTGATGAACCCGCAGGGCGGCGGCCCCTTCACGGTCTACGAGGAGGCACGCTCGCTGCTCGACTGGGGCTTCCACGCGGCGGACCGCGTCGAGCCGGTGGGCTCGCTCGACGCGTTCAAGGCACGGCCGGTGGCGGGCCCTGAGGCCGCGCCCGCGGCGGCTCCGGCGGCTTCGGCGGCCCCGGCGGTCGCGGCCGTCGCCGAGCCCGAGGAGTCCACGCCGGGCTGGCCCGCGGGGCTGGCGATCGCGGGCGCCGCCGCCCTCGGGGCCGGGATCGTGGCGCTGGTGATCCGGCTGGCGAGCCGCCGCCCCACGGCCGGGGCCTGACCGGCCGGCAGCCACAGCAGCAGGCCGAGGGTGATCCAGGCGTAGGTGTTGCTGCCGAGGAAGCCGTCGAGGCCGGACGGGTCGTCGAACCACAGCCACACCACGCTGGTGCACATCACCGCGTAGAGAAGGGCCGCCGGACGCGTGCGGCCGCACCGGACGAGGATCACGAACGACGGCAGCAGCCAGACCAGATGGTGGACCCAGGTGATCGGGCTGACCAGACAGGCGGTCAGCCCGGTCAGGGCGAACGCGGCCTGCCAGTCCCCGTCCGCGGCGGCCCGCCGCGTGCGGACCGCCCACACGGCGAGGACCACCAGCACGGCCGTCGCCCAGACGGTACGGCCGGGTTCGCCGAGGCGGGCCAGGATGCCCTGGAGGGACTGGTTGGACACGTAGTCGAGGCGGCCGATGCGGTCGGTGTCCCACAGGGCGTACGTCCAGTAGAACCGGGACGCGCCCGGGGCCGCCAGGGCCGCCAGGGCCGTGGCCCCGCCCGCCACGGCCGTCGCGGTGAGCGCGGCGCGGCGCCGCCCCGCCAGCAGCAGCAGTCCGATGAAGATCGCCGGGGTCAGTTTGACCGCCGCCGCGAGACCGATGCCGATGCCCGCCCAGCGGCCCCGGCCCGTGGCGAGGAGCCACCCGTCGACGACGACCAGCGCCAGCAGCAGCACGTTGACCTGGCCGAAGCTGAAGGTGTCCCGCAGCGGCTCGAACAGCGCCAGCGCGCAGGCGGCCAGAGCGCAGCCGTACCAGCCGTGGCGCCGCCAGGCCCGGCCGGTCAGCAGGCGCAGGACCAGCGTGAGGGCCGCCAGGTTGAGCAGCAGCGCGATCACGATCGCCGCGGTGAGCGGCAGCCAGGCCAGGGGCAGCATGGCGAGGGCCGCGAACGGCGGGTAGGTGAAGCCGTACGCCGTGCCCGGCACCCGGTAGTCGTAGAGGAGACGGTCGTCCTGGATCCAGCTGTGCAGGGCGCCGTGGTAGACGCGCAGGTCGAACCAGTCGCGCAGCAGCGGCACGGTCGCGGTGAAGACCGTCACGACGGCCACGAGCGCGAGCACGAACAGCAGACGGCCGCGGCCGGTGCGGGGCACGGCCGGGAGCGCGGGGCGGACGCGGTCGTCCGCGCGCGGGGCGCTCACGCGGCGCGTCCCAGGGCCGGGGCCTGCGCGGCCTGGTGGGCCTGCCACAGGACGACGACCGCCAGGACCCCGCCGGAGACGGCGAGCACGAGCTGTTCGAGGTCCGCGGGGCCGCCGCCGGGCATCACGGACAGGGCCAGCACCCCGGTCACCGCCGCCACGCGGTGGCGTACGGAGGCGCTGGGCGCGGCGGCCGCTATCAGGAACAGCCCCCACAGCGCGTACCACGGGCGGATCGCCGGGCCGAAGGCGGCGACGGCGGCGAGGCTGAGGCCGAGCGCGTAGACCGGCCGGGGCCGCAGTCGTACCCAGATGACCAGCAGGGCCCCGGCGGTGAGCGCGAGGCCCGCGGTGTGCCACACGGGCACGGCGAGCGGGGCGAGGTCGCTGCCGAGGCGTTCCAGCAGGGCGCCGGTGGCACGGCCGAGGAGGCTGGTGAGCGCCCAGTTGTGCGCGGAGACGGGGGTGTCGAGCGCGCCGATCCAGCCGTAGCCGGTGCCCGCGGCGGCGGTGGCCGCCACGGTCGTGCCGGCGGCCGCCCCGGCGGTCGTCAGCACCGCCTTGGCCGGGCCGCGGTCGGCGCGGATCTGGAGCAGGACGATCGCGGCGAGCCCGAGCAGCGCGGGCGCCTTGACCAGGGCGGCGAGCGTGACCAGTACGGCCCCCAGGGCGGGCCTGCGGCCCAGGGCCGCGACCAGCCCGACGCCGAGCAGGCCCAGCATCAGCGCGTCGTTGTGGGCGCCGGCCACCAGGTGGAGCAGCACCAGCGGGTTGAGTGCGCCGAGCCACAGCGCGGCGGCCGGGTCGGCGCCGCAGTGCCGGGCCAGGCGGGGCAGCGCGGCGGCCATCAGTGCCACGCCGAGCAGGGCGACCAGGCGCATGCCCATGAGCCCGGCGGGGAGTTCGCCGCTGGTCAGCGCGGACAGGGCGGAGGCGGTGGCGAGGAAGACGGGGCCGTAGGGCGCCGCCGTGTGCTGCCAGACCGGGGCGACCTCCTCGGCGAGGGGGCCGCCGAGGTGCGAGGGTCCGTAGGAGTAGACGTCGATGTGCGCGTCGACCATCGCGCCCTGCGCGAGGTAGCTGTAGACGTCCCGGCTGAACAGCGGCGGGGCGAGCAGCAGCGGTGTCGCCCACAGGGCCAGCACGAGCAGCAGCGCGCGCGGCGAGGGGGGTGCGGAGCCGTGGATCAGCCTGCCCAGCAGGGCCCAGGCCGCGATCAGCAGGACGACCCCGAAGTAGACGACGACCAGGCCGAGAGCGGCACCGGGCGAGGCAGGGGTCAGCAACTCCCGGACGGGAAGGGCTCCGGCCGTCTCACCGCCCGCCGCGAGGAACGCGGTCCCGGCGAGGCCGAGGGCCCGGCAACGGCGTAGATCCACTGGGTGAGTGACGGCCAACACTTCGGCAGCGTGTCAATTTCCGATGGCCGGGAGGCGACTGGGGGCTGTTGGCGCGGTCGCTTGTTCGTGACGGGAGCGTGATCGGTTTCCGGGGCCGGGACGGGAGCGTGAACCGGCTTCCGGAGCCGGGACGGGAGCCCGATCGGATTCCGAGGCCGGGACGGGAGCGTGATCGGATTCCGGAGCCAGGACGGGAGCCCGATCGGATTCCGGAGCCGGGACGGGAGCGTGAACCGGCTTCCGGAGCCGGGACGGGAGCCCGATCGGATTCCGAGGCCGGGACGGGAGCGTGAACCGGCTTCCGGAACCAGGACGGGAGCGTGATCGGATTCCGGAGCCGGGACGGGAGCCCGATCGGATTCCGGAGCCGGGACGGGAGCGTGAACCGGCTTCCGGAGCCGGGAGGGGGACGGGCCGGTGGACAGGGCGGTTCAGAAGACGGACAGGCCGGTCAGGGTGGTGAACCTGTCCAGGGCGGCCACCCCCGCGACCGAGTTCCCGCGCTCGTCCAGGCCCGGACTCCACACGCACAGCGCGCAGCGCCCCGGCACCACCGCGATGATTCCGCCGCCCACCCCGCTCTTGCCGGGGAGGCCGACGCGGTAGGCGAAGTCGCCCGCGGCGTCGTAGGTGCCGCAGGTGAGCATGACGGCGTTGACCTGCTTGGCCTGGCTGCGGGTGAGCAGTCGGCCGCCGTCGGCGCGGACGCCGTGGCGCGCGAGGAAGGCGGCGGCGAGGGCGAGGTCGGCGCAGGAGGCGCGCAGGGAGCACTGGCGGAAGTACTGCTCCAGCAGCTCCGGCACCGGGTTGTCGATGTTGCCGTAGGAGGCCATGAAGTGGGCGAGCGCGGCGTTGCGGTCGCCGTGCGCCGCCTCGGACGCGGCGACCTCCTCGTCGAAGGCCAGGTCGGGGTTGCCGCTCTCGGCGCACAGGAAGGACCGCAGTTCCTCGGCCGCCGCGCCGGTACGGGTGTGCAGCCGGTCGGTGACCACGAGGGCGCCCGCGTTGATGAAGGGGTTGCGCGGGATGCCGTTCTCGTACTCCAGCTGGATCAGGGAGTTGAAGGGGTTGCCGGAGGGCTCCCGGCCCACGTGCTCCCAGAGTTCGTCGCCCTCGCGCGCGAGGTCCAGGGCGAGGGTGAAAACCTTGGTGATGGACTGGGTGGAGAAGGGCTCGCGCCAGTCCCCGACCCCGTACACCGTGCCGTCGGCCTCCGCGACGGCCATCCCGAAGCGGCGAGGGTCGCAGGCCGCGAGTGCCGGGATGTAGTCGGCGGGGCGCCCGCGGCCGGGGGTGTGCTCGATCTCCTCGGCGATACGCTCCAGCACCGGCTGAAACGCCATGGACGACGCGACAGACATGATCACCATTCTCCCCCACCTCGCGCCCACCGCCCTGAGGGCCACCGCCCCAGGGCCGCGGCCCCCGCATCGAACCCACCGCCCGGGCGGCCACCGCCCCAGGAGCGCGGGGAACTGCGCGCCCAGCCCCGAACGACCGGCACGAAACGCATAACCCCAACCCCCCAAGGGGCGCGGGGAACTACGCAAACACCCACAGCCGACCGGCACGACACCGACAACCCCCACCCCCACAAGGGGCGCGGGGAACTGCGCGCCCAACCACGGACGGCCGGCACGAAACGCACAACCCCAACCCCCCAAGGGGCGCGGGGAACTGCGCAAACACCCACAGACGGCCGCCACGACGCACACAACCGCCACGCGGAACCGCACCCACACAACCGCCGGACGGCACTACGCCGCGGAACCCACCGCCAGCGGATCAAGCGCCCGGACGGCCCGCACCGCCCCCACCCGCCGCCCCCCACCGAGCAACGCCTCACCCGAGAACGCGGTGAGCAACGAGGCATCGACCCCGGCACGCGCGAGCGCGGCCGCAGCCACGGGCACCCGCGCGCGGTCGGCCCCGTCAGCGATCTTGACGGCGACGACCCGCCCGTCCGGCAGCGCGGCCACCTCCACGCCCTCGAAACCGTCCTTCGCGAGCAGCCCCGGCACGGCCCGCATCAGCGCGGCCACGTCCCGGTCGGCCCCGGAGGCCATCTCGGCATGCTCCCGCATGGCGTCCGCGACCCGCGCCTCGGGCGTGCCGGGGGCGGACGCGGTGATGCCGGCCACGGCCCGCGCCAGCCCGTGCAGGGAGACGGAGAACAGCGGGGCCCCGCAGCCGTCGACGGTCACCTGGGCGATCCGCTGCCCGGTGAGGTCCTCGGCGATCTCGGCGACGGCCCGCTGGAGGGGGTGTGACGGGTCGAGATAGTCGTGCAGGGACCAGCCGTTGAGCCGGCAGGTGTAGAGCATGGCGGCGTGCTTGCCGGAACAGTTCTGGGCGAGCCGGGAGGCCGGGCGGCCGTCGCGGATCCAGGCGTCGCGCACGGCACGGCCGTACGGCAGGTCGGGGGTGTTGCGCAGATCGGCCTCGGTCAGCCCGGCGAGGTCGAGGATGCGGCGGGCGCCGTCGAGGTGGCGTTCCTCGCCGGAGTGACTGGCCGCGGCGAGCGAGAGGAGCTCGCCGTCGAGCGGCAGCCCGGCGCGCACCATGGCGACGGCCTGCACCGGCTTGAGCGCAGAGCGCGGGTAGAACGCGGCCTCGATGTCGCCGAGCTGGAACTCGACGTGGCCGTCGGCGCCGAGGACGACGACGGAGCCGTAGTGGATGCCCTCGACGACCCCGGCACGGACGAGGTGCGCTACGGGGGCGTGGAGGGGCTCCCGTATGACGGGGGCGTCGGCGAGGGTGTGGTCGTTCATGGCTGCCTGGTTCGTGGGTGGACGGGGGGTGGCACGGGCGGCGGCGTTCACGCACCGGCTCCGGTGCCGGCCGAGGCTTCGCTGCCGACGGCTTGAACGCCGCCGGTTCGGACACCGACGGCCCCGGCCGAGGCTCCGGCCCCGACCGCCGCCGCGGCATCGGCATCCGCACCGGCGGAGTCCTCCGCCCCGGACGCCCGCACGATGTCGGTGAGACTGGTCTCGACCCGGTCGAGGTGATGGCTCATCGCGGCGATCGCGTCGGGCTCGGAGCCGTCGGTCAGCGCCTCGACGATGGCGCGGTGCTCGCGGTTGGACTGCTCGCGCCGCCCGCCCAGCTCGTTCAGGAAGGCCGACTGACGCGCCAGGGCGTCGCGGATCTCCTCGATGACCCGGCGGAAGACCGGGTTCTGCGCGGCCTCGGCGACCGCCAGATGGAAGAGGGTGTCCATCGCGACCCAGGCGGTGGTGTCCGTCTCCCGTTCCATGCGCTCCATGAGGTGCGCGAGGTGGTCGAGGTTCTCCGGGGTGCGCCGCAGCGCCGCGTACCCGGCGACGGGGATCTCCACATGCCGGCGCACTTCCATCAGGTCGCTGGCCGTGTAGTCGCCGAAGGTGGGGTCCTCCACGGCGGAGGCCACGACGAAGGTGCCCTTGCCGGTCCTGGACACGGTCAGGCCCATGGTCTGCAGGGCGCGCAGCGCCTCGCGCAGGACGGGCCGGGATACCTCCAGGGTCCGGCACAGCTCCGCCTCGGAGGGGAGTTTGTCCCCGATCGCATAGGTGCCGCGCTCGATGGCGCCGCGGAGGTGGGCGAGCACCGCTTCCATGGCGCTGACACGCCGCGGGACCACTCCACCTGTCTGGCTGTCTGACAGGTTCACGGGACTGATGGTCCGTGTGGGTGGCGGGTGCTGTCAAGGCGGGGCCGCGCGGGGCCCGGCGGAAGCCTTACGGGAACGGTCGGGACGCCCCACGAGATCCGCCGGGGACACCCCACGAAAACCGCTGCGGAACGCCCGCACCCGCACACCACGCCCCGCCGCCAGAAGGCCCCTAACCCCACACCGCCCGGCCCAGCGCCACCCCCGCGAAGGCCGCGCCGAGGCCCGCGGCCACGCTCACGGCCGCGTTGGCCAGGGCGTATCCACGGGCGCCGTCCTCGGCCAGCCGCAGGGTTTCGTAGGAGAAGGTCGAGTAGGTGGTCAGGGCGCCGCACAGTCCGGTGCCCAGCAGGAGCTGGAGGTGGGAGCCGGCGGCGCCCGCCGCGGCCGCGCCGGTGAGCAGCCCGAGGACCAGGGAACCGCTGACGTTCACCACGAAGGTGCCCCACGGCAGCACCGAGTCGTGCCGGGACTGCACGGCGCGGTCGGTCAGATAGCGCAGGGGTGCGCCGATCATGCCGCCGGCGACGACCAGGAGCCAGTTCACGCCCCGCCCTCTCCCCCGGCGTTCCCGGGACCGGCGAACCGCACGACCTCCACCTCGTCGAGCGTCACCAGCCCCTCGCCGACCAGCTCGGCCAGCCGCGGCAGGAAGCCCCGTACGGTCTCCTCGGCGTCGACGATCACCACGGCCACCGGGAGGTCCTCGCTCAGGGACAGCAGGCGCGAGGTGTGGATCAGCGAGGTCGCCCCGAAGCCCTCGATGCCGCGGAATACGGAGGCACCCGCGAGGCCGGCCTCATGTGCGCGGTGGACGATCTCGGAGTAGAGGGGACGGTGGTGCCAGGTGTCGTCCTCGCCGACGAAGACGGTCAGCCGCAGGGCCCTGCCCGCCGGGCCGGTCACCGGGGCCTCGGCAGCAGGACGCGGCGGGCCGCCGTCACCGCCAGCCACACCGCGGTGAGCGCGGCGAGCAGGGTGGCGCCGAGGTAGGCCAGCGCGGTGCCGGGCCGGCCGTGATCGAGGAGTTGCTGGATGTCGACGGCGTACGTCGAGAAGGTGGTGAACCCGCCGAGCACGCCCGTGCCGAAGAGCGGCCGCACCAGCCGGTGCACCGTCCGCGCCTCGGTGACCAGCACCATGAACACGCCGATCACGGCACAGCCGCAGACGTTCACCCAGAACGTGGTCCAGGGGAAGCCGCCGCTGTGCGCGGGCCACAGCAGGGAGGCCGCGTAACGGGCCGTGGCGCCGATCGCGCCGCCAACGGCGACCGCCGCGACGACGGGCGCCTGACCGCGCCGACGGGCCGGCCGCACGGCGGCGGCGCTCCCCGTCTCCTGGGCTGTCATGGTCGTACGTTCTCCCGGCGGGCTTGATCGCGAGCGGGCTCCAGCGTATCGCCGGGGTGCGGGCGGTGGCACCCGACGGCCGGGGCACCCCTACGGCGGTGGCACCCGACGGCCGGGGCGCCCCCTCGGGAGACGGATCCCGGGGGACGGATCTCGGCTCGGCCGTCTCCCGCCCCCGCCCCCGCCCGCGCGGGATCAGCCGACGCCGGGCCGCGGGCAGAGCGCCACTCCGCGTTCCCAGAGGCTGCCGAGGACCAGGTGATCGGCGGTCTCGCAGACGCTGGTGACCATGCGGTAGCGGGAGTGGCGGGCGGCGAGGCGGTGGAGGACGGTGCCGTGGTCGCCGTAGGCGAGGGCGCCGATCATGCCGGTGGGACGGTAGGGCGCGCGGACCGCGACCCCGGCGGCGGAGCGGCGGACGGCGGGGGCCGCGCGGTGCAGCAGGTCCAGCGGGGGGACGCGCGGGCCGGCCAGGGCCACCCAGATCGGACCGTCCGGGGCGCCGCGCCAGATGTTGTCGGGCATGCCGGGCAGGTTCTCGGCGAACGGCTCGGTGCGCCCGGCTCGCGGCCCGGTCAGCCGCACTCGGGTCAGTCGGCGGGCGCCCGTCTCGGCCACGACGAGGAAGGACTCGTCCTCGGCGGCCACGAGACCGTTGGCGAACTGCAGTCCGTCCACGACGAGTTCGGGCTCCTTCGCGTCCGGCGCGAGACGCAGCAGGCGCCCGGTGCCGGTGTGTTCGACGATGTCGCCGATCCACTGGGCGAGGGGGTAGCGGGTCGTGGCGACGGTGAAGTAGACGGTGCCGTCGGACAGGGCGACGACGTTGCTGGCGAACCGCAGCCGCCGCCCCGCCACCGAGTCGGCGAGCACGCGGACGACGCCGGAGTCCAGGTCGACGCGGAGCAGGCCGCGTTCGGCGTCGCAGACCAACAGCGTGTCGTCGGCGAGGAGTTCGAGGCCGAGCGGGCGGCCGCCGGTCTCGGCGAGCACCTGGACGCGCGGTGCCCTGCCGGGATCGTCGAGTCCGTCCAGTCGCAGGATCCGCCCGTCCTCCACGCCGGTCAGGACGCGTCCTCGGGTGTCGGCCACCACGTCCTCGGGGCCCCGGCCGCCGAGAGCGATCAGTCGACGCGGTACCAGTGCCGTGGAGGGGATCATCGGCGCCTGCCCTTCGGGAAGTCGGAAGGTGGCCCATCCTCGCAGCCGAACGGCTCGCGCACCGCACGAATCCGGCCGGGCCGAGACGCCTTCGCGGCGGCGACGGCCCTACCAGCCCTTCTCGAACATCCGCGCCACCTCGGCGATCCGCACCTCGTCCCGCCGGTAGCGCACACGGCGACGGACCCGCCGGGCGCGCAGCAGCCCCAGGTCGGCCAGCAGGCGGAGATGGGTGGCGGCGGCCTCAGGGCCCAGTCCGAGCCGTACGGCGACGGCCTCGGCGGTGACTCCTTCCTCGGCATCGACCTTGTCCCCGGCACAGACCCCGTTCCCGTCACCGGCCCCGTTGTCAGCACCGGCACCCGCCCCGTCCTCGGCGGTGAACTCGCCCTCGGCCGGGTCGCCTTGCCGCCACGCCGGGAAATGCCTCGCGGGGTCCTTCAGCAACTCCATTATTTCCAGGCGCAGTCCACTGACGGGAGTCCTCAGCATCACGTCCCCCTCACGGGCGCTCGCACGGCGCGCTCCCACTCTGGCGCCGCGCGCGCCGCCGCGTCCGGCACTTCGCCGCCTTTGTCTGGATCGAACTGCCGTGCGGTCGAAACACTCCCCCCGCGTCGGCGCACAACCGCCCCACCACTTGCCCGGCATACGCCCTGACCTGGCCTTCGGCGGCCGGCGGCACACGGCGACCGCGCGCACGGCGAAGGCCCGGCCACCGTGCGGGCGGCCGGGCTCGTCATGCCGGGGCTCAGCGGTGGCTGAACCAGGACATCGACGACAGCGCCCTGTCGTCGTAGCCGAACAGGGCCTGGTTCTCCCGGGCGTTGGCGGAGGAGGCGTCGGCCGGGTCCCAGCCGTTGCCGGTGACCGCGGTCCGGGTGGCCTCCCAGGAGAGGACACCGGGACCGCGGCCGTTCGGGACGGCCTCGACGATGCTCGCGACGTCGTCCATCCACCGGGTCTGCCCGGCCGTGGTCGCCGGGCAGCCGGAGACGAGTTCGCCGGTGAGGCCGATGACGTCCTCGTGCGAGTCGTCGCCGCCCAGGCGGTGGGGGTAGGCCGCTGTCCACGGTCGTCTCGGCGTTCAGCGGCTACGCGCCGGCGACCTACCGCTTCCGCGGCCGCGAGACGATGTTCGACGTCCTGCCGCGCGGCTGCACCCAGGCGCTCGCCGCGCACGGCATCCCGCTTCTGCTGATGATCGCGGGCACGGAGGACGAACGCCGCCGCATCGCCCGGTACATCACCGCCGGGCACGTCGACGGCGTGCTGCTGGTCTCCGGTCACTTCCGGGGACCCGGTCGCCCAGGAACTGCGCGAGGCCGGGGTGCCGCTGGTGGCGTGGTACCCACCCGTCGGAGCAACCGGTCAGGATCGGAGAAGCCGCGGCGGGGCTCCCGGACCTAGCGTGGAACCACCGGCGCGGGAACAGGCGCCGGGTCACGCGGACCATCATCGAGGAGTACGTCATGACCGCCGGAGTGAAGACGATCATCTACCCCGTCAAGGACCTGGAGCGGGCCAAGGCGGTGTTCGGGGCGCTGCTCGGGGTGGAGCCCTACGCGGACACGCCGTACTACGTCGGCTACAAGGACGCGGGCCAGGACGTAGGCCTCGACCCCAACGGCCATGCCCAGGGCCTCACCGGCCCGGTCCCGTACTGGCACGTCGACGACGTCCGCACCAGCCTCGAGGCGCTGCTCGCCGCCGGGGCCGAGACGCTCCAGGACGTGCGGGACGTCGGCAACGGCCGGCTGATCGCGTCCGTGAAGGACGCGGACGGCAACCTCGTGGGACTGCTCCAGGACCCCCGGGCCTGACCGCGGCCGGCCGGGTGCGGACCGCGCGCGCCCGGCCCGCCCGCGACCCGGATAGTTGCACACTCAACAACTGTGCGGAACGGTGTTACCGTGCGGGTATGGCAGTCAACACGGCCGATTCCCGGCTGGAAGCGAGATGGCGGGACATCCTCTCGGTGCACGCGCGCACGATGTGCGAGATCGACCGCGTCCTGCACCCGCACGGCCTCGGTGCCAGCGACTTCGAGGTGCTCGACCTCCTCGTCGCGGAGACACGCGACGAGGGCGGGCAGTGCCGGGTGCAGAACCTCGCCGGCCGGGTGCATCTCAGCCAGAGCGCGCTGTCCCGGCTGATCGGCCGGCTGGAGAAGGACGGCCTCGTCGAGCGCTCGGTGTGCGCGGAGGACCGGCGGGGCGTGTACGTGACGCTGACCGGCAGGGGCCGCGCCCTGCACGCGGAGGTACTGCCGCTCCAGCGGGCCGCTCTGGCGCGGATGCTGGGCCCGGCGGAGGAGGAGTGATCGTCGCTCCGGGCGGCGTGTCACCGCTGTCCTGATCCGCCCGGTCCGGACGATGTGACGCCGCTGTCCTGATCCGCCCCGCGCGGCACGGGCTCCCGGGAGACCCTCGGCCTCAGAGCACGAACTCCGCCCCGTCCGGGAGGACTTCGGGCCCGGCCGCACCCGGCACGTGGCCGAGCAAGGGGCTGGTGTCGGCGAGCCTCGTCGCGATCAGCCGGGTTCCGGGAACGACGGTCCGGCCGGCGGCGAGGGCGGCCGCGTCCAGCAGGACACAGTCCGCCGTCGCGGGCGGAGCCTCCGGGGCGGTGTGTACCGGGTCGAGCGAGGGCGCGTAGACGAGCACTCCCCCGGTGGCCAGGACCTCGATGCGGTAGGCGGCCGACAAGCGCCGGTCCTTCCCGCCTCCGGACAGACAGGCGGGCGGCCCCGGCCCCACGGCGTACGCGGAGACGACCAGGCCGCCGGAGAGCACGAATCCCTCCTCGGTGAGGCCGTCGCGCCAGTTCCAGGGCGTGTAGCGGTCGAGCGCGGCACGGGCCGGGGCGAACGCGGTGAGCAGGGGCGGGGCCGCGTACACGGTGAGGCCCGGCGTTCCGCGCAGCAGGCCCAGGCCGGTGGTCCGGGCCGGTTCGGCGCCCGTGGGCAGGACGCCGCACACCGGGGCGGGCCGGGAGGCGGGCCCCGGCCACAGCGCGGGGACCGCGGTGAGCTGGGCGCGCAGATCGGGCGAGGCGTCGGGCAGCCACCGGTCGCGCGCGTTGCCGGGGACGGCGGCACCGGCCTGGGTGCGGGCGGGCGCCCCGCCGTCGCGGGCCGCGGCGCACGGTGCGCAGGAACACGTCCACCGGGGGATGCCGCCGTGGGCGGCGGTGCCGAGCAGGACGACCCTCAAGACGACCCCCGGTGTGCGGTCACCGCGAGTGCTTCGGCGGAGGCCTTCCCGCGCGAGAGCACCGGGCCGCCCCGCCCCGGGGGGCGTTTCCGGCCGATCTCGTCAGCCGTGTGGCCGGACTCGGCCTCGTAGCCGGGCTCAGCCACGTGGCGGGCTCACCCGCGAGGCCGGACTCACCCGCGTGGCCGGGCGAGCAGGGTGCGCACCCCTTCCGAGGTCAGGGTCAGGCCGTGGTCGGAGGCCGCGTCGATGGTCAGCGACAGCCCCTCCTCCTCGGGCCACTGCGAGGCGAGCGCCCCGAGCGGGACCACCCGGTAGCGGGAGACGTACGGCAGCAGCCCGGCCATCTCGGGTTCCGAGGTGAAGACGGGCACCACGGGCGCGGCGCCGGGCTGCTCGATCACGGGCAGCGTCACCGTGCCCGGGTCACCCGCCTCCGCGTCGGTGGCGTCGTCGGGCACGGGCACCAGGACGTCACTGTCGGCGAGGGTCGCCAGCGCCAGCGTGTCGTCGGTGTTCTGGACGAGGGCGTCGAGTGCGCGCCCGGCGGGTGTGTCGTTGGCCGGCTGGGCCGGGGTGTCGTTGTTGCGGTGGGCCGGAGTGTCCATGACTGGTTCCCTGAGAGTGGCGGCGACGGTCGGGGAGCGGCCCGGGGCAGGCTCGGCCCCGCGCCGTCCCCCCGCGTACCCAGTGCGCGGGCGACCATGCCGCCCGCGCCACCGTCACGAACGGTGCCCGCCTCGGCGCGAGGCGTACTCGCGCCGCAGGAGTACGGCAGGGGTGCGTCGGCCGGGGCACGCGGGCCCGGCGGTCACCGATCAGTCCCGGCCACTGCGGCGCACGGGCCTTCCGGGCTCCGGGTGCCCTCCGTAGACTCCTGCGCCGACCACGGTGGTTACCTGCGGTAAGGGGGCTGGCGGCGATGGCAGGGCACACGCGGAACACGGGTGGCGGGGGCAGCGCGCGGCGAACGTTCCTGACCGGCGCGGGGGTCGGCGCGGCCGCCGCGGCGCTGGGTCTCCCCGCGACGGGGCGGGCCGCCGCCGAGCCCGGCGCCCCGGCGACGGTCGCGGTGCTCGGAGGCGGGGTCGCGGGTCTGACGGCGGCGCACGAACTGGCCGAGCGGGGCTTCGCGGTGACGGTCTACGAGCGCCGGGCCCTGGGCGGGAAGGCCCGTTCCATGGACGTCCCGGACAGCGCGCGGGGCGGACGCCGGCCGCTGCCCGCCGAGCACGGCTTCCGCTTCATCCCGGGCATCTACCACAACCTCCCCGACACGATGCGGCGCATCCCCTTCCCCGGCAACGCCCACGGCGTCTGGGACAACCTCGTAGCCCCGCCCGAGATGTCCTTCGCCCGCACCGGCCGCGAGGACTTACGGGCTCCCCTGCCCTGGCCTGGCCACCGGGGCGCGCAGTTGACCCTGGACGAGATCCGGCGCGCCCTGACGGCGCTGCTGGAGACGGCGTCGAACATCCCTCCGCACGAGGTGGCGTACTTCGTCGGGCGGCTCGTGGTGTTCCTCACCAGCTGCGCCGAGCGCCGCGACGACACCTGGGAGTCGCTGCCCTGGTGGGACTTCACCGGCGCCGACCGTATGTCCGACGACTACCGGCGCATCCTCGCCGTCGGCGTGACGCGCAACATCGTGGCGACCAAGGCGGAGGAGGCGTCGACCCGTACGGTGGCCAGTCTGCTGGAGGCGTTCGTGTTCAACGCCCTCGGCCGGGGCGCCGACGGACCGCTGGACCGCATCCTCGACGCGCCGACCAACGAGGCCTGGATCGACCCCTGGACGGACCATCTCACCTCGCTGGGCGTGGAGTTCAGGATCGGCTGGACGGTACGGGAGGTGACGTACGGGAGCGGCCGTGTCACCGGGGTGGTGGCCGAGGACCCGGGGGGAGCGCGGCGGACGGTGACGGCCGAGCACTACATCTCGGCCATGCCGGTCGAGCACGCCCGCCGCACCTGGGGCCCCGCCCTGCGCGCGGCCGATCCCCAACTGGCCCGCTGCGACGCGCTGCGCACGGACTGGATGACCGGCATCCAGTTCTATCTGACCGAGTCGGCGCCCCTGCTGCGCGGCCACCTCAACCTCGTCGACTCCCCCTGGTCGCTGACCGCCATCCAGCAGGCCGAGCACTGGCCCGGCCGGGACTTCGCCGCCGACTACGGCGACGGTACGGCGGTGAACTGCCTCTCCGTCGACATCTCCGAGTGGGACAAGGAGGGTGTCCTGTACGGCCGTACGGCCAAGCAGTGCACCCGCGACCAGGTCGCCCGCGAGGTCTGGGCCCAGCTCAAGGCCGCCCTCAACGACACCGGCCGCACCGTCCTCAAGGACAGCGCCCTGCACTCCTGGTACCTCGACCCGGGCGTGTCCGGCCTCGGCACCCCGCACCCGGTCAACGACGACGAGCTCCTCATCCACCCGGTGGGCACCCTCCACAACCGCCCCACCGCGAGGACACTCGTCCCCAACTTCTATCTCTCCGGCGACTATGTCTCGGTGGACATCGACCTCGCCACGATGGAGGGCGCCAACGCCTCGGCCCGCCAGGCGGTCAACGCCCTGCTGGACCGCGTCGGTTCAGCGGCCCCGCGCTGCACGGTGACACCGCTGTTCGAGGCGCCCGAGCTGGCGCCCCTGCGCCGGCACGACCGGCTGCGGTACCGGCTGGGACTGCGGAACGTGTTCGACCTGGGGTGAAGGGCCGGCGGACCGGGGGCGCGGTCGACCCACGCCCCGGCACGTCACTCCCCGTCCGGGAACTCCCCCGAGAACGCGGCGGCCATCCGCAGCCACGGCTCCGCCTCCTGTCGGCGGCCCTGGCGCTCCAGGGTGCGGCCCAGCATGAGGTGGGCGTAGTGCTCCACCGGGTCGCGCTCGACGATCAGCCGCAACTGTTCCTCGGCGCGCCCCAGTTGGGCCGAGTGGTAGTAGGTGCGGGCCAGCAGCAGCCGCGGGCCGGTCTGCTCCGGGGCCTCCTCCACGACCACCGCCAGCAGACGCGCGGCACCGGCGTAGTCCCTGGCCTCGAACAGCAGCCGGGCCCGCTCCCACCGCTCGGCGGTGCTCTCCTCGCGGGGGACGCCCGCGCCGTTGTCGAACAGGTGCAGGGCGCTGGCCCAGCGGTCCGGCGCGACACCGTCGTCCGGGGCGTAGCCGTTGAAGCTGCCGGTCATGTCTCCTCCGTCCGGGGTCTCGGGGCTGTGGCCGGACGGTGGGCACCGGTCCCCGACCGTGCGCCGTCCCGCCCGTGTGATCGACGCGTCGACCACAGCCGCGCCAACGCGCACCCGGACGCCCCTATTCCCCGCCCGGAGTCCGGATCGGCGCCGCTCTCGCCTCGCCCGCCCTCGAGCCTCGTCCGCCGGGCAGGGCCCTTCCGGCGGACGCCACGGCGATCCGTCAGAAGGGCCCTGGACGGTTCGCCCCCGCGACGGTCGCGTCGTGCTTGGCCCGCACCCGCTCGCGGCGCTTGGGGTCCTTGAACTTCCAGGTGTACGAGCCCGGCTTGCGCGCCTCGTCCTTCAGATGCCGGAGCAGGCCCGGGAAGCTGGTCCGCTTGACCTTCCAGCCGAGGAATCCGCCGACGGAGAAGCTGTTGGCCCGGTCGTCCTTGGAGGCGAGCTGCACGGTGGCGGCCTTGCCCACGCTGACGCACATGCCGAAGAACCCCACGTCGATCAGCCCGGGCTGCTTCCCGTCGAGCCGGCTGAGCACCGTGTCGGCGGCGTGCGCGCCCAGCGGGTTCGCGGCCTGGCAGCTCATCCGCAGCGGCAGGTCGGAGGGGGCCACCGCGTCCCCGGCGGCGACGATGCGCGTGTCGTCCATGCTGGTCAGCGTCTCGTCGGTGAGCAGGCGGCCGTGCGTGTCGGTGCTCAGCCCGCTGCGCGCGGCGAGGTCCGGCACACCGAACCCGGCGGCCCATACGGTGACGTCGCTCGCCAGTTCCCTGCCGTCGGCGAGGCGCACGGCCTCACGGGACACGGACGTCACCCTGGCCCCGGAGCCCTCCAGGACCCGCACACCGAGCGCGGCCAGCCGCCTGGCGAACGTACGCCGGACCCGTGGATGCAGATACGGGCCGAGGACCCCGCCGCACACCAGGGTCACCCTGCGGCCCGCCTCCGCCAGCTCACCCGCGATCTCGATACCGGCCGGCCCCGCCCCGACCACGGTCACGGCGGCGGTCGCGGGCGTGGAGTCGAGGACCGCGCACAGCCGCTGCGCCTCCTCGAGGGTGGCGGCCGGAAAGGCGAACTCGGCCGCGCCGGGCACGGCCGGGACGCGACTGCCGCTGCCCACCGCGTAGACCAGGTAGTCGTAGCCGGCCGAGCCGCCCTCCGCCAGGACCACCCGTCGCTCGGCGGCGTCGATCCGCGTCACCGTGTCGACCACCCGGTGGACGCGGTCGGACAGGACCTCGCCGTAGTCGACGACCGCCTCGGGGGATCCCGCCGCGACCTGGTGCAGCCGGATGCGGTGGACGAAGCCCGGCCGCGGGTTGATCAGCGTCACCCTCAGGTCGTCGCGCTGTGTGAGGCGGTTGGCCGCCATCACTCCGGCGTATCCGCCGCCGAGCACGAGGACGTGGGCGTTCTGGCTCATGGTGTCTCCTCCGTCTCCCGGAGCCCGGCTTCCGGACACCGCGGGATCGAGTCACCTGACACCCTATGAGGCACCTAGAGATGAAGAATCCGGTATGCCCCGTATGGAGTAGTGCCCGCCGGGCGCCGCTCCGAGGCGCCCGGCTACTGGCGGGCGGCGCGCAGGAGATGGTCGCGGACGCGGACCACGTCCGGGTTGTCGGGGGCGCCCGGCCGCTGCACCAGAAAGCTGGTGTTGATCGGCGGGTCCTCGGGCTCGTGCAGGAGAACGAGGGCGCCGGAGGCCAGCTCGCCGGCGCAGAGGTAGGCGGGCAGCACGGTGAAGCCCGCGCCCGCCACGACCGCGGCCTTCACCCCCCGCAGATCGGGCACCGTGAGCGCGGCGGCGCAGGAGAGCCTGCGGCCGAAGACGTGCCGCCAGTAACGGCGGGCGATGGGCAGATCCTCGGCGTACGTCACCAGCGGGACCGGATGCAGCACCGAAGGGCCCTCGACCGCGAGGGGCTCCTTCAGCCGCTCGGCCCAGGAGGGTGCCGCGACCAGCACGAACTCCTCGTCCACCAGGGGAACCGCGGACAGGGTCCGGCCGCGGGGACGCAGCGTGGAGATCACCAGATCGTGGCGTCCGGCCCGCAGTTCGTCGAGCAGCGGGTCGGTCAGCCCCGTCGCCACCCGCAGCCGCGCCCCGTCGGCGACGAGCGGGGCAAGGGTCGGCAGCACCCAGGTGCTGAGGAATTCGGCCGGGCCGGCCAGGTGCACGGGTTCGGGCGCCCGCTCCGCCGACGGGTCCGGGCCGGCCACCGCCGCGAGCAGGTCGAGACCCGGCGCCACGCGCGCCGCGAGTTCACCGGCCACGGGCGTCGGCGCGACCCCGCGCGGCAGCCGCTCGAACAGTTCCCGCCCCGTCTGCCGCTCCAGCGTGCGCATCTGCGTGGTCACCGTGGGCTGCGAGAGCCCCAGCAACTGCGCGGCCCCGGTGAACGAGCCCGACCGGTACACGGCCAGGAAGGTGCGCAGCAGGTTCAGATCGAGGGGGTGCGGGCCCGCGCCCTGGTGCGGCGCCGGGCTCCTGCCATGGGAATCGCTATCGCTCACAAGGAGAATCTACGGCTTTCCCTATGGCTGCCGTTCACGACCGCGAGCCGGGCCGGGCCTCGCGGTCAGGCCCTTACCGCGCCCCCGCCCGGAAGGCATGGGGGCCGGGCGCACACCATCGCCTCGAACTATGGTGTCCCACCACATACGACGGTGACCTGCGTGTCTCTACGGTGTGCCAGCACGTACCCGTCCCCACCGCACACGAGGAAGTGGCGCACATGGCCTCCGCAGCAACCGCTCCCCCAACGCCCGGCAACCTGAAGCGCATCGTCGCCGCCAGCCTCATCGGCACGACCATCGAGTGGTACGACTTCTTCCTGTACGGCTCCGCCGCCGCGCTCGTCTTCAACAAGGTGTTCTTCCCGGACTCCGACCCGCTCGTCGGCACGCTGCTGTCCTTCCTGACGTACGCCGTCGGCTTCGCGGCACGACCGCTGGGCGCGCTGGTGTTCGGGCACTACGGCGACCGGCTCGGCCGCAAGAAGCTGCTGGTGCTCAGCCTGCTGCTGATGGGCGGGGCGACCTTCGCGATCGGCCTGCTGCCGACGCACGCGACGATCGGCTCGGCCGCGCCCGTACTGCTGACCGTGCTCCGGCTGGTCCAGGGCTTCGCGCTGGGCGGCGAGTGGGGCGGCGCGGTGCTGCTCGTGTCAGAGCACGGGGACGCGAGGCGGCGCGGGTTCTGGGCCTCGTGGCCGCAGACCGGGGCGCCCGCGGGCCAGTTGCTCGCGACCGGTGTGCTGTCCCTGCTGACCGCCGTCCTGTCCGACGCGGCGTTCACCTCCTGGGGCTGGCGGATACCGTTCCTGCTCTCCGGAGTCCTGGTGATCGTCGGTCTGTGGATCCGTCTGTCCGTCGACGAGTCGCCCGTCTTCCGGGAGGCCCTGGCCCAGGCCGAGGCCCGCAAGGCCGAGGCGGGTGCCGCCGCCGAGAAGACCCCGCTGGTCGCCGTGCTGCGCCACCACTGGCGTGATGTGCTGATCGCGATGGGCGCCCGGATGGCGGAGAACATCAGTTACTACGTGATCACGGCGTTCATCCTCGTGTACGCCACCACCTCGGCCGGTGTCTCCAAGCAGACCGCCCTGAACGCGGTGCTCATCGGCTCCGCCGTGCACTTCGCGGTGATCCCGCTGTGGGGAGCGCTGTCGGACCGGATCGGCCGGCGTCCCGTCTATCTGCTGGGCGCGGCCGGTGTGGGCCTGTGGATGTTCCCGTTCTTCGCGCTCGTCGACCGCGCCTCGTTCGGCAGCCTGGTCCTCGCCGTCACCGTGGGTCTGGTGCTGCACGGCGCGATGTACGCCCCGCAGGCGGCCTTCTTCTCGGAGATGTTCGCGACCCGGATGCGCTACTCGGGCGCGTCGATCGGCGCCCAGTTCGCCTCGGTCGCGGCCGGTGCACCCGCCCCGCTGATCGCCACCGCCCTGCTCGCCGACTACGGCAGCTCGACGCCGATCGCGCTGTATGTGATCGCCGCGGCCGTGCTGACGCTCATCGCGGTCGGTGTGGCGAAGGAGACGCGTCACCGCGACCTGGCCGAGGTCGCGTCCCCCGCCGACGCCGTGGACGCGGCGGTGACCCGCCGGGCCGACGCCCACACCGTCTGACCCTCCCCCGGTCCACCGGCCCCCGTACGCCCCACTCGTACGGGGGTCAGCGCTGTGCGGGCGAGGCCAGCCGGTGCAGCCGCAGGGCGAGCTGGATCTCCAGGGCGCGGGCCGGGCTCTGCCAGTCCTCGCCGAGCAGCCGGCCGACCCGGTCCAGCCGCTGGGCGACGGTGTTCACATGGACGTGCAGGTCGTCCTTGGTGCGCGCCGGGCTCATCCCGCAGGCGAAGTAGGCGTCGAGCGTGCGCACCAGGTCGGTGCCGCGGCGTTCGTCGTAGTCGACGACCTGACCGATCGTGCGCTCGACGAAGCCGGCTATGTCCCGGTCCCCGGCGAGCAGCAGGCCGAGGAAGCCGAAGTCCTCGGCGGCGGCCCCGTCGCCGGTGCGGCCGAGCAGACGCAGCGCGTCGAGGCAGCGGCGGCCCTCGGCGTAGGCGGCGGCGACGGCGTCGGGGTGCGCGGTGAGGCGCTCGACGGGGGCGGAGGCGCCGACGGTGACGGCCTCGTGGACCGCGGTGCCGAGCTGGCGCGCGGTGCGGCGGGCGAGGCCGGTGGCGGTGTCGCCGCCGGTGAGCGGCAGCAGCAGGACGGTGCCGCCGTCGCGGGCGGCGGCCAGGCCCCGGCGGGTGGCGGCGAGGTGGGAGGCGGCCGACCACAGGCGTCTGCGGGCGGCCGCCTCGTGCTCGGCGTCGGCGGCGGGGCCGTCGAGTCGGGCGGCCAGCACGACATGGGTGGCGTCCAGGTCGGCGTGCAGCCGGGAGGCGCGTTCGCGCAGCAGGCGCGGGTCGCGGTCGCGGGCGTCGAGGAGGTCGTCCAGCAGCTCGCCGCGCACCCGGTGCTCGGCCTCGGCGGCGGAGCGGCGGGCCAGGAGCAGCAGGGAGGTGACCATCGCGGCCCGCTCCAGGGTGCGCTGGTCGACGGGGTCGAGGCCGGGGTGCCCGCGCAGGACGAGCGCGCCGAGCAGTTCACCGCCCGCGGAGACGGCGGCGATCCAGTCCTCGTCGTGCCGGACGGCGTGGCCCTCGGCGCGGGAGGCCTCCAGGGCCTTCGCGGGGGCCGCGTCGGCCTCGGTGAACTCGACGGTGCCCTCGAGGACCTCGGAGACGGCGGCGGCCACGTCGTGCACCCCGCCGCCGCGCAGCACCAGTTCGGCGAGGCGGTCGTGGACGTCCGAGGCGCGTTCGATGACGCCGCTGCGGTCGCGGATGATCTCGTTGGCGCGCTCCAGTCCGGCGAGGGCGGAGCGGGTCTCGGTGAGGAGGTTGGCGGTGTCGATGGCCGCCGCGGCGAGCGCGGCGAAGGAGCCGAGCAGCGCGATCTGCTCCCGCTCGAAGACCCGGGCCCGGCGGTCGGCGGCGTAGAGCACGCCGATCACGGTGTGCCCGAGCATCAGCGGCACACCCAGGATGGCCACCAGGCCCTCGTCGTGCACGCCGGTGTCGATGGTGCTGGTGTGCTGGAAGCGCTCGTCCTCGAAGTAGTCGTCGGTGACGTACGGGCGGGCGGTCTGGGCGACCAGTCCGCCGAGACCCTCGCCCATGCCGAGGCGCAGCTGCTGGAAGCGGGCGGCGACCGAGCCCTCGGTGACGCGCATATAGGTGTCGCCGCGCACCGGGTCGTTCAGGCTGAGGTAGGCCACGTCGGTGCCGAGCAGCGAGCGGGCGCGCTGGACGATCGCCTGGAGGACGGCGTCGAGGTCTCTGAGGCCCGCGAGGTCGTGCGCGGTCTCGAACAGGGCCGACAGCTCCGCCTCGCGGCGGCGGCGTCCCTCCAGCTCGGAGCGGACCCGCAGGGCGAGCAGCTTGGCGCGGTCGAGCGCGGCGATCCGGGCGGCGGACCGGCCCTGGGCGCGGGCGGCCAGCACCGGCTGCTCGTAGGCGTCGGCGGAGGCACCCCGGGCGAGCAGCTCGAGGAAGGGCGCCTCGGGGCCGGTGGCGGACTCGGCGGACGAGGGCCCGGCCTCTCCGCCGGGGGCTGCGGCCGCGCCGGACGGGCCGGCCGGGCCGAGGGGCTCGGCGGCGGTCGGTTCGGCGGACTGCACGTGATCGCGGGGCATGGTCACAGGATTCCCCATGACCGGGGCGCACCGGCAGCCCTGTGGAAAACTCCGGGCGCCCCGGCCGTGGCCGTGGTCAGTGCGCGGTCCAGCCGCCGTCGAGGGCCAGGGAGGTGCCGGTGACGAAGGAGGCCGCGGGGCCGCACAGGTAGGCCACGGCTTCCGCGACCTCCTCGGGTTCGATCAGGCGTTTGACCGCGCTGTCCTGGAGGAGCACCTCGGCGAGGACGCGCTCCTCGGGGATGCCGTGCGCCCGTGCCTGGTCGACGAGCTGCTTCTCGACCAGGGGCGTGCGGACGTAGCCGGGGTTCACGCAGTTGGAGGTGACGCCGTGGGAGGCGCCTTCCAGGGCGGCGGTCTTCGACAGCCCCTCCAGTCCGTGCTTGGCGGCGACGTAGGCCGACTTGAAGGGCGAGGCGCGCAGGCCGTGCACGGAGGAGATGTTCACGATGCGGCCCCAGCCCTGCCCGTACATGTGCGGCAGGGCGCCGCGGATGAGGCGGAACGGGGCCTCCAGCATCACGGTGAGCACGGTGTGGAAGACGTCCGGCGGGAACTCCTCCAGGGGCCGGACGAGCTGGAGTCCGGCGTTGTTGACCAGGATGTCGGTGCCCGCGGCGCAGAGTTCGGCCGCGTCCAGGTCGGTGAGGTCCAGCAGCCGGGGTTCGACGGTGCCGGCCAGGCCCGTGGCGTCCTCGGCCAGGGTCCGCAGGCCCGCGTCGTCGCGGTCGACCGCTCTGACCTTGGCCCCGGCGGCCGCGAGGCGCAGGGCGCAGGCGCGGCCGATGCCGCCGGCGGCGCCGGTGACGAGGGCGGTGCGGCCGCCGAGGTCGAGTGCGGAGGCGGGAGTGCCCGGAAGGGCTGAGGGCGGGGTCATGGTCCGACCCTAGGCAGGGCCCGGACCCCGCCCCATGTGGTCAGACCCCACACTTCATGCGGAAGTCATAGGCTCGAACCATGTGGGTTCGTCCGACAGCGCCTGCTTGATCCTGAACTGCTGGGAGGCGGTCATCGGCGGCAGCGCGTCCACCTCGAACCAGCCGACCGCCAGTGACTCGTCGTCGCCCACGACGGCCTCGCCGCCGACGGCCCGGCAGCGCACGGTGACGTCCATGAACTGGCAGCGGTCACCGTTCGGGTACGTGACCTCCTTGGTGGACCTGACGGCCACGATCCGTTCGACGACGCAGCGCACACCGGTCTCCTCGTACACCTCGCGCACCGCGCACTCGGCGGGCTGCTCCCCGGGGTCGGGGATGCCGGAGATCACGCACCAGCGGTGGTTGTCGGCGCGCTGGCCGAGCAGCACCCGGCCCGCGTCGTCGAGGACGACCGCGCTGACGCCGGGGAGCCAGAGCAGCTGACGGCCCGCGGAGGCCCTGAGCGTGCGTATGAAGTCGGGGGTAGGCATACCCCCGACCCTAACCGAGGCGATCTTGGGGCCCGGCGGGTCCGCCGGACGCGGCCGCCAGGGCATCAGAGGGGCCTACGCGCTGCCGGTCCGCCGTGCGCGCACTCCCGCGGCGACCGCCCGGCCCAGCCCGCCGGCCGCGATCAGCACCAGGACGATCTCCGGCAGGACGCCCAGCCGGGTGGCGGGCGTCTCGGAGGACCGCAGGGGCACCTCCTGGACCAGGGAGTCGGCCACGAACATGCCGGTGCGCTGGGTGATCGTGCCGTCGGGCAGGATGACCGCGCTGACACCGCTGGTCACCGGGACGGTGACGGTACGGCTGTGCTCGACGGCCCGGATGCGGGACATGGCGAGCTGCTGATAGGTCATCTCGCTGTGTCCGAAGGTGGCGTTGTTGCTGGGTACGGAGATCAGCTGGGCACCGCCGGTGACGGTGTCGCGCACCGCCCAGTCGAAGGCGGCCTCGTAGCAGGTGGCCAGGCCGATCCGGGCACCGGCGACGGTGAACACCCCGGGCTCGTCGCCCCGGCTGAAGTCCTGCCGGACCATCCCCGTCCAGCTGTCGTTGATCGCGCCGACGAGCGGGCGCAGCGGGAGGTACTCGCCGAACGGCTGGACCTGCCGCTTGTCGTAGGTGTCCACGGGGCCCTTGGCCGGGTCCCAGAGGATCTGCTCGTTCAGGAGCTTTCCGTCGCGCTCGACCACACCGCCGACCGAGATCGGCGCGCCGATCGCCCTGGCGGCCCCGTCGATCACCTCTCGGGCGTCGTCGTTGGCGAAGGGGTCGATGTCGGAGGAGTTCTCCGGCCACAGCACCACGTCCGGACGGGCCACCCGGCCCGCGTCGACGTCGGCGGCCAGCCGCAGCGTTTCCCGCGCGTGGTAGTCGAGCACGGCCCGGCGCTGGGCGTTGAAGTCGAGTCCCGCGCGCGGGACGTTGCCCTGGACGACCGCGACGGTGAGCGTGCCGTCCTCGGCCTTGTCGCTGACCAGGGTGCGGGCCGACAGCGCCCCGGCCACCGGCGCCGCCACGCTCAGCAGGGCCACGGCCGCCGCACCGCGCCGCCACACGCGCGTGCGCCGCCGTTCCAGGACCAGGCGTACGACGTCGTAGAGCCCGAAGCCGCACAGGACCACCGCGAAACCGAGCACGGGGGTGCCGCCGAGGGCGGCCAGCGGCAGGAAGACGCCGTCGGCCTGGCCGAAGGCGACCTTGCCCCAGGGGAAGCCGCTGAAGGGCGCACGCGCGCGTGCCGCCTCACCTGCGGTCCACACGGCGGCGGCCCACAGCGGCCAGCCGGGCAGCTTCGACACCGCGGCGACGCCCGCGCCGACCAGCGCGACGAAGACCGCCTCGATCACCACCAGGGCGAGCCAGGGCCCGGGGCCCACCTCGACGCCCGTCCACACCAGCAGCGGCAGCAGGAAGCCCAGGCCGAAGAGGTAGCCGAGGCCGAGAGCCGCCTTGAACCCGCGGCCGCGCAGCACCCAGCCGAGGACGGCGAAGGCCGGCAGGGCAAGCCACCACAGGGTGCGCGGCGGGAAGCTGACGTAGAGCAGCACTCCGGAGAGCGCCGCGGCGACGGCCGGCACCAGGCGCGGCAGCCGCGCGCCGCGCGGGGCGGGCTGCGTCTGCGACGGGGTCCGGTCCGACTCGCCCACGGGGGTTGCGGTGACGGTCACTCCCGGAGTGTACGGCGGCCGACGTGGGGGCCGACAAGCCCGGTCCACGGAGGCGGGGCCGCTCCGAGCTGGCCGGGAGCCGGTCCCGGCGCCACGGGACGGCCATGACCGGCGCCCGCTCCGAACAGGCCGGGAGCCGGTCCCGGCACCATGGGACGATCGTGACCGGCGCCGGCTCCGAACAGGCCGGCAGGCGTTCGCGGCGGCACGGGACAGCCATGGCCGGCGCCCGCTCGGCGAGGCCCTCCGGCCCCGTCGGGCCACGGCTCTGCCGCAACGTTTCTGCACAACTCGCCCCCGATCGTCCCCGTTCCGCCGCCCAGCGACTACGGTGAGCCGGAGCCGCGCGGACCAGCGCGTACGACGCCCGGGGGCAGAGTTCTCGCGGGGCCGGACGACGTCGGGGCGTACGGGGCAAGCGGGGTGGGACAGGACGGACGGGGTCCGAATCCACCGCACGGCGCTACGGTGTGCCCGAGCCGTACGACCGGTCGGTAGGGGTCCGGGGTGTGCGGGACGGTCGGGGGGCCGGGGTACGGGGGGTCAGGTGAGCTGGACGGGAATGGCGTCCGCGACGGGGGCGGAGGCCCACGGCGACGGACGCCGGAGTTCCGATGCCGCGGGTGTGATCGTGCTGGGGGCCTGTGCCGCCTGGGCGGTGATCTCGGCGTCCGCGCACGGCGGCCGTCCCGAGGGGATGCTGCTCGCGGTGCTGGCCGTGGCCGCCGGGCACTCCGCCGGGCGGATCTCCGGCGCGCTGCTGCCGGTCGCCGCGCCCTGCGCCGCCGCGCTGGGCGGTCTGGGCCTCGCGATCGCCACGCCCTATCTGACACCGGGGGCCCAGTCCGGGGTGCCGTTGGGCGAGGCGGGCGCGACCGCCGCGCTGCTCGCCCTGAGCACGGGCGCCGCCTGCTGTGCCGCGTGGGCGGCCTCGGCGCCCTCGCTGCGGCTGCTGCTGCGGCTGCTGGCGTGCGGGATCGCGACGGCCGCCGTCGCGCTGGGGACCACGGCCGGGGCCGTGCTGTGCGCGATCGTGCTGCTGTGCTCGCTGGCCGCCGGGGGCATGCGCAGCCGGGGGCTCGGTGTCGCGGGCCTCGCTACGGCGGCGGCGCTGGTCACGGTGGCCCTCTGGGCCGTCGCCGAGCGCGCCCTGCCGGACGGCCTCGCCGTCTCCCTGGAGAGCAGACTGACCGCCAAGCGCGTCGAACTGTGGCAGGACGCGGTGCGCCTGGCGCACGACGACCTTCTGCTGGGCGTGGGTCCTGGCCGCTTCGGGGAACTGAGCCCGGCGGCGGCCGGGGCGCCCTTCCCCGACGGGAAGCCGCACTCGGCGCCGCTCCAGATGCTCGCGGAGCAGGGGGTGGTCGGTCTGGTGCTGCTGGGCGCCGCGTTCGTGTGGGTGCTGCACACACTGTGGCGCAACGCCCGCACCACCCCGGTCGCCCTGACCGCGGGGGCGGCCCTCACCGCCGTCGCGGCCGTCTCGGCGGTGGGCAACGCGCTCAGCTTCACCACGGTGTCGGTCGGCGCGGGCCTGCTGGCGGGCCTGGCCACGGCCAGGCCACTGGCCGAGCAGCCCTACGAAGCGGGAGCCCGGTCCGGGGGCTGAGGCCGGGCGGAGACGTGGACCGAGGCCCGGGGCCCGCGTGCGGTGCCCGGTGGGCGCGCCCGACGTCAGTGCGCGACGCGGGGGTGCTCGGGCGCGACGTCAGTGCGCGGCGCCGGGGGTGCTCGCGCGCAGCCGGTCCCTGATGACCCGGACGGCCGCCTCCGCGTCGTCCACCGTGATCGTGAAGGTGTGGCCGTCCCACAGGCGCAGCACGACGCCCTCGCCCCGGCGCACCACGACCGCGGTGCCCTTCTCCGGCCGCCAGCGGTAGCCCCAGCCACCCCAGTGACGCGGCGTGACATGCGGGTCGAAGTCGGCCCCGGCCACGTGCGACAGCGGGATGCGGCGGCGCGGCACACCGATGTGGCCGCAGCGCACCTCCAGGCACTCGTCGTCGACCCGCAGCGCCACGTGCACGAAGGCCAGCGTGCCGAACAGGACCAGGAGGCCGCCCGCGATGCAGCCGACGACGGCCATCACCAGCGGGGCGGTACCGGAGGTCCACGGGGAGGCCACGGCCAGTTCGATGCCGAGCGCGACACAGGCGGCGCCGATCAGCGCCAGTAGCCACTGGACCCGGTTGGTCGCCCGGCCGGTCCAGACCTCGGGGTGCGACGAGTCGTCGCCGTGGGCCTGCTGCCTCATGCCTTCGAGATTACTCAGGTTCCGCTCCGCCGGTACCGGGTCGCGGAGAGTGACTGGTCCGGACGGACGTGCGCCGGCTTCCCGCCGAAGGGGCCGGGTACGGGGCTACGTGAGATCCGCCGCCGGGCTGACCGCGGGAAGCAGTCGGCCCTCCTCGTAGGCCAGCGCGGGCGCGGGCAGGACGCCCTCGCGGCCGCTGAGCAGCACGGTGAGGGCGCCGAGGGCGGGCGCCTCGGGGGCCGGGGGCTCGCCGATACGGCGCAGGGCCTGCGCGGCGACCGCCCCGGCGGAGCCGTGCAGGACCAGGGGCGGCATGCCGGGGCGCTGGACGGCGGCACGGATGCGCTCGGCGACCAGTTCGTAGTGGGTGCAGCCCAGGACGACGGTCGTCACGTCCGGCGGGGTCAGGGCGGCGGCCGCGGTGACCGCGGCCTCCACGGCCGCCTCGTCCGCGTGCTCGACGGCCTCGGCCAGGCCCCAGCAGGGCACCTCGGCGACCGGGACGCCGTCGGCGTGGTCGCGGATCAGGCCGCGCTGGTAGTCGCTGCCGGTGGTGGCGGGGGTGGCCCAGATGGCCACCGGGCCGCCGCCGGCGGCCGCCGGCTTGATCGCCGGGACCGTGCCGATGACCGGCAGGGCGGGTTCGAGGCGGGCGCGCAGGGCGGGCAGCGCGTGCACGGTGGCGGTGTTGCAGCCGACGATCAGGGCGTCGGGCTCCCGCTCGGCCGCGGCCTCGGCGACGGCCAGGGCACGCCGTGTGAGGTCCGCGGGGGTGCGCGGGCCCCAGGGCATGCCGTCGGGGTCCAGGGAGAGGACGAGATCGGCGTCGGGGCGCAGGCGGCGTACCGCGGCGGTGGCCGCCAGCAGGCCGATTCCGGAGTCCATGAGCGCGATCTTCACCCGGCCACGATAGTCGATGTGCTCCCGTGGCCCGGGGGCGTGGGGCACACTGCGCGGGTGGGCGCCTTCGTGTGGATCTCCGCCGGATCACTCGCCGCCTGGCTGTGGCTGCTGCTCTGCCAGGGCTTCTTCTGGCGCACCGATGTGCGCCTTCCACCACGCCGCGATCCGGAGACCTGGCCGTCCGTGTGTGTGGTCGTACCGGCCCGTGACGAGGCGGACGTACTGCCGTCGAGTCTGCCCTCGCTGCTCGCGCAGGACTATCCAGGGCGGGCGGAGGTGTTCCTCGTCGACGACGGCAGCGCCGACGGGACCGGGGAGCTGGCGCGTGAACTGGCGCGGCGGGGCGGGCTGCCGCTCACCGTGGGGTCGCCGGGCGAGCCGCCGGCGGGCTGGACGGGCAAGCTGTGGGCGGTCCGGCACGGCATCGCGCTGGCACGCGCGCGTGAGCCCGAGTACCTGCTGCTGACGGACGCCGACATCGCGCACACCCCGGACAGTCTGCGCACGCTGGTGGCGGCCGCGCGCACCGGGGGCTTCGACGCCGTGTCGCTGATGGCGCGGCTGAGGGTGGCCTGCGGCTGGGAGCGGCTGGTCGTCCCGGCGTTCGTCTACTTCTTCGCCCAGCTCTATCCGTTCCGTCGCGTCGGCCGCCGGGGATCCCGTACGGCCGCAGCCGCGGGCGGGTGCGTGCTGCTGCGGACGGAGGCAGCCGAGCGGGCCCGTGTCCCGGACGCGATCCG
This sequence comes from Streptomyces sp. NPDC005017, assembly GCF_042873115.1. Taxonomy (NCBI): domain Bacteria; kingdom Bacillati; phylum Actinomycetota; class Actinomycetes; order Kitasatosporales; family Streptomycetaceae; genus Streptomyces; species Streptomyces sp. NPDC005017. The sequence goes on along the minus strand of NZ_JBIALD010000003.1, from coordinate 287,883 downwards.
GCACGCGGTGATCGACGACGTGGCGCTCGCACGGGCGGTGAAGAAGGGCGGCGGCCATATCTGGCTGGGGCTCGCGGAGCGGGTGGACAGCGTGCGGCCGTACCCGCGGCTGGCCGACCTGTGGCGGATGGTCTCGCGCAGCGCCTACGCGCAGTTGCGGCACAACCCGCTGCTGCTGGCGGGCACGGTCGCTGGGCTCGCGCTGGTGTACCTGGTGCCCCCGGTGGCCCTGACCGCCGGGCTGGCGGCGGGGAGCACGGCGACGGCGGTGCTCGGCGGTGCGGCGTGGCTGATCATGGCGGGGACGTACGTGCCGATGCTCCGTTACTACGGCCTCTCGCCCTGGCTCGCCCCGCTGCTGCCGTTCACCGCGTTCCTCTATCTGCTGATGACGGCCGACTCGGCGGTGCAGCACTACCGGGGGCGGGGTGCGGCCTGGAAAGGCCGCACCTACGCGCGCCCGGACACGGTCGGCGAGGAGAGCTGACCGTGTCCCCTCTATTACGGGGCGTCCGCGGAATCACCGTGGGCGTCCTCTTCAACACGAGGCGTTCTCCCCAAGGTGTGAGCGTCCAGTTCGTTCCCCGCGCGTTCTACTTACGGCCGGGCGTCCAGTTCATTCCCCAGCCGTAGGCGTAGTCGACGGTCCGCTGGGGGCTGACACCGCGTTCGGGCACCAGGTAGCGGGCCTCGCGCTGGACGATCAGGTCGTTGCCGGTGTTGGTGATCAGGGCGAGGGCACAGACCGTCGAGGGGACCGTGCACTCGTCGAGGGAGAACTCGATCGGGGCGCCGTACTGCGGTTGCAGCGTGACCGTGGCGTGCAGGTCGGCGAAGGAGCGGGCGCCCTCGTAGATGGTGACGAAGACGAGGACGCGCCGGAACCACTGCTTGTGGTCGAGGTTGACGGTGAGGTTCTCGCCCGAGGACACCGCTCCGGTGCGGTCGTCGCCGTCGAGGTGGATGAACGGCGGCTGGTGCAGCGCGCCGAAGGCGTTGCCGAGGGCCTGTACGACCCCCTTGCTGCCGTCGCTGAGCTCGTACAGGGCGCACAGGTCGAGGTCGAGGTCGGAGTGCATCGCGACCGGGCGGCCGAACTTGCCGGCCCAGCCCGAGAACTGCTTGCGCACCTCCCAGTTGAGGTTGACCCGCATCGCTCCGGAGGTGCCGCCCTGCTTGGTCAGCGAGACCGAGGGCGCCGCCTTGGTCAGGGTGACCTTGGAAAGGCTCACGGGCTGGGCGGGCGGCGGCGGGGGCACGGTGACGGGCGGGGCGGGCGGCATCGGCTGCGCGGCGAGCGTGGGCATCGTCGACTGCGAGGGCGCGGGCCTCGTCGGCTGCGGCACACGAGGGGCGGCGGGGGGCGCCTGGTGCTGGGGCTCGTCCACGGTGATGCCGAAGTCCGTGGCGAGGCCCTCCAGGCCCCGGTCGTAGCCCTGGCCGACCGCGCGGAACTTCCAGGCGCCCTGACGCCGGTAGAACTCGCCGAGCACGAAGGCCGTCTCGACGGACGCGCCCGTGCTGTCGAAGCGTGCGGCCACCGTGCCCCGGGCCGCGTCACGGACCTCGATGTAGAGGCCGGTCACCTGCCCGAAGGAGCCGCCGTCCGTCGAGGCGGCGAGCACCACGGTCTCCACCGAGGGCTCCACGCGCGCGAGGTCGACGACGATCGTGTCGGTGACCTGACCGCCGGCGTCGCGCTTGCCCTCGTGGCGCACGGCGCCGGAGGAGTGGGCCGGCTGGTTGTAGAAGACGAAGTCCCCGTCGGACCGCACCTTCCCTCCCACCAGCAGCAGGGCCGAGGCGTCGGCGTCGGGCACACCCGGGCCGGAGCGCCAGCCCAGCTCGACCCGCAGGGCCGTCGTGGGCACCGGAACGTTGGAACCCTTCGGCATTGACATGTCCGCCCCCATCACGGGTCACCGCGCCAGGTCGGGGCCCGGCGGCAATCGATGTCTTCTGTGTGCGCCCAACCTATGCGCACAGACCCGCGGGGCTCATCCGGATGGCCGGAACACCACCCGTACAACCGCCGGTAACCCCCCGGGAGCTGAGCTTTTACACGATCCAAGTGACGATTGCCGCCCCTTTTTCTCCGAATTCGCTCGCATTGGGGATCCCGCGTCACGTCGGGCACGGAAAACAACCCTCTTATCGGTCTCCCCAACCAGCACATCGTGGGCTTAACTTATGTGCCATGACCTCCCCCCGCTCCACCTATGGCGGCGGCTATTACTCCGCCTCCTTCCCGGACACCCCGATCTACGACTCGCTCGTCGCCGAGCGGGGCACCCCTCAGATCGCCCCGATCCGGGTCCCCGCCGCGTACGACATGCCGGGCGCCGGTCTGTCCGCGATGCCCGCGATGCCGGGCAGCAGTCTGCCGGCGCTGCCGGCGGCGCTGCCCGCCCTCCCGGCGGCTCCGTCCCAGCCCTCCTACGGCTATCCCCAGCAGGCGCAGCCCGCCCCGCTGCACCAGGCCGTGCCCACGGGGTACATCCCGCAGCAGGCCGCCGCGCCGCGCGGCTACCAGGGCCAGCAGCCGCCGCGTCCGCCGATGCCGGGTGCCGCCGGCTACGAGGCGATGCGCCCCGCGGCTCCGCGTCCGGTCCCCGCGCCGTACCAGGATCCGTACAACAACCAGCAGTATCGCGGCTACTGAGATCCTCCGGGCTGTCGGCGCCCAGTGGCACGATGGCCCCATGGGGATCGCGGAGCTTCAGTCGATACATGTCCATCCGGTCAAGGCGTTGCGGGGTGAGAACCCACGCGAGGCCGTCGTGGAGCCCTGGGGGCTGGCCGGAGACCGACGCTGGGTGCTGATCGACGACGGGGGAAAGGTCGTCACACAACGCCAGCACCCGCGCCTCGCGACGGCCGCCGCCGGGCTCGTGCCCGGCGGCGTCGTGCTGTCCGCGCCCGGACTGCCGTCCCTGACCGTCACCGAGCCGGAGCCGGTGGACCTCGTCGCACTCGACATCTTCGGGACCAAGGTCGAGGGCGCCCTCGCCGGCCAGGACGCGCACGACTGGTGCAGCGGCTATCTCGGCGTCCCGGTGCGCCTGGTGCACATGGACGACCCGGCCACGCGCCGCCCGGTCGACCCGGACTACGCGCTGCCCGGCGAGACCGTGTCGTTCGCGGACGGCTTTCCGCTGCTGATCACCTCCGCGTCCTCGCTCGACTCCCTCAACTCCCTGATCGCGCAGGGCGCCCACGCGGCCGAGGGCCCTCTTCCGATGAACCGCTTCCGGCCGAACCTGGTCGTCTCGGGCACCGGGCCCTGGGCCGAGGACGACTGGTCGCGCATCGCCGTCGGCGACGTGACCTTCCGGGTGGCGAAGATGTGCGGGCGCTGCGTGGTGACCACGACCGACCAGGGCACCGCCGCACGCGGCAAGGAGCCCCTGCACACGCTCGGCCGCCACCGGCGCTTCGCGGGGTCGCTGGTGTTCGGGCAGAACCTGGTGCCTCTCACGCTCGGGACGGTCCGGGTCGGGGACCCGGTGCGTGTCCTCGGATAGCCCGGCACCGCGCGAATCGGGTGGGGCGCGCGGGAACCCCGGCGGGGAGGCCGGGCGTTGGAACGGGTGAGAAGTGCGTGAGAGGTCCCGTCCGGCGTGAAGTCGCCCTCCATCGGGTGACGTCGCTCTCCGCCGGGCCGGACCCCGGGCGGGCGTCTCCGGCGGGAGGTGTCACGGAGCGGGGAGGGGGGCGGACGTGCGGGCGATCAGCGGGCTCTGGCGCTGGCGGCACAATCCGCTGCGCCGCGGGACGGATCTGGCCGAGGCCTGGGTGTGCCTGACGATCCTGCTGCTGATACTTTTCGCCGCCCCGCTGACCGGCGCGCTGGTGGGCGCGGCCGCGCAGGACACCCTCCAGCGTTCCGTGCAGGAACAGCACCGACAGCGCCATCCGGTGACGGCCCAGGTGATCCGCCGGCTGGAGCGCACCGCCCTGGGCGCCGACCCCGAGACCGGCGCCCGGGACACCCGCACCCGGGTGCTGGCGGGCTGGACCGCCCCGGACGGCACCGGGCACCGGGGGGCGTTGGCGGCGCAGTTGCGCGACCCGGGCCCCGGCGACGAGTTCCGGATATGGACCGACGCGCACGGCCGGCTCGCGCCCGGACCACTCGATCCGGCCACGGCCACCACCCACGCCGTCCTCGCGGGCATCGGAGCGACGATCGTCGCCGCGGCCCTGATGGAGTCGGCCCGGCGGCTGGTCCTCTGGCGCATGCTCAGGCTGCGGTACGCGCGCTGGGATCAGGCCTGGGACCGGGCGGGACCGGACTGGGGCCGCACCGGTACCGGCAGCTGACGGTCCGCGACCGCCTTCCGGCTCCGGTCGGTCCACGGCTCTCCCGCACGCTACGGTTGACCGGCCGAACCCCTTCGGCAGCAACCCGCGCGAGCGAGCCATCAGTACGACGAGGTGGGGGCACGACAACGTCATGGCACAGGGCACGGTCCAGGTGACGCACACCGGCACTTCGCGGTGGCGGCGCCGCACAGGTGAGTACGCATCGCTCGCCGCCGCCCTGGAGGCCGCGGCCGACGGTGACGTGCTCACCGTCGCCCCCGGCACCTACCGGGAGAACCTCGTCGTCCAGCGGGCGGTGACCCTGCGCGGCCCGGAGGGCTCGCCCGGCTCGGTGCGCATCGCGCCGACGGAGGGTGTGCCGCTGACCGTACGGGCCGCGGCGGTGGTCCAGGACCTGCATGTGGAGGGACAGGACTCGGCGGCGCCCGCGCTGCTGGTGGAGGAGGGCACCCCGGAGATCTCCGACGTGCGGATCGTGACACGGTCCGCGGCCGGCATCGAGGTGCGCGGCGGCGCCCGGCCCACCGTGCGGCGCTGCACCGTCGACAACCCGGCCGGTATCGGGATCGTCGTACTCGACGGCGGGGGCGGGGTGTTCGAGGAGTGCGAGGTGATGGCGGCCGGACAGGCGGGCGTCGCGGTGCGCGGCGGCGGGCATCCACGCCTGGACCGCTGCCGGGTGCACCACGCCTCGGGATCGGGCCTGTCGGTGACGGGTGAGAGCTCCACGCTGGAGGCGGTGGGATGCGAGGTGTACGAGGTGCGGGGCAGCGGGGTGCAGATCACCGCGCACGGCACCGGACATCTCGTCAACTGCGATGTGCACCGCACCACCGCCGACGGGGTGACCCTGGACACCGACGCGGTGCTCACACTGGCCGACTGCCGCATCCACGACATCCCGGAGAACGCGGTCGACCTGCGCTCGCGCTCGGTGCTGACGCTGACCCGCACCACGGTGCGGCAGTTCGGGCGCAACGGGCTGTCGGTGTGGGACCCGGGCACGCGCGTGGACGCCAACCAGTGCGAGATCTTCGACAGCACCGGGGACTATCCGGCGGTGTGGGTGAGCGACGGCGCGACGGCGGTGCTGGACTCCTGCCGGGTGCACGACGTGCCGGACGCGCTGTTCGTCCTGGACCGGGGCTCGCGCGCGGACGTGGTGGACACCGACCTGACGCAGGTGCGCAACACGGCCGTGTCGGTGAGCGACGGCGCGACCGCGCAGCTCGACGACTGCCGTATCCGGGACGCGGCGACGGGCGCCTGGTTCCGCGACCACGGCAGCGGCGGCACCCTGAGCAACTGCGCGATCTCAGGCACCCAGACCGGCGTGATCGTCACCAAGGGCGCCGACCCGGCCGTCGAGCGCTGCACGGTCGACTCCCCCGCCGAGGCCGGGTTCTATGTCTCGGCCGGCGGCCGCGGCAGCTTCACGGGCTGCCGGGTCACGGACAGCGGCGGCTACGGCTTCCATGTGATCGACGGCTGCCGTACGACGCTGCGCAGGTGCCGTACCGAGCGGTGCGCGCGCGGTGGCTACGAGTTCGCGGACGGCGGCCCGGACGCCGGGTCGGGTTCCGGGCCCGTGGTGGAGGACTGCACCAGCGACGAGAGCATGGGCCTGCGGCGGCCGGCCGCCCCGGAGCCCGTCCTGCAGACGGCCGCGCAGACCGGCGGACTGCTCACGGCGACGCCCGGACAGCTCACCACCGTCCCCGGTCAGCGCGCGGTCGCCGAACCCGCCGTGGGCGCCGGGGCCGAGGAGCCCCGCACCTCCCAGGACGTACTCGGTGAACTGGACGGGCTGGTGGGCCTGGACAGCGTCAAGCGCGAGGTGCGGGCCCTCACCGACATGATCGAGGTGGGCCGGAGGCGGCAGCGGGCCGGGCTCAAGGCGGCCTCCGTCAAGCGGCATCTGGTGTTCACCGGCTCCCCCGGCACCGGCAAGACGACGGTGGCCCGGCTCTACGGCGAGATCCTCGCCTCCCTCGGAGTGCTGGAGAAGGGCCACCTGGTCGAGGTGTCCCGTGTCGACCTGGTCGGCGAGCACATCGGCTCCACGGCGATCCGCACCCAGGAGGCGTTCGAACGGGCGCGGGGCGGGGTGCTGTTCATCGACGAGGCGTACGCGCTGTCGCCGGAGGACGCGGGCCGGGACTTCGGCAAGGAAGCCATCGACACCCTGGTGAAGCTGATGGAGGACCACCGCGACGCGGTCGTGGTGATCGTCGCGGGCTACACCGCGGAGATGGAGCGCTTCCTGTCCGTCAACCCGGGCGTCGCCTCCCGCTTCTCACGGACCATCACCTTCTCCGACTACGGCCCCGAGGAACTGCTGCGGATCGTTGAGCAGCAGGCCGAGGAGCACGAGTACCGGCTGGCGACGGGCACGGCCCAGGCGTTGCTGAGGTACTTCACCGATCTGCCGAAGGGCCCGGCGTTCGGCAACGGCCGTACCGCGCGGCAGACCTTCGAGGCAATGGTGGAACGCCACGCGAGCCGGGTGGCGCAGGTGGCGGAGCCGAGCACGGACGAACTGACGCTGCTGTTCGGGGCGGATCTGCCTCAGACGTCCTGAGCCTCCTGTTCGCGCGGGTCTCCGGGATGCCCCCGACCTGCTCCCGGCCGGCCGGTGGAGCCCGGCTCATCGGGGCGGCGCGGCTCGCCCATGAGGCCCGGCCGGTCCGTACGGGGCTGCTCGCCGGGCGGGCGCGGGCCGGGCACACCTGGCTGGAGGCGGGCCAGCAGCCGGGCGCGCTCCTCGGCGAAGGCCGGGTCGGCCTGGTAGGCGGAGTGGCCGAGGACGGGCGCGGGCAGCGGGTGGCGGTCGGTGCGGCCGTGCCCGAGGGGGTCCTTGAGGGCGGGCCGGTCGACCTCCGGACCGCACTCGCCGGGCAGGCCGATCGGGCCGCCGATGGGGTCGGTCGCCCGGTGCAGATTGCGCCAGCAGGCCACCTCGCGGTGCAGGGCGCCGAGGGCGACGGGCCCGAAGTGGGCCGGGAACCAGCGGCCGTAGAGCCGCTCCAGCGGGGAGCCGTACGTCAGCAGCGCGACCCGGCCCCGCTCGGCCGGGGGCAGCTGCCAGACCGCGGCGGCGGCGAGCACGCTGCCCTGGGAGTGCCCGGAGATGACGAGGCGTCCGCCGGTGGCCCGGGTCCAGGTCGTCATGCGCCAGGTCAGGTCGGGCACCGCGCGCTCGGCGTAGCAGGGCGGGGCGAAGGGGTGGGCGGCGCGCGGCCAGAAGGTGCCCACGTCCCACAGGATGCCGATCGTGCGCCGGGCGGAGGCGTCCTTGTAGGCGCGGCGGCCCCAGGTGACGAACAGTATGAAGCCGACGCCGATCAGCCAGGAGCCGAGTGCCTGCGCGGTGTCGGCGGCACCCCGGACCACCGGGTGGGTGTGCTCGGCGGCCCCGCCGGGGGTGCGGTCGCTGAGCCAGGCGCCGGCCAGCGCCCCGGCGCCCAGCAGCAGCGTCGTGACGGCGGTGACGGCGACGACGAGGGGCGCGCGGTCGGTGAGGGTGGCCATGGCCCGCGCGCGGGCGATTCGCCGGGTGCGCTCCGGGAGCCTGGGCTCGTCCGCGTAGTCGCGGTCGACCGTCGGCTCCTCGGCGCGGGTCAGCCGCAGGGTGCGCCGGGCCAGGAGGGCGCAGACGGCGAGGAGGACGAGGAGCAGCGGCGGGATGACGGAGGCCTGCCAGGTCAGCAGGACCGGCGGGCCGGGGATGACGGCGCGGGTGCCGTCCAGCCAGTCCGCGACCCGCTGGGCGAGTCCGCCGGCCATCACGCCGCCCAGCGCACAGGCCAGCAGGGTGACGGCGGGTCCGCCGAGGCCGCGCAGCGCGGCGCGCGGGCCGGGCAGGGCACGGTGCAGCACCTGCGCGACGACCGCGAGGCCGACCGCCAGCAGGCCCTGGGCCAGGGCGATGCCGCCGAAGGCCGTGTCCCCGGCCAGCCGCCCCGTCGACTGCCAGCCGGGGCGCTCCCACCCGGCGTACACCATGGCGAGGACCAGGGCGGCGAGGGCGCCGAGCGGCAGCAGCGGGACGAGGCGCACGTCGAGGGCGCGGTCCAGGCGCCGCTCGCTGCGGCCGCGCCGGCACACCACCCACACCACGACGGCCGCGCCCGCGGCGAGGGCCGCGCTCTGGAGGCGGCCCAGCAGGTCGAGGACGGCCGGGCCGCCGGGCTCGCGGTCATGCCGGGCGGCGGCGGAGGTGAGCACGGCGGCGACGGTGAGCAGCCCCGCCGCGGTGTGCGCGGCGCGCAGCCGGGCCACCAGGCGGCGGCCGTACCAGAAGCCGGGCCGGCCCAGGGCGGTGCGCCCGGTGTCCTCGCCGGCTTCCTCGGAGCGGGGCAGCGGGCGCTGGGACTCGTAGGCGTTCCAGGAGCGGTGGGACAGGTACCACAGCAGGCCGGTCAGGGCGGCGGGCACCAGGGCGGCGAGGGCCAGTCTGCGGCCGGGCCCGCTCCACCAGCCGCCGGAGCCGGACAGGGACAGGAAGCCCAGCCAGGTGTGCCGTTCGGCGCAAGCGCGCGTGCCCGCGCACTGCCAGGCCGCGAGGTCCAGGGTGACCTCGCAGGCGCCCGCCACGAGGAGCACGGTCAGGCTCAGTCCGGCGAGCCGCACCAGCAGCCCGTACAGACGCACGGTCCGGGCGTGGCCCCGGGCGCCGGGGCGCATCCAGTGCGCCAGGTTGACGACCATGAACGGCAGCAGCAACAGCCACAGGGCGCGGGTGCCGTTGCCGGAGGTGAGGTTGCACCAGACGTACGCCTCGGGGACGGGGCGGCGGCGTGCCGCCCTTTCCCGGTCCATCGGAACGCCGGGGTCCTGGTCCTCGGCGTCGTCCGTGCGGCGGAAGACGGCCGCGGTGTCGTCGCCGGTGATCCGTACGATGCGTGGATCGCCGAGCATCTCCTCCGGTGTGGTGCCGCCGACGCCGTGGACCAGGAGCTCCAGGGCGGTCGCGGAGTCCCCGGTCCGCGCGGGCTCGACGGGCGGGGTGGGGTCCTGCGAGCCGTCGGGCCCGACGGCGTCGGTGCGGCCGTGCGGACCGTCGGACCGCTCGGCGGGGCCGTGGTGGTCCTGCGGGCCGTCGGGCCCGGGGGCGAAGGCGTGTTCCTGTGCGCGTTCCACTCTGTCGCACTTCCCCCCGTGACGCTGCGTCGGCAACTGGCCCGTGCGCAGAACAGGATCTCGACGGGGCGTCCTGCGTACACCTCTCGTCACGGAATCTCCCCGATCCGTCCCTCGAACCCGGGACATCTGTGGCAGGTACACGCCGGTGTGACCGGTGGCGCGATCCGTGGCGGCCCGTGCGAGGATGGGCGCCACGCCCCGGAGACGCAGGAAAACGCCCTTGTCGGGGCGGGTGCGAGGGCGATGGACCGCAGTGGACGAAAGGACCGGAGCGTAGGTGAGCGAGAATCAGAACCTCCTCGCGGAGCAGCGGCGCGCCCTGATTCTCGACGAGGTCCGGCGCCGGGGCGGGGTCCGGGTCAACGAGCTGACCCGCAAGCTCGGCGTGTCGGACATGACGGTCCGCCGCGACCTGGACTCCCTCGCGCGCCAGGGCGTGCTGGAGAAGGTGCACGGCGGTGCCGTCCCGTTGATGGAGGCGAGCACCCACGAGCCGGGCTTCGAGGCCAAGTCGGGTCTGGAGCCGACGGCCAAGGAGGGCATCGCGCGCGCCGCGGCCGCCCTGGTCGTGCCGGGCAGCGCCGTAGCGCTGTCGGGCGGTACGACGACGTACGCGCTGGCGCAGCGGCTGGTGGACGTGCCGGATCTGACGGTCGTGACGAACTCGGTGCGGGTGGCGGACGTCTTCCACGCGGCGCAGCGTTCCTCGGCACCGGTGCAGGGCGCGGCGACGGTGGTGCTGACCGGCGGGGTGCGCACCCCTTCGGACTCGCTGGTGGGCCCGGTGGCCGATCAGGCCATCTCCCGGCTGCACTTCGACGTGCTGTTCCTCGGGGTGCACGGCATATCGGTGGAGGCGGGGCTGTCCACGCCGAACCTCGCGGAGGCGGAGACCAACCGGCGGCTGGTGCTGGCGGCGCGCCGGGTCGTGGTGGTCGCCGACCACACCAAGTGGGGCACGGTGGGCCTGAGTTCGTTCGCCACGCTGGAGGAGGTCGACACCCTCGTGACGGACGCGGGGCTCCCCCCCGAGGCGCGGGCAGAGATCTCGGAGCATCTGCCGAGCCTGGTGGTGGCGGGCGAGGACGAGAACGAGACGGACGGGGCAGACGCCTGACGGTCACTCAGGTACCGTGAGGCGCTCGGCGTCTCAAGTCGTCCGCGTCTACCAGGGGGTTGGTATGGCTCGCCGTCTGCGTCCGGAGGAACTGGGCTTCGTGCGGGACGCGCCCGTGCGGCTGGTGTTCGCGCGGAACGTCGCGGCGGCGCCGGAGCGGGTGTTCGCCGCCCTCGCCGGGGATGTGGCGGGCTGGAGCGAGTGGTTCGGGGCGGTGGCGCTCGCCCGGCCGCTGCGGGACGGGGCCGGGCGGGAGGTCCGGCTGCGCGGCGGCACCCGGTTCGAGGAGACGGTCCTCGTCGCCGAGGAGCCCGAGCTGTACGCCTATCGCGTGGACGTCACCAACGCGCCCGGCGCACACGCTCTGGTCGAGGAGTGGCGGCTCGCGCCCGTCGGCGGCGGCACGCGCGTGTGCTGGACCTTCGCCGCCGACGGGACGGCGCCCTTCCGGCTGGCACTGCGGCTGGCACGCCCCGGCCTCGCCCGCGCCTTCAAGGACGCGGTGACGACCCTGGACCGACGGCTCGCGGGCTGAACGGGCACCCTCCGCGCCCGCTCAGTGCGACCACACGCCGGTCGCCAGCAGGGTGTCGATGACCTCGGCGTACGGCGCGATGTCCAGCCCCTGTTCGGCGAGCCAGGCGTCGGAGTAGTACTTGTCGAGGTACCGGTCCCCCGGGTCGCAGAGCAGGGTGACCACACTGCCCGTGCGCCCCTCGGCGGCCATCTCGGCGACGATCTTCAGGGCGCTCCACAGTCCGGTGCCGGTGGAGCCGCCCGCCTTGCGGCCGATGGCCCGCTCCAGGGCGCGCACCGCGGCGACGCTGGCCGCGTCCGGGACCTTCATCATGCGGTCGACGGCGCCGGGCACGAAGCTCGGCTCCATGCGCGGGCGGCCGATGCCCTCGATGCGCGAGCCGCAGTCGCAGGTGACGTCCGGGTCACCGGCGGTCCAGCCCTCGAAGAAACAGGAGTTCTCCGGGTCGGCCACGCAGATGCGGGTGTCGTGCTGCGTGTAGTGGACGTAGCGGGCGATGGTAGCCGAGGTGCCGCCGGTGCCGGCCGTGGCGACGATCCAGGCGGGCTCGGGGAACCGTTCGCGTTCGAGCTGGCGGAAGATGGACTCGGCGATGTTGTTGTTGCCGCGCCAGTCCGTGGCCCGCTCGGCGTAGGTGAACTGGTCCATGTAGTGGCCGCCGGTCTCCTCCGCGAGGCGGGCGGAGGCCTCGTACATGGTGCGCGGGTCGTCCACGAAGTGGCAGCGGCCGCCATGGAACTCGATCAGTCGGATCTTCTCGGCGCTGGTCGTGCGCGGCATGACGGCGACGAAGGGGACGCCGATCAGCTTCGCGAAGTAGGCCTCGGAGACGGCCGTCGAGCCGCTGGAGGCCTCGATGACCGGTCGGCCGGGCCGGATCCAGCCGTTGCACAGGCCGTAGAGGAACAGCGAGCGGGCGAGCCGGTGCTTGAGGCTGCCGGTGGGGTGGGTCGACTCGTCCTTGAGATAGAGGTCGATGCCCCACTTCTCGGGCAGCGGGAAGAGCAGTAGGTGGGTGTCGGCGGAGCGGTTGGCGTCGGCCTGGACCCGGCGGACGGCTTCTTTCAGCCAGTCGCGGTAGCTCGCGTCGGTACGGTCGACATCGAGGGTCACACCGGGCGGGGTCTGCTGGATGGTGCTCACGGCCGTGCTCCTCACGCTGCGCTCGGGTCGCGGCGCATGCGGCCCGTGATTCGAGCATAAGCACCTTCGCGCACGCTTCCCACCTGCATAAACCCGGCTTTGGGCGGCTCAAAGCCGGGCTGGGGCACGGATGTGCGAAGCAGATGGGGCGCATTCGGCCGAGTGCTCCTCACGCCCGGCGCGAGCACGACGCGCACACTGGTGCACCGGGCCGGGTGCGGGCAGACTGCACCGCGCGGGGTACCCGCAGGGGTGTCACCCGGAGTGTCGACAGGGGATCACGGCACGCCACGCCGACGGCCCGTACGGGCGTACGGCGGGACGCGCCAGGCGCGAGCAAGGGGGCAAGGCGGCATGGCGGAGCCGGAGTTCACTGCCACAGGTGTGCGCATCGGGAAGGGCCTGCGTTCGCTCACCCGGGCCGGGCAGGTCCGGATCAGCGAGGGCAGGCTGGAGTTGCTCACCAGCTACGGCAGCGAGATCGACAGCGCACCGGTGACCTCGGTGCGGGCGTCGAAGCCGTGGTTCGGGTCCGAGGGCCAGGCGGTCGCGGACCTGGACGGCAAGCGCTACACGCTCACCCTGGGCGAGCACGACCCCGCGCCGGGCGAGCCCGGTCCGCCGGCGGCGCGCCGGTTCATGGAGGCCGTACGCAGGGCTGCGGGGCGTGACCGCTGAGGCACGGCGAGTTGCGGCTCCCCACCCCTTGCGTCAACCTGGTCTCACGTCACTCTGGGTTTACCGGCGACAACGCTGCGAACCAGCCCGCCGGGCACGACAGCAGGCGGCCGTCTCGTCTCGACCCGGAACTCCTGCTGGATCCGTACTCCGTGTTCTTCCGGACCTCAACGTCGGGGAGTCGCAGCCGTGATCACTCACCCAAGCAGACATTGCACGGTGGAGCTGCAAGCTCTGCCCTCGCGGATCGGCCAGGTCCGCAGAATCCTTTCTGCGCAATTGCGCTACTGGCATCTGGATCCCTTGATAGACCGGGCGGCGCTCGGTGTGACGGAGCTGCTCAGCAACGTCCACCGCCACGCCCAGCCCGACAAGACGTGCACCGTGCGGATCGAGCTCATGCTCGACCGGCTGACGGTGTCGGTGCGCGACCACGATCCCCGTCTCCCCGTGGTGGGCGACGCCGATCCGCTGGCGACCTGCGGGCGAGGGCTCGCGATGGTCGCGGCGGTCAGCGAGAGCTGGGGCGCGCGTCCGGACGGTGAGCAGGGCAAGACCGTGTGGTTCAGCCTTCCGACGCCCGCCGCCCTGAAGGCGCGGGCCGCCCGCCCCCCGCGCCGGGTGGCCGTCGAGGAACCGCCGGTCCGCACGGTGCCCGTGCCGGACTCCCCGGTCCGGTTCACCGAGGTCGCGACCGTCGGCCTGCCGGAGGTGGAGCCGCTGGGTCTGCCAGCGGTCGAGCCCGTCGGCATCCCGGAGGTCGAGCCCGTCGCCCTCGCGGCCGACGCACTGCGGCCCGAACACGCTCCCGCCCGGTCCGCCGTTGCCGGCTGACCGGGCGGTGAGGGGGGCCCAGAGGGCTCGCAGGGTCCGCGCGGGCCCGGCGGTCCGACCGGGCCGGCCGCACGCGTGGCCCGCACGGTCCACGCGTCTCGCACTACTCGCACGGCTTCTGACGTGTCTGGGCCGTGCGTCTGGGCCGTGCGTCTGCGCGGGTGCCGCGCCCGCCCGCAGACCACCTCGTGTACGGCCGCCCCGCCCTCGGTACAAGCCTCCCCGACAGGCCCGCCCCGTCGCGCCCGGCCGCCTCACGACCGCGCCGGCCAAGGCCCGACCCCGTACGACCGCGCTCGCCACGGCCGTCCTCCGCACGGCCGGCGCCACCGGGCACGCCCGCACCCCGTCACTCCGTGGCGATGGCCCGCAGCACGTCCGGCGTAGACCTTCACGGCGTCCACGACCCGGGCGGCCGTGCGGGTGGCGGTGGGACCGTCATGCCGCACCGCCCTTGGTGGGGCCGAACTGCTCGTCCAGGACGGACAGCCGGCGCCAGTACTCGTCCTCGTCGATCTCGCCGGAGGCGAACCGGCGGCCGAGCACGGCGAGCGGTGAGTCGCCGGTGGGCCGGCGGTTGTCGGGCAGGCGCCACGGTCCCGGGCGGCCGCGCCGGACGGTGCGGCGCAGCACGGTGACCACGGCGACCACGACGGCCGCCCAGACGACGGGGAAGAGCAGGATCCACGGCCCGGGGCCGCCGTCCCAGTGCGCGAGTGTCTCCATGTCGGTTCATCTCCTTCGACGGGTCTTCGGGTGATGCTCCGAGCCTCGCCGCGGGGAAGGGTCAGGGTCGTCGTACGGCCGGGGGCAGTGCGGGTACTTCCCGGGGAGTAGGGGCGGGGGCGGCGGGTCTTCCGGGGGAGGTCCGGCTCTGGGGGCAGGGGCGGTCAAGCCCGGGGTGGGCGGAAGGGCCCCTGGGAGCGTGGCCCGATCACGGTGATCCTTGGCCGCTGGGGGCACTGCCTACCGGCTGTGCGGGGGCGGACGATGAGAGCAGCCCCCCCCACCTGAGGAGACCGTTCATGGCCCTGGAGATGCGTGACCGCTGCGAACGCTGCACCACGGCGGAGCTGCCCGGCGACGGGGCCGCCCGGATCTGTTCCTACGAGTGCACGTTCTGCCTTCCCTGCGCCGAGGCGATGGAGGGCGTGTGCCCCAACTGCGGCGGGGAGTTGGTGGACCGGCCGCGCCGGGCGGTGGCACCCGCCTGACGGACCGGCGGGGCGGAGACGCACCGAGTGCCTGTACGGGCAAGGGCGTTGGGGCGTCGGTCGCTCGCGGGCGGGCTCACCCCTGGAGTTTCACGCCCTTCGGGGAGGTGAGTCCCTTCACGGGGTCGACGCGGTAGGTCGCCGTCCAGACGCGGGGCGGGCAGGACGCGCCGTTGGGGTCCTGTGCTGTCAGCTTCGCGGCGACGCTGTCCTGGACGACCGTCTCGCCGGTCCTCGCGGACGTCACCGTGAGCCGCACCGGCAGGGTAGAGGCGCCGATGTCGTCCGGCAGCGTCATGTGCAGGAAGAGGAGGGGCTCGCTGAGTTCGCCCGACATCCGTACACGGCAGGTGCCGTCCACGCACAGCCGTATCCGCGCCGCGTCGGGCCCGCCGAAGTCGGAAGGCCGCCAGAGGACCGAGACCTGCGAGTCCGCGTCGGCCTGGGTGCACACCGCGTCCTGGCGCAGCAGCGAGCAGCCGGTCAGGGCCACCGCCAGAACCGGTACGAGCCAGGCACGCCGAGGCGAGGCCGCGACGGGGAACGCGAAGTGACGCAAAGGAGGGTCCTGTTCGGTCGGCCTGACTGAAGATCGCTGATCCTAGACGGGCGCACGCGGTGACCCCAAGCCAACGGCGGCAGGCCGGGACCTCAGGCCGCCGTCAGCGCTGCCAGCGGGTCGTCCAGGACCGGCTGCCAGGCCAGTTCCGCCGCGCCGACCAGGCTGTTGTGGTCGAGGGAGCAGGCCAGGATGGGGACGCCGCCGCTGCGGCCCCACAGGCTGCGGTCGGCGACGACGGCCCGCAGCCGGTCGGGGTCGGTGTCGAGCAGGGTGCGGTGCAGCCCGCCGAGGATGATCCGGTCCGGGTTGAGAATGTTCACCAGCCCGGCGAGTCCGAGCCCGAGGCGGTCGATGAGGGCCTCGGCGGCGTTGCGCACGGCCGGGTCGGCGTACTCCTGGCGGAGCAGGTCGTCGGCCTGCTTGAGCAGGGAGCTCTCCGGACCGGGTGCGCGGCCGGCGGTGGTGAGCAGGGCCAGCGGGTCGGCCTCCACGTCGAGGCAGCCGCGGCCGCCGCAGTGGCAGGGGCGGCCCTCGGGGTTGACGGTGAGGTGGCCGACCTCCAGGGCGAGCCCGGCGCTGCCGGTGTGAAGCCGGCCGTCGAGGACCAGCGCGCCGCCGACACCGCGGTGCCCGGTGGCCACGCACAGCAGGTCACGGGCGCCGCGCCCGGCTCCGTGCCGGTGCTCGGCGAGCGCGGCGAGGTTGACATCGTTGGCGGCGAAGGCGGGTCCCTCGATGCCGGCCGCGCGCACCCGTTCGGCGAAGATCTCGCGGACCGGGGCGCCCGGCGGCCAGGCGAGGTGGAGCGGGTTGAGGGCGAGACCCTCCGGCTCGGTGACGGCCGAGGGCACGGCGAGCCCGGCGCCGACACAGCGGCGCCCGGTCTCGCGCAGCAGGCGGGCGCCCTCGTCGACGACCGAGCCGAGCACCTTCGCCGGGTCGGCGTCGACGGTCTCGCGGCCCGGCGCGGTGGCGACGATCCGCCCGCCGAGACCGACCAGCGCGGCCCGGAACCCGTCCGCGTGCACCTGCGCGGCGAGCGCGACCGGGCCCTGTTGGGCGACCTCCAGGCGGTGCGAGGGGCGGCCCTGGGAGCCCGCGGCCGCGGCGGGCCGGGCGTCGACGCGGATCAGGCCGAGGGCCTCCAGCTCGGCGGCGACCGCACCGGCGGTGGCCCGGGTCACACCGAGTTCCGCGGTCAGGACGGCCCGGGTGGGCGCCCGCCCGGTGTGCACGAGCTCCAACGCGGGCCCGAGCGCACCGCGCCCCCGGTCCAACCGCGTCCTCGAGGTGGTCCCTTCCCCCGTCGGCCGGGGGTCCGCCTTGCCGCTCATGGGAGCGAGTCTCCCATGATCCGCATCATCGGGCGGACGCCGGGAATCCGCTGACGCGCAGGGTCAGGTTGAGCCGTCCGGTCAGGCCGAGCCCGGCCGGCGCGGTCCCCGGCAGCACCCGCGGTACGCCGTGGTAGGCGAGGCGGGACTGCCCGCCGAACACGAACAGGTCGCCGCTGCGCAGCTCGACGTCCGTCCAGGGCCGTGAGCGCGACCCGGTGTTGCCGAACCGGAAGACACAGCTGTCGCCGAGGCTGAGCGACACCACGGGCTCGTCGGACTTCTCGTCGGCGTCGCGGTGCATGCCCATCCGGGCGTCGCCGTCGTAGAAGTTGACCAGCGCGATGTCGTACGCCGCCGTTGCCGCCCCCGGGCCGAGCGCGTCCGTCGCCGCGCGGTGGCCCAGTTCGCCGAGCCAGGCGGGGAAGGGCTTGACCGGGGTGCGGTCGCCGTCGACGACCGTGCGGGCGTAGGCGTACGGGTACCAGTGCCAGCCGAGGCATACCTGCCGGGCGGTCATGGTGCCGCCGCCGGGGGTGCGTACCGTGCGCAGGCCGGCGGGCGGGCGCGCCCACTCCCGGCAGGCGGCGAGCAGCTCGCGCTGCCCGTCCCCGTCGAGCCAGTCCGGCAGGTGGACCGCGCCGGGCGCCACCTCGGCGCGCTCTCGCGGGAACAGCTCGGCGTCCATGCCACCCATCCTCCCCCACCTGTGCTGAGCTGCGGCTCGGCTAGCCTGGACGCACGATGAACGACCGTATGACGACGCCGTGGGGCGAGCTGACGCTGGCCCGCTTCCCCGAGGACCCGCGTGACCGGCTGCGCGCCTGGGACGCCTCCGACGAGTATCTGCTGCGGTATCTCGACGGCTCAGGCGTCGATCTGTCCGGCACGGTCGTCGTGCTGGGCGACCGCTGGGGCGCGCTGGTGACGGCGCTGGCGGCGCACCGGCCGGTGCAGATCACCGACTCCTGGCTGGGACAGGAGGCGAGCCGGGCGAACCTGGAGCGGGCCGGGGCCAAGCCGGGCACGGTCCAGCTGCTCACCACGCAGGACACACCGCCGGGCCGGATCGATGTGCTGCTCGTGCGGGTGCCCAAGAGCCTGGCGCTGCTGGAGGACCAGTTGCGGCGGCTGGCCCCCGCTGTGCACGAGGGCACGGTCGTCGTCGGCACCGGCATGGTCAAGGAGATCCACACCTCCACGCTCCAGCTCTTCGAGAGCGTGATCGGGCCGACCCGGACCTCGCTGGCCGAGAAGAAGGCGCGGCTGATCTTCTGCACTCCGGACGCGGCTCTGCGGCGGTCGGCGAATCCGTGGCCGCTCCGCTACGACCTGCCCGAGGGGATCGGGCCCGTCTCGGGGCGGACGGTCGTCAACCACGCGGGGGTGTTCTGCGCCGACCGCCTGGACATCGGCACGCGCTTCTTCCTCGGGCATCTGCCGGTCACGCGCGGGGCGCGCCGGGTGGTGGACCTCGGGTGCGGCAACGGCGTCGTGGGGACGGCGGTGGCCCTGGCCAACCCTGAGGCCGAAGTGCTGTTCACCGACGAGTCGTTCCAGGCGGTGGCCTCCGCGGAGGCCACCTACCGGGCGAACGGGGTGCCGGGGCACGCCGAGTTCCGGGTCGGGGACGGGCTCGCCGGGGTGGCGGCCGGCAGCATGGACCTGGTGCTGAACAACCCGCCCTTCCACTCCCATCAGGCGACGACGGACACCACGGCGTGGCGGATGTTCACCGGCGCGCGGCGGGTGCTGCGGCCGGGCGGTGAGCTGTGGGTGATCGGGAACCGGCATCTCGGGTATCACGTGAAGCTGCGGCGGGTGTTCGGCAACAGTGAACTCGTGGCAGGCGACCCCAAGTTCGTGGTCCTCAGAGCCGTCAGGCGCTAGCCGGGCCCGTGCCGGCCGCCAGGTGACCGCCGGTCCCGCCCGCGGCCGCGCTCAGGCCGCGGCCGGGCCCGTCCGTCCGGAGCACCTCCGCGGTCCCGCCACCGGCCGAACTCAGGCCGTGCCAGGGCCCGTCCGGAGGACCTCCACGATGCCCCGGACCGCGCGGGCCATGGCCTCGCGGCCCACGCTGAGGTAGGTGCGCGAGTCGACGGCCTCGGGGTGGGCGGCGAGGAACTCCCTTATGGCGCCGGTCATCGCCGCGTTGAGGGCGGTGCCGATGTTGACCTTGGTGATGCCTCCGGTGACGGCCTCGGTCAGTTCGCCGTCGGGCACGCCCGAGGAGCCGTGCAGGACGAGCGGCACCTGGAGGGTGGCCGACAGGTTCTTGAGCAGGCCGTGGTCGAGGGTGGCGGTGCGGGTGGTCATGGCGTGCACGCTGCCGACGGCGACGGCGAGCGCGTCCACGCCGGAGTCGGCGACGAACGCCCGTGCCTGCGCCGGGTCGGTACGGGCGCCGGGCGCGTGGGCGTCCAGCGCCGGCCGGCCCGCCTTGCCGCGCACCTCGCCCAACTCGGCCTCGATCCACAGCCCTTGGGCGTGCGCCCAGTCGGCGGCGGCCCGGGTGGCGGCGAGGTTCTCGGCGTACGGCAGCCGTGCGGCGTCGTACATCACCGAGCTGAACCCCGCCTCTGCGGCCTGCCGCAGCAGGGCGTCGCTCTGTACGTGGTCCAGGTGCAGGGAGACGGGCACGGCGGCCCGTTCGGCGGCGGCGACGGCGGCCCGGGCGAGGGGCAGCAGACGGCCGTAGCGGAACCTGACGGCGTTCTCGCTGACCTGGAGCACGACCGGTGCGTCGACGCTCTCCGCGCCGGCGACGACGGCCTCGATGTGCTCCAGGGTGACGACGTTGAAGGCGGCGACGGCACGGCGGCCCGCGGCGGCGCGGGTGACGAGCTCACCGGTGGTGACGAGGGGCACGCGGGGCTCCCTGGGCGAGGGCGGTGAGGGGGTTTCAGGGCGTGAGGACGACCGAGCGGGTGAGGTGGCGCGGGTGGTCCGGGTCCAGGCCGCGGGCGGCGGCGACGGCGACGGCGAGCCGCTGGGCGCGGACGAGTTCGGCGAGCGGGTCCAGCTCCCCGGCCAGCCATCGGCCGCCGGTCGCGCGCACCTGCCCGGCCAGGCCCTCGGGTGCCTCGCCGAACATCCAGGTCGCGGTGGTGGGACCGGTGACGCTGATCGGCCCGTGGCGGTACTCCATCGCCGGGTAGGCCTCGGCCCAGGACAGGGAGGCCTCCCGCATCTTCAGAGCGGCCTCGTTCGCCAGGCCCACGGTCCAGCCTCGCCCGAGGAAGGTGAACTGGGTCCGCTCCACCAGGTCCTCGGGCAGCGGCCCGGCCAGCGCGGTGCGGGCGTCGGCGACCGCCGCGTCGGTGTGCAGCCCGGTGTGGGCGCGCAGCAGGGTGAGCGCGGTGGTGGCGAACCGGGTCTGGACGACGGAGCGTTCGTCGGCGTCCTCGAGGACGATCAGGTCGTCGGCGGCCTCCATGACCGGCGTGTGCGGATCGGCGGTGATCGCGCAGGTGCGGGTGTGGCCGCGCAACTCGGCGAGCAGGTCCAGCACTTCGGTCGTCGTACCGGAGCGGGTGAGGGCCACGACGCGGTCGTAGGCGCGGCCGCGCGGGAACTCCGAGGCGGCGAAGGCGTCCGTCTCGCCCTGCCCCGCGCCCTCGCGCAGGGCCGCCGCCGACTGCGCCATGAAGTACGAGGTGCCGCAGCCGACGATCGCGACCCGCTCCCCCGCCGCCGGCAGCGCCGCGCGGTGCTCCGGCGCCCGCGCCGCGGCCCGGGTCCAGCACTCCGGCTGGCTGTGCAGTTCGTCCTCGACATGTGTCATGCCGGACCCCTCCCACCGGTGATTGTTCATGCAAGATAGCGCGATTTTTCGAGCATCTTCAAGCATTCGGTAGGCCATTCGGTGGGCATCCACGCCGGCGACGGGTGCGCTAGGGTCACCGGGAATCGGCGGTGATCACGCCCTGGGCTGGTTGGAGGTGCGGATGTCGCGCGACGCCCGTTGGAAGACGCTGCTGGAACTGCTCGTCGAGCGGGGCCGGCTGGACGTCGAGGAGGCGGCCGCCGAGCTGGAGGTCTCGGCCGCGACGATCCGCCGCGACTTCGACCAGCTCGCCGAGCAGCAGATGCTGGTGCGCACCCGGGGCGGCGCGGTGGTGCACGGGGTGTCGTACGAGCTGCCGCTGCGCTACAAGACGGCCCGCCGCGCCTCGGAGAAGCAGCGCATCGCCCGCGCGGTCGCCGATCTGATCGCGCCCGGTGAGGCGGTCGGCCTCACCGGCGGCACGACCACCACCGAGGTGGCCCGCGCCCTGGCCGTGCGCGCCGACCTCGCCTCCGGCTCGCCCGCGCTGACCGTGGTCACCAACGCGCTGAACATCGCCAACGAGCTGGCCGTGCGCCCGCAGTTCAAGATCGTGGTGACGGGTGGGGTCGCGCGGGCGCAGTCGTACGAGCTGACCGGGCCGCTCGCGGACGGGGTGCTCGGTCAGATCACCCTCGACGTGGCGGTGCTCGGCGTGGTCGCCTTCGACGTCACGCACGGGGCCGCCGCGCACGACGAGGCCGAGGCCGCCATCAACCGGCTGCTCTGCGAGCGCGCCGCGCGCGTGGTCGTCGCCGCCGACTCCAGCAAGCTGGGCCGGCGCGCCTTCGCCCGCATCTGCGCCGCCGAGGCGGTCGGCACCCTGGTCACGGACTCGGCGGTGGACGCGGAGACGGTCCACCGCTTCGAGGAGGCGGGTGTCGCGGTACGGGCGGTGTGAGAGCGCGCGAAGACGGTCCGCCGCTTCGGGCGGGTGTCGCGGTACGAGTGGTGTGAGGGGCGGGGCGCCCCGGGCCCGCCCGCCGGGGCGTCCCCGAGGACACCCGCAGGGGTGCTCGCGAGGACGTCGGCAGGGGGCCCGTGAGGACGTCGGCAGGGGGCCCGTGAGGACGCCCGCAGCCGGAGGCCCCGGCCCGGAGGGCCGCCCCTGTCCCGGGGGTGGCCCCTGTGGAACCCGCCTAAGCTGGAAGCCGCGCCGTGCGAGCCGACGAGGAGGCTGCGATGGCCGCGACAACCAGCTTCGAGGGGGCCGACGCCCGGTACCCGCCCATCTCCGAGCACGGTCTGATCGGCGACCTGCGCAGTGTGGCCCTGGTGGGCACCGACGGCACGATCGACTGGTACTGCTGCCCGGCGTTCGACGCGCCCAGCGTCTTCGCCTCGATCCTGGACGCCGAGCGCGGCGGCCGCTTCGAGGTGACGGCGATCGGCCCGGCCCGCACCAAGCAGTTCTACTTCCCCGACACCAACGTCCTGATCACGCGCTTCTTCACCGAGGACGGCGTCGGCGAGGTCCAGGACTTCATGCCCGTCGACGGCTCGGTGGCGGAGACCGAGCGGCACCGCCTGATCCGGCGCGTGCTGTGCGTACGCGGCTCGGTGCCGTTCCGGGTGCGGGTGGCGCCCCGCTTCGACTACGGCGCCCAGCCCCACAGCCTGCGCCTGGACGGCGAGATGGCGGTCTTCGAGTCGGAGAAGCTCACGCTCGCGCTGACCGCGACCCTGCCGCTGGAGGCCGACGGCCCCGACGCCCGCGCCGACTTCAAGCTCTCCGAGGGCGGGTCGGCGGTGTTCGCTCTGGACCAGGTCGGCCCCGGGGTCGCCCCGCGCGGCTGCGCCCGCACCGAGGCGGAACGGCAGTTCACCGCGACCGTCGCGTACTGGCGGCGCTGGCTGTCCCAGTCCCGCTACCGGGGCCGCTGGCGCGAGATGGTGCACCGCTCCGCGCTCACCCTGAAACTGCTCACCTACGCCCCCACCGGCGCGATCGTCGCCGCGGCCACCACCAGCCTGCCCGAACAGCTCGGCGGCGAACGCAACTGGGACTACCGCTACGTCTGGGTCCGCGACGCGGCCTTCTGCGTCTACTCCCTGCTGCGGCTCGGATTCGCCGACGAGGCCGAGGCGTTCATGCGGTTCGTCACCGACCACATCACCCCGGGCGAGAGCCACGCCTCCGGACCGCTCCAGATCATGTACGGCATCGACGGCCGCACCGACCTCCCCGAGTGCGAACTCGCCCATCTGGAGGGCCATCGCGGCTCCGCGCCGGTCCGGGTCGGCAACGCGGCCGCCGACCAGCTCCAGCTCGACATCTACGGCGCCCTGATCGACTCGATCTACCTCTACGACAAATGGGCCCGGCCGATCTCCAGCGACCACTGGGACGACGTGTGCGCGATCGTCGACTGGGTCTGCGCGCACTGGGACCAGCCCGACGAAGGCATCTGGGAGACCCGCGGCGGGCGCAAGAAGTTCCTGTACTCGCGCCTGATGTGCTGGGTGGCCATCGAGCGGGCCATCCGGATGGCCAACCGGCGCGGACTGCCCGCCGATCTCAACCGCTGGCGCGAGGCCCGCGACACCATCTACCGGCGGATCATGAGCGGGGGCTGGTCGGAGAGCCGCCGCGCGTTCGTGCAGCACGAGGGCGGCGAGGTACTGGACGCGGCGCTGCTGATGATGCCGCTGACCAAGTTCATCGCGCCCACCGACCCCAAGTGGCTGTCCACGCTGGACGCGCTCACCCAGGACCTGGTGTCCGACTCCCTCGTCTACCGCTACGACCCGCAGGCCAGCCCCGACGGACTGCGCGGCGACGAAGGCACCTTCTCCATCTGCTCGTTCTGGTACGTCGAGGCCCTGGTGCACGCCGGCCGGGTGGACGAGGCGTGCCTCGCCTTCGAGAAGATGCTGACGTACGCCAACCATGTCGGCCTGTACGCCGAGGAGATCGGGCAGACCGGGGAGCAACAGGGCAACTTCCCGCAGGCGTTCACCCACCTCGCCCTGATCAGCGCCGCCTTCAACCTCGACCGCGCCCTCGGCTGAGACCGACCCGACCCCGTGGAGCATCCGGATGACGAGCCTCGACGGCCTGCCGCCCCGACAACTCCATGATGAAGAAGGCGAGTTGGTTCTCTCCAACGTGCGGCTTGGGCCGGGCGGGCCGATCGGCTCGGTACGGATCGCCGGGGGCGAGGTCGCCGCGGTCACCGAGGACGCGGTCACCGGCGGCCGGGTGCTCGACCTCGACGGCCGCACGCTGCTCCCCGGACTGTGGGACGCGCATGTCCATGCCGCGCAGTGGGCGAGCGTGCGGCACCGGCTGGACCTGTCCGGCGCGGACTCGGCACGGGCGGCCGCCGACGCCGTACGGGGTCACGCGGCCGGGCTGCCCGAGGGAGAGGTGCTCATCGGGTACGGGTTCCGGGACGGGCTGTGGCCCGACGCCCCGCACAGGTCGCTGCTGGACGCGGTGTGTCCGGACCGTCCGGTCGCGCTGGTGAGCGCCGATCTGCACGCGGCGTGGCTGAACTCCGCCGGGCTCGCGCTGGTCGGCGGCGCCGGGCACCCGAGCGGGCTGCTGCGTGAGGGCGAGTGCTTCCGGGCGGTGTCGGCGCTGCCGGAGGTGCCCGATGAGGTGCTGGACGGCTGGATCGCCGAGGCCTTGCGGGCCGCCGCCGCGCGCGGGGTGACGGGTGTCGTCGACTTCCACTTCGCCGACAACCTCACCGACTGGTCCCGGCGGGCCGCGTCGGGCCCGCTGCCGGTGCGGGTCGACGCCGCCGTGTACCCGGACCGTCTGGAGGCCGCGATCGCGCGCGGACTGCGCACCGGGGACGTGCTGCCCGGCACGGGCGGTCTGGTGCGGGTCGGCCCGCTGAAGCTGTTCGCCGACGGGTCCCTCAACACCCGTACCGCGCTGTGCGCCGACCCGTACCCGGGTCTCGAGGGCACGGCGGAGGCGTACGGCCTCCAGGAGACGCCGTACGAGGAGCTGCTGCGGCTGATGCGACGGGCCTGGGCGCACGGTGTCGAACCGGCGGTGCACGCGATCGGCGACCGGGCCAACTCCCTTGCCCTGGACGCGTTCGCGGCGGTCGGCTGCCGGGGCCGGATCGAGCACGCGCAGTTGCTGGCGCCCGGGGACGTGCCGCGGTTCGCCGCTCTGGGGGTGACGGCCGGGGTGCAGCCCGCGCACGCCGTGGACGACCGGGACGTGGCCGACCGGCACTGGGCCGGACGCACGGGCCGCGCCTTCGCCTACGGCGATCTGCTGGCCGCCGGCGCCTGGCTGGAGTTCGGTTCGGACGCGCCCGTGGCCCCGCTGGACCCCTGGCTGACCGTCGCGGCGGCGGTGGGCCGCACCGGGGACGACCGCCCGGCATGGCACCCGGAGCAACGGATCCCGGTGCGGGCGGCGCTGGCGGCCTCCACCCGCGGGCGGCTCGTGGTCGAGGCGGGCGGCCCGGCCGACCTGGTGGTGCTGGACGCGGATCCGCTCGGGGCCGACGGGCGCGCGCTCCGCGAGATGCCGGTGCACGCGACCCTGCTGGCCGGCCGGTTCACCTTCGGGCCGTAGGGCCCCAAGGGCGGAGGGGGCGTCGACGACGGACCCCCGGACGGGTGCGGCGGCGTCTGCGGGTCGCCGCCGCACCCGTGCCGGAGGGCGTCAGCCGAACGCGCGGACCGCCTGGTAGTACGTCCAGGCGGTGCTGTTGCAGGAGGTCTTGGTGGCGCCGCTGTAGTTGTTGCAGACGCGCTTGAGGTCCTCGTAGAAGGCGCTGTCGAGGCGGGACTTGTTCGCACTGAAGGTGCCGGCCGCTTTGTAGTTGCGGTAGCCGAAGTCGTGGCGGGCGCAGGACATGCTGAAGGGGAAGCCGAACGGGTTGTCCGGCGAGGAGGAGCAGTAGTCCGTGGACCAGTCGAACCCGTAGGCGGACCAGGCGGACTGGTTCGAGCGCGCGGCGGCCCAGAGGTTGTAGCTGGACGCGGTGGTCTGCGTCCAGCTGGAGAGGACCTGCGGCTTGTCGGCGGGAGCGGCCTCGGCGGCGGTGGCCACGCCGACGACCGTGACGAGAGCGAAAGCCGATCCGGCCAGACCGGTGGCGAGTCTGCGGTGCATCCCACACCTCCATGAGACTGCGACCCGGCCATCGGGTCGCAGGTACATGACAAGATGATGGGTGGAGGGGGTTTCTACATACCCCTAGGTAACCTCAATGATCCGTTAACTCTCCGTCGCCAATGGTCACTTGACAGTCACTCAACAACTGTCGACAGCCCCGCCGAGGGCGTGATGAGGCGATTGTCCAGGAAAACGAGCCACGGAAACCCGACGCGCCCCGCCCGGGACGGCATCCCGTCGGGCAGACTCCCCCCATGGACACCGCTCACCACCTCGAGGCCCTCGACCTGGCGGGCCGGCTGCTCGCGGACGCCGCGGAGCGGGCCGGGGCCGACGCCGACGTACCGACCTGTCCCGGCTGGCGGGTACGGGACCTGGTGCGGCACACGGGTGCGGTGCATGTGTGGGCCGAGGCGTTCGTCAGGGAGCGGATCACCGGGCCCAGGCCGTTCGACGAGGCGTCCGGCCTCGACGGCAGGGAGCTGACGGACTGGTACCGGGACGTTCACCGGCGGCTGCTGGCGACGCTCGCCGACGCGCCGGAGGACGTGGCGTGCTGGACCTTCCTCCCGGCCCCGACCCCCTCGCCCCTGGCCTTCTGGACCAGACGGCAGGCCCACGAGACGACCGTGCACCGCTTCGACGCGCAGGCGGCGCTCGGCGTCGCGCCGGACCCGGTGGACGCGGAGTTCGCGGCCGACGGGATCGACGAACTGCTGCGCGGGTTCCACGCCCGCAGCCGCAGCCGGGTCCGCACCGAGGTGCCGCGTGCGCTGCGGGTGCGCTGTTCGGACACCGACGCGGTGTGGAGCGTACGGCTCTCGCCGGAGCCGCCGGTGACCACGCCCGACGGGGAAGGGCCCGCCGACGCCGAACTCTCGGGCACCGCGAACGAGTTGTACTTCGCCCTGTGGAACCGGCTGCCCGTCCCGCACATCGCGGGCGACCGCGCGCTCGCCGATCTGTGGCGCGAGCGCTCGGGGATCGGCTGACCGCGCGGGATCAGACCGGCCGCGCGTCGCCCGTCTCGGCCCGGCTCCCCAACATCCTTGCCAGTACTTCCCGTTGCACCGGCAGCACCGCGCCGTGCAGCTCGCGCCCCTTCGCGGTGAGCGCCACCCGTACTCCACGGCGGTCCTCCGGGCACAGAGCACGCTCGACGAGGCCGCACTTCTCCAGCCGGGCGACGAGCCGGGAGAGCGCGCTCTGACTGAGATGGACGCGCTCGGCGATCTCCTGGACACGGAAGGCGCAGACCCCGGCGAGCACGTCCAGCACCTCGAAGTCGCTTGCACACAGGCCGTGCCGGCCCAGCGCGCGGTCGAGTTCGCACTGCGTGCGGGCGTGCAGCGCCAGGATGTCCCGCCACTGGTCCACGAGCGCCTGCCCGGCCTTCTTCGCCGCCATGGGCGCACCGTAGCAGGGAACCGATTTTGTTGCATCCGAATTAAATGCACTTGCATTCGATGTATGCGCATGTAGTGTCGTCGCCATGACCTCTCCGCTCACTATCCCCGCGGCCCCGTCGGCGACGGATCGATGGACACCCCGGCTGTGGGGCACCCTGCTGGTGCTGTGCGCCGCGATGTTCCTCGACGCCCTGGACGTGTCGATGGTCGGTGTCGCCCTCCCGTCCATCGGCTCCGACCTGGGCCTGTCCACCTCCACCCTCCAGTGGATCGTCAGCGGCTACATCCTCGGCTACGGCGGACTGCTGCTCCTCGGCGGACGGACCGCAGACCTCCTCGGCCGGCGCCAGGTGTTCCTGGTCGCGCTCGGCGTCTTCGCGCTCGCCTCGCTCCTCGGAGGCCTGGTCGACTCCGGCCCCCTGCTCATCGCCAGCCGCTTCGTCAAGGGCCTGAGCGCGGCCTTCACCGCGCCGGCCGGCCTGTCGATCATCACCACCACGTTCCCCGAGGGCCCCCTGCGCAACCGGGCCCTGTCCATCTACACCACCTGCGCCGCCACCGGCTTCTCCATGGGCCTGGTGCTCTCCGGCCTGCTCACGGAGGCCAGTTGGCGCCTGACGATGCTGCTCCCCGCGCCCATCGCGCTGCTCGCCCTCGTGGCCGGCCTCAAGCTGCTGCCGCGCAGCACCCGCGAACGGAACCACAACGGCTACGACATCCCCGGCGCCGTCCTCGGCACCGCCTCGATGCTGCTGCTCGTCTTCACCGTCGTCCAGGCCCCGGAATCCGGCTGGGCCTCGGCCCGCACCCTGCTGTCCTTCCTCGCCGTCGCCGTCCTGCTGACCGCGTTCGTGCTCGTCGAGCGCCGCTCGGCCGGGCCGCTGATCCGGCTCGGCGTACTGCGCTCCGGCAGCCAGATCCGCGCCCAGCTCGGCGCCATGGCCTTCTTCGGCTCGTACGTCGGCTTCCAGTTCCTGGTCACCCTGTACATGCAGTCGCTGCTCGGCTGGTCCGCGCTGCACACCGCGCTGGCGTTCCTGCCCGCCGGCGCGCTGGTGGCCGTCTCCTCCACCAAGGTCGGCTCGATCGTCGACCGGTTCGGCACCCAGCGGCTGATCGCGGTCGGCTTCGCCCTGATGGTCGCCGGATACGCGCTGTTCCTCGGGGTCGACCTCGACCCGGTCTACGCCGTCGCCATCCTGCCGAGCATGCTGCTGATCGGCGCAGCCTGCGCGCTGGTCTTCCCCTCGCTCAACATCCAGGCCACCAACGGGGTCGAGGACCACGAGCAGGGCATGGTCTCCGGACTGCTGAACACCTCCGTCCAGGTCGGCGGTGCGATCTTCCTCGCCGTGGTCACCGCGGTGGTCACCGCGGGCGCCCCGGAGACCGCCACCCCGCAGGCGGTCCTGGACAGTTACCGGCCCGGCCTGGTCGTGATCGCCGCGATCGCCGCGGCGGGACTGCTGGTCACCCTGACCGGACTGCGGGTCCGACGTCCGGCGCACTCCGTCGTCGTCGCCAGGTCCACCACCGAGGAGGCGGGCGCGGACCGCGTCGCGGTCCGCGACTGAGTCGGGGGACGCCGCCTCCCACGGGTGCCCGGCGGGGCCGTTTGCCCCGCCGGGCACCCGGCTGTTTCACTCGGGAGCATGACCACGCACGGGGGACGGCGCCGCACACAGGCCGAACGGGACGCGATCACCGTCGAGATCGGATACGCCCTCTTCAGCGCGGCCTTCGCGGCCGCGGTGGTGTTCGGGGCGGTCGCCGGACCGGCGTTCCTCTTCGATCTGCCCGGCCCGCTGGAGACCCTCCTGGTCCGCGCCGCGCTGGTGGTCGCGCCCGTCCTCTTCGCCGTCCGCGTGGTGTCCGTGCTGATGCGGTTCCGGAGGTCGGCTCAGCCCAGCCAGCCCGGCCGCACCAGCCCCGACTCGTAGGCCAGCACCACGAGTTGGGCCCGGTCCCGCACCCCGAGCTTCACCATCGTGCGGCTGACATGGGTCTTGGCGGTCAGCGGGCTGACGACCAGGCGCCGGGCGATCTCCTCGTTGGACAGCCCGATGCCTACCAGGGTCATCACCTCCCGCTCCCGCTCGGTCAGCCGGCCCAGCGCGCCGGCCGCCGCGGGTTCCTTGGAACGGGCCGCGAACTCCGCGATCAGCCGCCGGGTCACGCCCGGCGACAGCAGCGCGTCGCCCGCCACCACCGCCCGCACCGCGCGCAGGAGTTCCTCCGGCTCGGTGTCCTTGACCAGGAAGCCCGAGGCCCCGGAGCGGATCGCCTCGAAGACGTACTCGTCGAGCTCGAACGTCGTCAGCATGACCACCCTGACGTCCCTCAGCTCCTCGTCCCCGGTGATGCGCCGGGTGGCCGCCAGACCGTCGAG
Source organism: Streptomyces sp. NPDC005017 (assembly GCF_042873115.1). Classification (NCBI taxonomy): domain Bacteria; kingdom Bacillati; phylum Actinomycetota; class Actinomycetes; order Kitasatosporales; family Streptomycetaceae; genus Streptomyces; species Streptomyces sp. NPDC005017. Next base: position 258,276 of record NZ_JBIALD010000003.1, on the reverse strand, counting down.
CACGGGCATCCGGATGTCCATCAGCACGACGTCCGGGCGCAGTTCGCGCACCCGTCGCAGCGCCTCGTCGCCGTCGGCGGCCTCCCCGGCCACCTCGATGTCCGGCTGCGCGTCCAGCAGCGCCCGGAAGCCGGCCCGGACCAGCGACTGGTCGTCGGCGAGCAGCACTCGGATCACCGGTCGTCCTCCTCGGCTCGCAACGGCAGTACCGCGAGCACCCGGTAGCCGCCGTCCGGCCGGGACCCCGCCTCGATCGTGCCACCCAGCGCCGCCGCCCGCTCCCGCATCCCGGCCAGGCCGTTCCCGCTGCCGCCCGCGTCGGCGCCGGTCGCCGGACCGTCGTCGTCGATCCGCAGCCGCAGCACCGGCCCGCCCGCCCGCCCGTCGTCCGTCCGGGGCGCAGACCCGTCGCCCTGATCCAGCACCACGCGCGCGCGGCGGGACCCCGAGTGCCGTACGACGTTGGTGAGCGCCTCCTGCACGATCCGGAACGCGGCGAGGTCCGCGCCCGGCGCCAGCCTGGGCACCTCGCCCTCCACCGTGACCGTGAGACCCGCGCCCGCCGCCTGTTCCACCAGTTCCGGCAGCCGGTCCAGGCCGGGGGCGGGCGCGCGCGGGGCGTCACCCTTGGTGCGCAGGGTGTCGAGCACCTGACGGACCTCGCCGAGCGCCTCCTTGCTGGCCGACTTGATCGTGGTGAGCGCGGCCCGCGCCTGTTCCGGGTCGCTGTCCAGCAGGGCCAGACCCACGCCCGCCTGCACATTGATCACCGAGATGCTGTGCGCGAGGACGTCGTGCAGCTCCCTGGCGATCCGCAGCCGTTCCTCGTCCGCGCGCCGCCGGGCCGCCTGGGCCCGCTCGGCCCGCTCACGGGCCCACTGCTCACGGCGTACCCGCACCAGCTCCGCCAGCGCGACGACCGCGGCGACCCAGGCGGCGATCACCGCCTCCTGCCCCCAGGACGCCGCGGAGTCGCCCGACGGGGGAAGCCACCGGTACAGCCAGTGCGCCACCAGCACATGGGCGGCCCACAGCGCGCCGACCGCCGCCCAGGCGGCCCTGCGGTGCCCCGCCACGACCGCGCTGAAGCAGGCCGCGGCGACCGTGAGGAACACCGGGCCGTACGGATACCCGGCGGCCAGATAGACCGCCGCGGTGGCCGCCGTGCCGAACACCACCGGCACCGGGCGGCGCAGCCGCCACAGCAACTGACCGCAGGCCAGCACCAGCAGCACCCGTCCGAACACGTCGAGGTCCGCCCGCTCCCCCGCCTGCTCGTGAGCGGCGTAGGAGGAGCCGGCCATGACGAAGACGGTGATCAGCAGCGTCGAGGGCCAGGGCCACCGGCGCTCCCGGCGCCGGTGTTCCAGGACCCACGGCGGCGGACCCCACGATGGTCTCCCCCGGCGCACGCGCTGATCGTCCATGCCCGCCACGCTAGACCGGGCACGGCGCCGAGGGCGTCAGCCGGGCGTGGTGATCACACGTACTCCCCGGGAAGTACGTGTGAGGTGGGGACGGTGTCCCCACCTCACCAGGATCAGGAAGTGACGCCCCCGGGGGCGTCGGAAGCCCCCGAGGCCCCGGAACCACCGGAAGTTCCGGACTCCCCAGCCGCCCCGGCCTCCTCGCCAGGCGCTCCGGCACCCTCCGCACCGGAAGCGGGCCCGGCGGCGGCCCCGGAACCGGACCCCGCCGCGGGCCCCCCGGCCACCCCCCGGTCGAGCAGGACCAGCATCCGCTGCACGACGGGCCGGTTGCGGACGATCTCCCCGAGGGAGGTCCGGCCACGGGTGATGTCCATGAAGGCCCGCCACACGGGACGCACACCGGTGAGACCGGCGTGGAAGACCCCGGGGCGGCGCTCGAACGCGGCGAGCAGCCGCTTGCCGACGGCCATCTCGACGCCCAGCCCCGCCTTGATGGCGAAGGCGTAGTTGAGTGCCTGGCGGCGGGCGTCGACGGCGTCGTGCGCCTCGGCGATGCGCACGGCCCACTCCCCCGCGAGCCGCCCGGAGCGCAGGGCGAACGAGATGCCCTCGCGGGTCCACGGCTCGAGCAGCCCGGCCGCGTCGCCGCAGACCAGCACGCGTCCGCGCGAGAGCGGCGAGTCGTCGGCACGGCAGCGGGTCAAGTGCCCCGAGGAGACGCTCGGTTCGAACCCGGCGAGGCCGAGCCTGCCGATGAAGTCCTCCAGGTACCGCTTGGTGGCCGCGCCTTCGCCGCGCGCGGAGATCACCCCGACGGTCAGGGTGTCGCCCTTGGGGAAGACCCAGCCGTAACTGCCGGGAATCGGGCCCCAGTCGAGCAGGATGCGGCCCTTCCAGTCGTCGGCGACGGTCTGCGGGACGGGGATCTCCGCCTCCAGGCCGAGGTCGACCTGGTCGAGCTTCACGCCGACGTGTGCTCCTATCCGGCTGGCGCTGCCGTCCGCGCCGACGACGGCCCGTGCCAGGACGGTCTCGCCGCCCTGGAGGACGACGGCGACCGTGCGCCGGTCCGGCACCGCCGAGCCGTGCTGCTCGACGCGCGAGACGGTGACGCCGGTGCGCAGTTCGGCGCCCGCCTTCTGGGCGTGCTCGACGATCTGCTGGTCGAACTCGGGGCGGTTGATCAGTCCGAAGAGCATGTGCCGGGAGCGCCGGGTGCGGGTGAAGCGGCCGTTGTGGGTGAAGGTGACCGCGTGCACCCGGTCGCGCAGGGGCAGTTCGTAGCCGGGCGGCAGCGCGTCGCGCGAGGGGCCGATGATGCCGCCGCCGCATGTCTTGTAACGGGGCAGTTCGGCCTTCTCCAGCAACAGCACGCGTCGTCCCGCGACCGCGGCCGCGTAGGCGGCCGAGGCCCCCGCGGGTCCCGCGCCCACCACGACGACGTCCCAGACCTGCCGCTCGTCGTCCGCCGAAGAGTTCTCGCTGCTCACGATGGTTACTGCTCCCGGTCCAGCCGCCTGTCGCTTCTGTCCTGCGCATCCTACGGCGGGCCCGGTGCCCGTCCCGAGGACCATGCCCCCGTCGCGTGGTCCGTCACCCGCTGCCCAGCCGTCGCGCCCCGGCCGAAACGTGCTGTTCCCCATGGTCGGCGGGACCCGGCGCCCGGGTCCCGCCGCAGGTCACTGTGACAGGATCGCGCTACCCATACGTCCAACGTCGCACCTACGAGGAGCGTGCCCATGTCGTCGAATCCGGTCGCCGAGACCGTCACCGAGCTGATGCCCCGGGCGAAGGCGGAACTCGCCGAGCTGGTGGCCTTCAAATCGGTGGCGGACTTCGACCAGTTCCCCAGGTCCGAGAGCGAGGGAGCTGCCCGCTGGGTCGCGGACGCGCTGTCGGCCGAGGGCTTCGAGGACGTGGCCCTGCTCGACACGCCGGACGGCACCCAGTCGGTCTACGGCTACCTGCCCGGCCCCGAGGGCGCGCGGACGGTCCTGCTGTACGCCCACTACGACGTGCAGCCGCCGCTGGACGAGACGCGCTGGAGCACGCCGCCGTTCGAGCTGACCGAGCGCGACGGGCGCTGGTACGGCCGTGGCGCCGCCGACTGCAAGGGCGGTGTGATCATGCACCTGCTCGCGCTGCGCGCCCTGAAGGCGAACGGCGGTGTCCCGGTGCACGTGAAGTTCATCGCCGAGGGCTCGGAGGAGATGGGCACCGGCGGTCTCCAGCAGTACGCCGAGGCGCACCCGGAGCTGCTGAAGGCCGACACCGTCGTCATCGGCGACGCGGGCAACTTCCGGGTCGGCCTGCCCACCGTCACGACCACGCTGCGCGGTATGACGACGCTGCGGGTGCGGGTCGACACCCTCCAGGGCAACCTGCACTCCGGCCAGTTCGGCGGCGCGGCGCCCGACGCGCTGGCGGCGCTGATCCGCGTGCTGGACTCGCTGCGGGCCGAGGACGGCACGACGACCGTGGACGGGCTCGGGCAGGGGCCGTCGTGGGACGGGCTCGCCTACGACGAGAAGCAGTTCCGCGAGGACGCCAAGGTGCTGGACGGTGTGGGCCTGATCGGCTCGGGCTCGGTGGCGGACCGGATCTGGGCGCGGCCCTCGGCCACCGTGCTCGGCATCGACTGCCCGCCGGTGGTGGGCGCCACGCCGTCGGTGCAGGCGAGCGCCCGCGCGCTGATCGGTCTGCGGGTGCCGCCGGGCGCCGACGCGGCCGAGGCCACCGAGCTGCTCGTCGCGCACCTGGAGGCACACACGCCGTGGGGCGCCCGGGTGTCGACGGAGCAGATCGGCCAGGGCCAGCCGTTCCGCGCGGACACGTCCAGCCCGGCGTACCAGGCGATGGCCGACGCGATGGCGGTCGCCTACCCGGGTGAGGAGATGCAGTACGCCGGTCAGGGCGGGTCGATCCCGCTGTGCAACACCCTCTCCTCGCTCTACCCGGACGCGGAGATCCTGCTCATCGGCCTGAGCGAGCCGGAGGCGCAGATCCACGCGGTGAACGAGAGCGTGTCGCCGCAGGAGCTGGAGCGGCTGTCGGTGGCGGAGGCGCTGTTCCTGCGCAACTACGCGGCGCGCTGACGCCGTGGGACGCGGGGCCTCACCGGGTGGGGCCCCGCGCCTTCCTCCTCCGGGAGCGGTTCGGCGGCGGATGCTCCGGCCGCCGGGAGGGACGGGGGTGGCGGGTGCCGGGCGCGGCCTGGCGTACGCCCCGGCCGCGGCGGGCCGCGTACGGCCGTACGGGTACCGCGTTCCCGCGCGGCGGCGCCGATCAGCCGTTCCCGGCCGGGACGCCCGCCTCCAGGTACAGCGCCGCCCCGCGCTCGCGCGCCCGCAGGGCCCAGCGCAGGCGTTCGTAGCGCACGGGCGGCAGCAGGGTGGCGGCCTCCTGCTCGGTGACGAAGCGCCAGGCGCGCAGTTCGGGGCCGGGCAGCAGCACGCGTTCGGCGGCGGAGCGGTCGAGCCGGCCGCCGTCGAAGAGGAGCCGCAGCCCGCCGTAGCCGGGGGGCTGCGGGCGTTCCCAGTCGACGACCAGGAGGCGCGGTACGTCCGCCAGCCGGATGCCCGTCTCCTCGGCGACCTCGCGCACACCGGCGCGGGCGGGTGACTCGCCGGGTTCGACGACCCCGCCGGGGAACTCCCAGCCGGGCTTGTACGTGGGGTCGACGAGCAGGACGCGGTCGTGCTCGTCGAAGAGCAGGACGCCCGAGGCGACCGTCTCGGCGGTGGGCTGGGCGGTCTGCACGATGGCGCAGGCGGGCGCGGTGCCGGAGGCGACGGCGTCGGCGATGCGCACGGCGGTCTCGTGGGGTGTGAGAGTGCCGTTGTCGACGGGGTGGGCGTCGGCGCAGAGCCAGCCGGCCAGGGCGGCCCGGTAGGGCTCGATCCGGTCGTAGGACCACTGGCGTATGCGTATCTCGCCGTCGGGCAGGTCCGGTGGGACCTCGCGTCGGGCGATCCGCTCGCGCAGGATCGTTTCGGCCGGGGTCAGTACGAGGTGTCGTACGGCGATCCGGCGGGCGGCGAGACCGCCGAAGATCTCGTCGCGGTACTCCTGGCGCAGCAGGGTCATGGGCACCACGAGGGTGCCGCCGAGCTCGGCGAGCAGCGCGGCCGCCGTGTCGATGACGAGCCGGCGCCAGATCGGCAGGTCCTGGAAGTCGCTCGTCTCGGCGAGTCGTTTGGCGGGCAGCAGGTGTGTGAGTGCCCCTCCGATGAGTTCGGGGTCGAAGAGCGTGCTGTTCGGGATCAGGTCGATCAGTTCCCGTGCGGTGGACGTCTTCCCCGCACCGAACGCGCCGTTGATCCAGACGACGGTCACGATTCCCCCTCTTCTGTTGGCCCCCAGTGGCTTGCCCGTTCCACCCTGCCACGGAAACCAGGCGCAGTTGAGTGCCTGCGAACAGTGAGGCGCCGGACCTCCCGGCGGGAGATCCGGCGCCCCGGGGACGGCGTTCGGGGCCGTCAGCCGTTGTGCGCGCCCTGGCCGCCGAGGGCGGACTCGTCGACGTCGAGGCTGTCGCTGGCGATCGTGCGGTCGAGGGTGCTGAGGGTGCCGTTCACGTCGAGGTCGCCCAGGTCGTCGCCGAGGGCGTGGGACGGGGTGACCGCCGCGACGACGAAGCCGGTGGCGAGGGAGGCGATGGCGAGCATGCTGCGCTTCTTCATGCCGGACTCAACGGCACCCGCCGCACGAAGGTCACGGCCGTCGTACGAAGGTCAGGGCCGTCGCACGAAGGCCAGGGCCGCCCGCGGCGCCACCGTGGCGGAACCGTTCCGCCACGAAGGGGGCCACCTCGCCGCACACCCTGCTCACACGCCCGCGGCGGCCCTCCGCGACAGTGCCGCCGCGGCCGCGCCCACCAGCCCGGCGTCCGTGCCCATCCGGGCGGGCACCACCTTCAGCCGCCGTACGAAGGAGAGCGTGGCGTAGTGGGCGAGGGCCTTGCGCAGGGGCGTGAAGAGGATGTCGCCCGCGTTGCCCACACCGCCCCCGACGACGGCGATGTCGATCTCGACGAGGGTCGCCGTGGCGGCGATGCCGGCGGCCAGGGCCTGCGCCGCGCGCTCGAAGGAGGCGAGGGCGACGGGGTCGCCGGAGCGGGCAGCGGCGGCGACCGCGGCGGCGGAGACGTCACCGTCCGGGCCGGGCAGCCAGCCCGCGTCCAGGGCGCGACGGGCGATGTTGGGACCGCTGGCGATGCGCTCGACACAGCCGCGCGAACCGCAGGGGCAGGCGTCGCCGTCGAGGTCGACGCTGATGTGGCCGATGTGCCCGGCGTTGCCGGTGGGGCCCGGGTGGAGCCGGCCGCCGAGGACCAGACCGCCGCCGACGCCGGTGGAGACGACCATGCACAGGGCGTTGTCGTGGCCGCGGGCCGCGCCCTGCCAGTGCTCGGCGGCCGTGATGGCCACGCCGTCGCCGATCAGCTCGACGGGGAGCCCTCCGGTCGCCTCGCGGACGCCGTCGACCAGCGGGTAGTCGCGCCAGCCGGGGACGTTGACCGGACTGACCGTGCCCGTGGAGGCGTCCACCGGTCCCGCGCTGCCGATGCCGACCGCGTCGGCGCGCCGCCACAGGGGCGAGGCGGCGAGTTCCGCGAGGACCTGCCGCACGGCGTCCATGACCGTGTCGCCGTCCTTGCGGGCGGGCGTCGGGTGCTGGGCGCGCACCCGTATCCGGCCGTCACCGTCCACCAGGGCACCGGCGATCTTGGTGCCGCCGATGTCGAGAGCGGCCACGAGGGCGGTGTGCGTCAAGGTCGGTTCTCCCCGTCAGCCGTGGGAATGGGCAGGAAATGCGCAGGTCTGTCCGGCGGTGGGGCGCGCGGTCGAAGTATGCGTCGGACAGTGTCCCCCGACCATGACAACGTTGTCCAGGCTCTATGCTCGACGCCACATCCTCATACAATCCACGAATCCACGCACCCCCGAGGATCACAGGACAGGACACCCCACCGTGGCCGATGCCATCCGCCGAGCCGACGGGCTCTCCGCAGCCCGCTACGGGACCCGCCCGACGATGAAGGACGTCGCCGCACGGGCCGGTGTCGGCCTGAAGACGGTGTCGCGCGTCGTCAACGGCGAGCCCGGTGTCACCCCCGACACCGAGCGGCGGGTGCAGGACGCCATCGAGGCGCTCGGCTTCCGGCGCAACGACAGCGCCCGTGTGCTGCGCAAGGGCCGCACCGCCAGCATCGGCCTGGTCCTGGAGGACCTCGCCGACCCCTTCTACGGCCCCCTCAGCCGGGCCGTGGAGGAGGTGGCCCGCGCCCACGGCGCGCTGCTGATCAACGGCTCCAGCGCCGAGGAGCCCGAGCGGGAGCAGGAACTGGCGCTGGCGCTGTGCGCGCGGCGGGTCGACGGCCTGGTCGTCATCCCGGCCGGTGACGACCACCGCTATCTGGAGCCGGAGATCAGGGCGGGCGTGGCCACGGTGTTCGTGGACCGCCCGGCCGGGCGGATCGACGCGGACGTGGTGCTGTCGGACAACTACGGCGGGGCCCGGGACGGTGTCGCCCATCTGATCGCGCACGGGCACCGCAGGATCGGGTTCATCGGCGACATGCCCCGTATCCACACCGCGGCCGAGCGGCTGCGCGGCTACCGGGCGGCCATGGAGGACGCCGGGATACCGGTGGCGGGGTCCTGGATGTCCCTGGGGGCGACCGACCCCGAGCGGGTGCGCCGGGCGGCCGAGGAGATGCTCTCCGGCTCCGAACCGGTGACGGCGATCTTCACCGGCAACAACCGGGTGACCGTCACGGTCGTCCGGGTCCTCGCCGAGCACGCGCGCGCTGTCGCCCTGGTGGGCTTCGACGACATCGAGCTCGCCGACCTGCTGCGCCCCGGACTGACCGTGGTCGCGCAGGACGCCGCGGCGCTGGGCCGCACGGCCGCCGAGCGGCTGTTCCGTCAGCTGGACGGCAGTCTGGTCGCGCCCGAGCGGATCGAGCTGCCCACCCGTCTGATCGCCCGCGGCTCGGGCGAGCTGCCGCCCGCGGACTGAGGTGTCCATGGACCCGGACACGGCCGCCGCCCCGGACCCGGAACGGCACACGCTGGAGGCCCTGGGCCTCTCCGGGGTACCGCACGACGACCCGCTGAGCTATCCCGGTGTGTGGCCACGGCGGTCCGGGCTGCTCGACGACGGCCATCTGTGGCCGCTGACCCGGCTGGTCCACCCGGACCGCACCCCGGTGCTCGCGGTCGGGTCCAACGCCTCGCCCGGCCAGCTGGGCCGCAAGATGGCCCGGGCCGGGCTCTCGGCGCCCGTGCCGATGGTGAAGGTCCGGGTCACCGGCCTCGCCGTGGGCGTCTCCGCGCATGTCAGCCGGATGGGATACGTCTCGGCGTCACCCCTGCGCGCGCCGGGCGCCGTGCGGAAGTTGTTCGTGGCATGGCTGGACGGCGAACAGCTCGCGGTGGTGGACGCCAGCGAGGGCGTGCCGCTGCCGGCCGGCAACTTCCGCCGGGCCTGGCTGCCCGCGGCGGAGGTGCCGGTGAAGCTGGAGGACGGGCGGACGCTGCCGGGGGTGTACGCGTACGTCAACCGGCGCGGGGTGCTGCACGACGGCGGCGGCACGCCCCGGCCGCACCCCGGGCAGCGGGAGCTGCTCACCGGGCTGCTGGCCGGGCTGCCCCGGTTGAGGGAGCTGTTCGGGACGACGCCGGAGGAGTTCGTCGCGCGGGCGCGGGCCGATGCGGCGCTGTGCGAGCACGGCACGCGGCTGTTCGCGGAGGAGGGGCTGGTGACGCGGTCCGGGCTGGAGGCGTACGTACCGGCCGGGCGCGGCACGGACGCGCCGGAAGGACACTAGGGCCCTTCTGATGGGTCTCCGTGGAAGAAGGAGCGGCGTCCGGTGCGGGCGATCGGCGTGCGGCTGGGGGTACCTCCCACGCCCTTGAGGCGGTGGGGGAGAGTGCGTGCCGGGCGTCACGACGCCGCGGAGAGCCGTCAGGAGGGCCCTCGGGCGTGTTTCGAAAGGCCCGTCCGCCTGAAGGGCGGGCTCCGCGGCGTCCGGTGCGTGCGAGCGCAAGGCGCCGGAGCGCCCTGACAGCGGAGCTGTTCGGGCGTTTCGGCAACGCCGCTGGGGCCCCTCAGGGGGAGTGCGTGCCAGGCGCCGCAGCGCAGGCGAGACTTTCGAAACCCGCCCTGGAGGACGGCTCGGCCGCGCGTGAGCACCGGTGCGCGGCCCGGTGGCCGCTCGCGTTGCGGGCGGCTCCGCGGGCGGCGGACACTGGCCGTGAGCGGGGGCACTCCGGAGGGAGCCGGCGGCCATGGGCGACTACGTGGATCTTCCCGGCGTCAGGACGTGGTACGAGACCGAGGGCACGGCCGGTGAGCCGCCGCTGCTGCTGTTGCACGGCGGGTTCTGCACGAACGAGACCTGGGACCCGCAGCGCGCCCCCCTCGCGGCGGAGTACCACGTCTTCCTGCCCGAGCGCCGCGGGCACGGGCGCACGCCCGACGTCCCCGGGCCGCTCACCTACCAGGACATGGCCCGGGACACCGCCGACTTCGTCGAGATGATGGTCGGCGGCCCGGCTCATCTGGTCGGCTGGAGCGACGGCGCGATCGTGGCACTGCTGGTCGCGATCACCCGCCCGGACGTGGTCCGCAAGGTCGTGGCGATCGGCGCGAACTTCCGCCCGCCGAGCGAGTGTTCGGCGGTGCCGGGGCTGCTCGACCATATGACGGCGGCCAGTCCGGACATGGCGCCGTTCCGCGAGATGTACGTCGCCGTGTCGCCCGACGGGCCGGAGCACTGGCCGGTGGTCGCGGACCGGCTGCTCGACATGTACCGCGTGGAGCCGGACCTCTCCACGGAGGATCTGGCCCGGATCACGGTGCCCGTCCTGGTGATGGCCGGGGACGACGACATGTTCACCCTGGAGCACACGATCGCGCTGTACCGCGCGATCCCCGGGGCCGAGCTGGCCGTCGTCCCCGGGGCCTCGCACCTGCTGACGATGGAGAAGCCCGCCGTGGTCAACCGGATCGTCCTCGACTTCCTCGGGAACGATCCCGTACCGACCGTGTTCCCTGTCCGCCGCGCGGAGGCGACGGTCCCCGGGCCCGCCTGAGGCCGGGCGGGCCCTACTCGGCGGACGCCGTGAGGTCGCCGCGCCGCGGCGCCGCGAACCCCTCCAGGTCGGCCCGGGTCAGGCCGGTCAGCCGGGCGACCTCGGCGATGTCCAGGGCGCCGCAGTCGAGGCCGCGCAGCAGGTAGCCGCCGAGGGCCTTGGCGGTGGCGGGCTCGTCCATGACGTCGCCCGCGGCGCGGTCGGCGTAGCGGGCGAGGCGGGCGGCGGCCTGCTCGAAGCCCTCGCGGTAGAAGGCGAAGACGGCGGCGTAGCGGGTGGGAAGGTGGCCCGGGTGCATGTCCCAGCCCTGGTAGTAGGCGCGGGCCAGGGCCCGGCGGGTGAGGCCGTAGTGCAGGCGCCAGGCGTCGTGGACCTTCTCTGTGGGGCCGACCGGGAGGACGTTGGTCGAGCCGTCCGAGACGCGTACGCCGGTGCCCGCCGCCGCGACCTGCATGACCGCCTTGGCGTGGTCGGCGGCAGGGTGGTCGCCGGCCTGGTAGGCGGCGGAGACACCGAGGCAGGCGCTGTAGTCGAAGGTGCCGTAGTGCAGGCCGGTGGCGCGGCCCTCGGCGGCCCGGATCATCCGGGCGACGGTGGCGGTGCCGTCGGCGGCCAGGATGGACTGGCTGGTCTCGATCTGGATCTCGAAGCCGATCCGGCCGGGCTCCAGGGAGTGCGCCTTCTCGAAGGCCTCCAGTAGCCGGACCATGGCGGTGACCTGCTCGGGGTAGGTCACTTTGGGCAGGGTCAGGACCAGTCCGCCGGGCAGTCCGCCGGCCTCCACCAGGCCGGTGAGGAACACGTCCAGGGTGCGGATGCCGCGGTCGCGGACGGGGGCCTCCATGCACTTCATGCGGATGCCCATGTACGGGGCGGCGCTGCCGTCGCGGTAGGCCTCGGCGATGAGGCGGGCGGCGCGGGCGGCGTCCCGGTCCTCGTGGCCGCCCTGGTAGCCGTCCTCGAAGTCGACGCGCAGGTCTTCGATCGGCTCGCGCTCCAGCTTCGCGCGGACGCGGGAGTACACCGGCTCGGCCAGTTCGCCGGCCAGGCCGAGGACGGCGGCGAAGGAGGCCGCGTCCGGGGCGTGTTCGTCGAGGGCGGCGAGGGCCCGGTCGCCCCAGGAGCGGACGGTGTCGGCGGCGAAGACGTCGCCGGGTACGTAGACGGTGTGCACGGGCTGGCGGGTGCCGGGGTCCCCGGGGTAGACGCGCTCGAGTTCCGCGTCGACCTCCGCGAGGGAGGCGCTGATCTCCTCGCCGACGGTGCCCGCGAGGCTCGTCGCCACCTGCTCCTGCTGGCCCTGGCCCATTCCCACGTCCTCCAATTTTCCGCACTACGGAATCAACAATCCGTTGAATGAAGTTATCCGGGGACTTCCGGCCGGTCAACACCTCAGCTCACGGGTAGCTGCCACACTCTCCAGCGCACCGACTCGTCCGGTCGTCCTTCTCCCCGAGGAGTACCCGTGCCGCACCGCAGTCGCGTCACCCGCCGTCTGGGCCTGAAGACCGCCCTGGCCGCCGCGGTCACCGTGCCCGCCTCCAGTACAGCACTGTCCGTCTCCGCCGCCTCGACGGACGAACCCCGCCGCACGCTGCGCGTGATGTCCTTCAACCTCCGCTTCGCGAGCACCGCCGAACCCCACAGCTGGACCGTCCGCCGCCCCGTCCTGCGCGCCCTGCTGCGCCGCGAGCGCCCGCATGTGATCGGCACCCAGGAGGGCCTCTACCAGCAGCTGAGGGACATCGAGGCCGACCTCGCGCCGCACTACGACTGGATCGGCACGGGCCGCGCGGGCGGCAGCCGGGACGAGTTCATGGCCGTCTTCTACGACACCCGCCGGCTCGCGCCCGTGGCCTACGACCACTTCTGGCTGTCCGGCACACCCGAGGTGATCGCCTCCAACACCTGGGGCGGGGCCTCGGTCCGGATGGCCACCTGGGTCCGCTTCCGCGATCTGACCGACGCGGGGCGGGAGTTCCACGTCCTCGACACGCATCTCGACAACCGCAGCCAGAGCGCCCGCCTCGAGGCCGCCGCACTCGTCGCCCGGCGCGTCGGCGCGCTGGACCCGGCCCTGCCGCTGCTGGTGACGGGCGACTTCAACGTGGCGGCGCACCGGAACCCGGTCCACGCCGGCCTGTTGGCGGCGGGCCTGGTGGACACCTGGGACACGGCGGCCGAGCGGGGGCCGCTGTACGGCACCTTCCACGGGTACCGGCCGCTGGTGCCGGACGGCGACCGCATCGACTGGATCCTCGCCACCCCGGGCGTCGTGACGCACCGCGCGTCGGTCAACACCTTCGCCGTGGAAGGGCAGTTCCCGAGCGACCATCTGCCCGTGCAGGTGACGCTGACCCTGGGGTGAACGCCGCGCGGGCGGCGCCCGGGGACATGGCGAGGCCCCCGTGACCGGTGCGGGTCACGGGGGCCTCGGACAGCCTGACGGAGATCAGGAGGTGAGGTGATCAGCCCTTGCGGGTGTTGATCTCCTCGGTGAGCTGCGGGACGACGTCGAACAGGTCGCCGACGACGCCGTAGTCGACCAGCTCGAAGATCGGGGCCTCGGGGTCCTTGTTGACGGCCACGATGGTCTTCGAGGTCTGCATGCCCGCGCGGTGCTGGATCGCGCCGGAGATGCCGTTGGCGATGTACAGCTGCGGCGAGACCGACTTGCCGGTCTGGCCGACCTGGTTGGTGTGCGGGTACCAGCCGGCGTCCACCGCGGCGCGCGAGGCACCGACGGCCGCGCCGAGCGAGTCGGCGAGGGCCTCGACGATCGCGAAGTTCTCCGCGCCGTTGACGCCACGGCCGCCGGAGACGACGATCGCGGCCTCGGTCAGCTCCGGACGGCCGGTCGACTCACGCGGGGTGCGCGCGGTGACCTTGGTGCCGGTGGCCTTGTCGGAGAAGGTCACGGCGAGCGCCTCGACCGCGCCGGCGGCCGGGGCGGCCTCGACGGCGGCCGAGTTCGGCTTGACCGTGATGACCGGGGTGCCCTTGGAGACACGGGACTTGGTGGTGAAGGACGCGGCGAACACCGACTGGGTGGCCACCGGGCCCTCGTCGCCGGCCTCGAGGTCGACGGCGTCGGTGATGATGCCGGAGCCGATGCGCAGCGCCAGACGGGCGGCGATCTCCTTGCCCTCCGCGGAGGACGGCACCAGCACGGCGGCCAGGGAGCCCCCGGCGGAAACCGCCTCGACGGCGGCCTGGAGGGCGTCGACCTTCGGGACGACCAGGTAGTCGGCGTACTCGGACGCGTCGTGGGTGAGGACCTTCACCGCGCCGTGCTCGGCGAGGGCGGCCGCGGTGTCGGCGGCGCCGTTGCCCAGCGCGACGGCGACGGGCTCGCCGATGCGGCGGGCCAGGGTCAGCAGCTCGAGGGTCGGCTTGCGGACGGCACCGTCCACGTGGTCGACGTAGACGAGGACTTCAGCCATGGGATTGCTCTCCTGCGTAACGAAGTTGAGGGGCGGTCGGCGTGTCGAGCCTTAGATGAACTTCTGGCTCGCGAGGTACTCGGCGAGCTGCTTGCCGCCCTCGCCCTCGTCCTTGACGATCGTGCCGGCCGTGCGGGCCGGACGCGCGGCCGCGGAGTCGACCGCGGTCCAGGCGTTCTCCAGGCCGACCTCGTCGGCGTCGATGTCCAGGTCCGACAGGTCCCAGGACTGAACCGGCTTCTTCTTCGCGGCCATGATGCCCTTGAAGGACGGGTAACGCGCCTCGCCGGACTGGTCGGTGACCGACACGACGGCCGGCAGGGAGGCCTCCAGCTGCTCCGAGGCGGCGTCGCCGTCACGACGGCCCTTGACGGTGCCGTCCTCGACGGAGACCTCGGACAGCAGGGTCACCTGCGGGACACCGAGACGCTCGGCGAGCAGGGCCGGGACGACGCCCATGGTGCCGTCGGTGGAGGCCATGCCGGAGACGACCAGGTCGAAGCCGGCCTTCTCGATCGCCTTCGCCAGCACCAGCGAGGTGCCGATGGCGTCGGTGCCCTCCAGGTCCTCGTCCTCGACGTGGATGGCCTTGTCGGCGCCCATCGACAGCGCCTTGCGCAGCGCGTCCTTGGCGTCCTCGGGGCCGACCGTCAGGACGGTCACCTCGACGTCGTCGTCCGAGTTCTCGGAGATCTGAAGCGCCTGCTCGACGGCGTACTCGTCCAGCTCGGAGAGCAGGCCGTCCACGTCGTCGCGGTCGACGGTCAGGTCATCGGCGAAGTGCCGGTCGCCAGTGGCGTCGGGCACGTACTTCACAGTGACAACGATCCTCAAGCTCACGCCGGCTCTCCTACTGCATCGTCATTTCTCGGCTGCCTCTTGCAGGCAGCATAGGCGCCTCAAGCGGCCGATCCCGGTCGGGGCGATCCGGCGCTCCGACCGAAATATTACTCGTCAGTACACCCAGTTCTTCCCCGCTAAGCAAGCGCTTTGAACTGTGACCTTCGCAACGCAGCGTAACCGGAATCGGACCGCTTCGCAGAATCGCCCAGGCGTGATCAATCCCGCAGAGCGGTGAAGCGCCCCTGGTGGTACAGGAGCGGGCGGCCGGCGCCCGTCGGGTCCCCGAGGAGCACCTCGGCCAGCACGAGCCGGTGGTCGCCGGCCGGCACCCGGGCGGCGACCCGGCCGACCAGCCAGGCCGGCACGCCGTCGAGCAGAGGCACCCCCTCGGGGCCCTCGCGCCAGGCGGTCGACGGGCCGAAGCGGTCGGCCCCGCTGCGGGCGAACGTGGCGGCCAGGTCCTGCTGGTGCTCGCCGAGTATGTGGACGCCGACATGCCCGGCCTCGGCGATCGCGGGCCAGCTGGAGGCGCCGGTGCCGATGCCGAAGGAGATCATCGGGGGCTCGGCGGAGACGGAGGTGAGCGAGGTGGCAGTGAAACCGACGGGGCCGGCGGCGCCGCACGCGGTGATGACCGCGACACCCGCGGCATGCCGCCGGAAGACGGAGCGCAGGAGTTCGGGGGAGGCGAGACGGGGGGTGCCGAGGTCGGACGTGGCCGTCATGGGGTTGTCCTTCTGATGGTGGGAACGAGCGGGTCGCGGGAGCTCAGCAGCCCGGACAGCGCGCGCTCGCGGTGCGCGCCAGGTCGACGTGCACCCGGCTGAACAGAAGGAGTTCCGATGGCATGGACGTCAGGCTGACGACGGATGGCGGGCGCAGTCAAGTACGTACCGCCATGTGGGAGCCGGTTCACGCGCACGTCACGAACCATGCGAAGCCCCCTCACCCACCCGTGACCGCGGCGCCCAGAGCCGCGATCACGTCCGCCCGGCGGGGCTGCCCCGAGGCCCGGCGGACCACCCGCCCGCCGGCGTCCAGGACGAGCACGGTCGGGGTCTTCAGGATGTCCAGCGCACGGACCAGTTCCAGCCGGTCCTCGGCGTCGATCTCCAGATGCGAGACGCCGGGCACCATGGCCGCCACCTCCCCGAGCACCCTGCGGGTGGCCCGGCAGGGCGCGCAGAAGGCGCTGGAGAACTGCACCAGCGTGGCCCTCTCCCCCAGTTCCCCGCCCAGCTCGGCCGGACCGAGCACCGTCCCCTCGTCGCGCCCGCGCACCCGCGCTCTCCCCTTCCGCCGCCGGAACGTCACCTCGCGGACGCCCGCCGCGACCGTCTTCCGCCCTTGTCGTCCTGAGCTGAAGCGTTCACACGACCGCAATGATTCCCGCACTCCCGTCGCGTCCCGCTTGCGGGGCGCTGGAACCGCCCTCGCGGGACGGCGGACGGAGAGACGACGGGGACACCGCCGATGGTGTGACAAGCCCACCGGCCGGTACGCGAGATGTCCCTGGTTCGGGCGTGGCTGATGGGTACGCCCGGAGTAAAGCGAAGCTAAAAGCGCGAGGTGGACGTGACGAGGATCTCGCCCGGGTCGGGCACGCGGGCTGGCTCCCCACGCGTTCTTCGGGCACGATCTGCGACATGCCGTAAACCTACGGCTCCGTAACTTTCGGCCGGGAGCCCCTTTCCCAGGCAGAGCAGAAAGGGTCCGTCCCACCCATGGCAGAGCTTGTGTACCGTCCCGTCGTCGGTCTGGCCCTGACGTTGTTCAAGGCCTGGGACCTGAAGATCGACTGCCAGGGGTCGGAGAACATCCCCCGGTCGGGCGGTGCCGTGCTGGTGAGCAACCACATCAGCTACCTCGACTTCGTCTTCAACGGCCTGTCGGCGCTGCCGCAGAAGCGGCTGGTGCGCTTCATGGCCAAGGAGTCGGTCTTCCGCCACAAGGTCTCCGGCCCGCTGATGCGCGGTATGAAGCACATCCCGGTGGACCGCGCCCAGGGCGAGGCGGCCTACCAGCACGCCCTGCGGTCGCTGCGCTCCGGCGAGTTGGTCGGGGTGTTCCCCGAGGCGACGATCTCGCAGTCGTTCACCCTCAAGAGCTTCAAGTCCGGTGCCGCGCGCATGGCCCAGGAGGCGGGCGTGCCGCTGATCCCGATGGCCGTGTGGGGCACGCAGCGGCTGTGGACCAAGGGCCGGCCGCGCAACTTCAAGCGCAGCCACATCCCGGTCACCATCCGGGTGGGCGAGGCGATCGAGGCCTCCAAGGACAAGTACGCCGGTGCCCTCACCCGCCAGGTCCGCGAGCGGGTGCAGGAACTCCTCGACGCCGCCCAGCGCGCCTACCCGGCCCGCCCCAAGGGCCCCGAGGACAGCTGGTGGCTGCCCGCCCACCTCGGCGGCACCGCGCCGACCCCGGAGCAGGTGAAGGCCGCCGAGTCGCGCTGACCCGGTGCCGGGCACGCCGGGCCCCGGCCGACAGGGTGGCGCGGGCCGGTCGCGCGGTTCCCCGCGCCCCTTCGGGGACGTCGCGATGCGGTGGCCTCTGCGGAGGCTGGGCGGGTTGGTGCCGGGGCTGGGGCCGTCGTCGGGGTGCGGGTTGGCGTGGGCTGGTCGCGCGGTTCCCCGCACCCCTTCGGGTACGTGTCGCGCAAGGCCTCGCGACTCTTCAGGTACGTGTCGCCCAGGTCCCCGCACCCCTTCAGGTACGTGTCGCGCAAGGCCTCGCGACCCCTCAGGTCCCTGTCACCCACGTCCCGTGATCCTTGGGGTACCTGTCGCGCAGTTCCCCGCGCCCCTTTCAGAGGGTGGTGGGGAGCGTCGTCCAGAGGTGGGGGCGGTCAAGGGCGGACCGGAGGGCCTTGAGGACTGTCGGGTGGGGGGCGGCGTACAGGAGGGGGTAGTCGGTCTCGTCGGAGTCCGGGGTGACCGTGAAGGCCAGGTGTTCGCCGTCCAGGGAGAAGCGCGCGTCGATGCCGGGCCTGTTGCCGCGGGGGTCCTGGCGGTGCCAGGCGCCGTCGAGGCGGACGGCGACGAGGCCGTGCACACAGTGGCCCGAACCGTCGTCCCGCAACCGCTGGTAGCACAGCGCGGTCGGGATGTCCTCCGCCCGCAGCAGCGCGGCGAGGGCGTGGGACTTGGCGTAGCAGATGCCCGTGCGGAGCTCGATGACGTCGGAGGCGCGCCAGGTCACGCGCGGGTCGCCGGTGTCGGCGGAGTGCGGGATGGCGTCGCGTACGTACTCGAAGGCGACCCTCGCATAGTCATACGAGTCGGCGGCGCCGGACGCGAGACGGGCCGCGGTCTCGCGCACCACCGGATGGTGATGGTCGATGACCTCGTCGGCGGCCAAGTAGGCGGAAAGGTCAGGGGTTTTCTGGATCAGCTCCATGCCGCCAGAGCATAGGAACGCGATCACCCGGCCGTCAATGACTTTCCGGGTGACCGCATACCTATGCATCACGAGAGGTGGCTCAGTGAGCCATCTCCTCCTTCAGGGCCGCGAGGAACGCGTCCACGTCCTCCTCGGTCGTGTCGAAGGCGCACATCCAGCGCACGACGCCCTCGGCCTCGTCCCAGAAGTAGAACCGGAAGCGCTTCTGGAGGCGCTCGCTCACGTCGTGCGGGAGCTTGGCGAAGACGCCGTTGGCCTGCACCGGGTAGAGGATCTCGACGCCGTGCACCGCGCGTACGCCCTCGGCCAGGCGCTGGGCCATCTCGTTGGCGTGGCGGGCGTTGCGCAGCCAGAGGTCCTTGGCGAGCAGCGCCTCCAGCTGCACGGAGACGAAGCGCATCTTGGAGGCGAGCTGCATGGACAGCTTGCGCAGATGCTTCATCCTCCGCACGGCGTCCTGGTTGATGACGACGACCGCCTCGCCGAACATCGCGCCGTTCTTCGTGCCGCCCAGGGAGAGGATGTCGACGCCGACCGCGTTGGTGAACGTCCGCATGGGCACGTTCAGCGAGGCGGCGGCGTTGGCTATGCGGGAGCCGTCCAGGTGGACCTTCATGCCGTGCGCGTGGGCGTGCTCGCAGATCGCGCGGATCTCGTCCGGCGTGTAGAGCGTGCCCAGCTCGGTGCTCTGGGTGATCGAGACGACCTGCGGCATCGCGCGGTGCTCGTCGTCCCAGCCCCAGGCCTGCCGGTCGATCAGCTCGGGGGTGAGCTTGCCGTCCGGCGTGGGCACGGTGAGCAGCTTGAGGCCGCCCATCCGCTCCGGCGCGCCGCCCTCGTCGACGTTGATGTGCGCGCTCTCGGCGCAGATCACCGCGCCCCAGCGGTCGGTGACCGCCTGGAGCGCGACGACGTTGGCGCCGGTGCCGTTGAAGACCGGGAAAGCCTCGGCCGTGGGCCCGAAGTGGCTGCGGACGATCCCCTGGAGGTTCTCGGTGTAGTCGTCCTCGCCGTACGCGACCTGATGGCCGTCGTTGGCCAGGGCCAGGGCGGCCATCACCTCCGGGTGCACCCCGGCGTAGTTGTCGCTGGCGAAACCGCGGACCTCGGGATCGTGGTGGCGACGCGCGTCGGTCTTCGGGGGGTTCACGGCTGCTCGGTGAGCCACAGACGGTTTCCGTTCACTTCCGCGGCGGGCTTGTCCCAGACGCCGGCGACGGCCTCGGCGAGGTCCTTGACGTCCGTGAAGCCCGCGAACTTCGCGTTGGGCCGCTCGGCGCGCATCGCGTCGTGCACCAACGCCTTCACGACCAGGATCGCAGCAGCCGAGGTCGGCCCCTGCTCGCCCCCGGCCTTGCGGAAGTAGTCGGCCATGGCGAGCGTCCACGCCTCCGCGGCCGCCTTGCCCGCGGCGTACGCGGCGTTCCCGGCGGTCGGGTTGGTCGCGCCCGCGGCGCTGATCAGGACGTAGCGGCCCCGCTCACTGCGCTGGAGCGCCTCGTGGAAGGCGAGGGAGGTGTGCTGCACGGTACGGATGAGCAGCAGCTCCAGGAAGTCCCAGTCGTCGAGGCTGGTCTTGGTGAAGGTCTCGCTGCCGCGCCAGCCGCCGACCAGGTGGACCAGGCCGTCGACGTGACCGAACTCCTTCTCGGTGCGCGCGGCCCAGTCGCGGGTGGAGTCCAGGTCGAGCAGGTCGACCGTCTCGCCCGTGACGGTGGCGCCGCCGGACGCGTAGCGGGCCGCGTCCACGGCCTCGGCGAGCCGCTCCGGGTCGTTGTCCGCCGCGACGACCGTGGCGCCCGCCTCGGCGAGCCTGAGCAGCGCCGCCCGGCCGGCGGGTCCGCCCGCGCCGGCCACCGCGATCACCGCACCGCTGAGAGCCCCGTTCCCCATGTTCTTCGCCTCCTGAGCAGTGTTCTCGGTGTGCCGGTCGCTCACGCGGCGACCCGCTCGGCGCTGTCCGCCGTGATGCCCTTGGTCGAGGCGATCACGTTCTTCAGCTTCTTGGACAGGGCCTCATAGAACATGCTCAGCGGAAACTCGTCCGGAAGCACGTCATCGACGAGCTTGCGGGGCGGCTGGGCCAGGTCGAGGGCGTCGGGACCCTTGGCCCACCGGGAGCCCGGGTGCGGGGAGAGATAGGTGGAGACCAGCTCGTAGCCGGCGAACCAGTGGACCAGCTTCGGACGGTCGATGCCGTCGCGGTAGAGCTTCTCGATCTCGGCGCACAGCTGGTTGGTGACCTGCGGGGCGCGCTGCCAGTCGATGAACAGCTTGTTGTCGGTCCAGCGCACCACGTCGTGCTTGTGCAGGTAGGCGAAGAGCAGCTGGCCGCCCAGGCCGTCGTAGTTGCGGTTGCGGTCGCCGGTCAGCGGGAAGCGGAACATCCGGTCGAAGAGCACCGCGTACTGCACGTCACGGGCCTGCGGGACGCCCTCGGCCTCCAGCTTCACGGCCTCCTTGAAGGCGGTGAGGTCGCAGCGCAGCTCCTCCAGGCCGTACATCCAGAACGGCTGGCGCTGCTTGATCATGAAGGGGTCGAAGGGCAGGTCGCCATGGCTGTGGGTGCGGTCGTGGACCATGTCCCACAGGACGAAGGCCTCCTCGCAGCGCGTCTGGTCGTGGACCATCGCGGCGATGTCCTCGGGCAGCTCGAGGCCCAGGGTCTCGACGGCGGCCTCGGTGACCCGGCGGAAGCGGGCGGCCTCGCGGTCGCAGAAGATGCCGCCCCAGGTGAACCGCTCCGGCGCCTCGCGCACGGCGATGGTCTCGGGGAAGAGCACCGCGGAGTTGGTGTCGTAGCCCGCGGTGAAGTCCTCGAACTTGATGCCGCAGAACAGCGGGTTGTCGTAGCGGGTGCGCTCCAGCTCGGCCAGCCACTCGGGCCAGACCATGCGCAGCACGACCGCCTCCAGGTTGCGGTCCGGGTTGCCGTTCTGCGTGTACATCGGGAAGACGACCAGGTGCTGGAGGCCGTCGGCGCGGCCCGCGGCCGGCTGGAAGGCCAGCAGCGAGTCGAGGAAGTCGGGTACCTGGAAGCCCTCGTCGGCCCACCGGCGCAGGTCGCCCACCAGGGCCTTGTGGTACGCGGCGTCGTGCGCGAGCAGCGGGGACAGCGTCTCCACGGCCTCGGCTATGCGGGCCACCACGGCCTCGGCGGCGGCACGCCCGGGGGCGCCCTCGGCGGTGAAGTCGATCGACCCGTCCTTGGACTGCCATGGCCGGATCTGCTCCACGGCATCCTTGAGCACCGGCCACGCCGGGTGCTCGATGACCCTGGTCATGGGAGGAACCTGTCCCTCCGAAGCCGTCTGCACAAGAATTTCCGTCATGTCCCATCCTCCACGCGAGAACCTCTCGTAAGGACACCGTAGGCATATGAGGTTTCCTCCAGCAAGGGGGGCCTCGGGAAAATCTCCTGTCGAACCGGGGGTTTCACTTCACTTTTTCCTGTCGAGGTGGGATCGGCCGAGGTACGGGCCCATGACGCCCGCATGGACGGGCGGTTTCCCGGGGAGTACGGAACAGGAGCGGGAACCAGCCATCGCCGGGTTCGGTCGCGGACGGGTCCATCCCGTCGGCGGCCCGTTAGGCTGCGGGACCTGCCGTGCGAACGGTCCGCTCCGGTTCGTACGGCACAGAGCCGCCGTCGACGGAAGCGAGGTACCCCTTGAACTTCCTCACCATCGGTCACCGCGGAGTCATGGGCGTCGAGCCCGAGAACACCCTTCGGTCCTTCGTCGCCGCCGAGCGCGGCGGCCTGGACGTCATCGAGCTGGACCTTCATCTGAGCAAGGACGGCGCCCTCGTGGTCATGCACGACGAGGACGTGGACCGCACCACGGACGGCACCGGCGCCGTGGCCGACAAGACCCTCGCCGAGCTGCGCACCCTGGACGCGGGGCGCGGTGAACGCGTCCCGGTCCTCGAGGAGGTCCTGGACGCGGTGCGCGCGCCGCTCCAGGCCGAGATCAAGGACGTGGCGGCGGCCCGGGCGCTCGCCGAGGTGATGCGCGAGCGGGACCTCGCGGACCGCGTCGAGGTCTCCTCGTTCCACGACGAGGCGGTCGCGGAGATCGCCCGGCTGGTGCCGGGCGCGCGCACCGCGCTGGTCGGCAGCCGCTACTCCACCGACATCGTGGACCGCGCGGTGGCGGTGGGCGCGGCCACGCTCTGTCTGAACATCCGCAGGATCACCCTGGAGGTCGTGGAGCGCGCCCGCGAGGCGGATCTGAGGATCGTCGGGTGGGTGGTCAACACACAGGAGCACCTGCGGCTGGTGCGCGCGCTGGAGCTGGACGGCGCGACCACCGACCACCCCGGCATCAAACGCACCGGCCGCTTCACCGCCTGAGCGTCACACCAGCGGCTTGACCAGCAGCTCGAACTGGAGGTCGTCGCGCTGCGGGATGCCGAACCGCTCGTCGCCGTACGGGAACGGGGTCATCCGTCCCGTACGGCGGTAGCCGCGCCGCTCGTACCAGGCGATGAGGTCCTCGCGCACGGAGATCACGGTCATGTGCATCTCGCTCACGCCCCAGGTCCGCACGGCCCGCCGCTCCGCCTCGGCGATGATCACCTTGCCCATGCCGCCGCCCTGGAGCCCGGGGCTGACCGCGAACATGCCGAAGTAGGCGTGGTCGCCGCGGTGTTCGAGCTGGCAGCAGGCCACGACGGCACCGTCCCGCTCCACGGTGAGCAGCCTGCTGTCCGCCGAGTCGATCACCGCGAGAACGCCCTCGGGGTCGGTGCGCTGCCCTTCCAGGATGTCCGCCTCGGTGGTCCAGCCGGTGCGGCTGGAGTCGCCCCGGTACGCCGACTCGATCAGCGCGACCAGCGCGTCCACGTCCGCGGCGGTGGCGTCGCGGAAGGTCAGTGCGGCTGCGGTGACGGCGGATTCCATGGACGCGGCTCCGATCTGTGGCGCGGTTCGAACACGAGGAGCCTAACCCTGGCCCGGGGGCCACTTGCCATAGTCGTCTCACAGGACGGGCGCGACCCGGGCGACCGATCTAGGCTCGCGGGCATGGTGCATGTGCTGAGCAGCCGCGTCCTGCTGCGGCCCCGCGACCCCGAGCGTTCCCGTGCCTTCTACGGCGGTGATCTGGGCCTCGCCGTATACCGCGAGTTCGGCACCGGCCCGGACCGGGGCACGGTCTACTTCCTGGGCGGCGGGTTCCTCGAACTCTCCGGCCGCACCGCGGAGATGCCCACCGAGGCGGTGCGGCTGTGGCTCCAGGTCGACGACGTGGCCGCGGCGCACGAGGAACTGCGCGCCAAGGGCGTCGACATCGCGCGGCCACCGGTCACCGAGGCGTGGGGACTGGTGGAGATGTGGATCAGGGACCCGGACGGCACGGAGATCGTGCTGGTCGAGGTGCCGCGCGACCACCCCCTGCGGCACCGGCCGGGCCTGTGACGCCGCCGGAACGCTGACGCGGCGAGGGGCTCTGCTCCGTCGAGTGCGCCACGTAACACTGACGCGGCGAGGGCCCGTGCTCCGTCGAGTGCTCCCCGTGTACACCCTTGCGCTCGCGTACGCCCCGTACGTCCCGGGCATCGCTTCGTTGGAGCGATCGTCGACGCGGGGAGGTACGGGTGCACGGACCGGCGTCGCCCGGCTGGCTGCTCGTCGCGCTGTGCTCGGCGACCGGCGCCTACTGTCTGCTGCGGCTGCGCAGCGGGGTCGAGGAGCAGCGCCGCGGCGCGGGCACCGAGGCGCTCATGGCGTTCGGCATGGCCGCCATGGCCGTGCCCGCGACCGTGTTCACACCGCCCGGCTGGGCCTGGCCCGGCTGTGCCGCGCTCTTCGCCGGGGCCGCGCTGCACTCGCTGCGGGCCGGGCGCGCCGGCGGGCATCAACTGCACCACCTGGTGGGCGACGGGGCGATGGTCTACATGGCCGTGACGATGTCCGCCTCCCCCGGGCACGCGCACGGCGGCTCCGGCGTGCCCCTGCTGACGGGCGCCCTGCTGCTCTACTTCACCGGCTACGTGCTGCTGTCGGGCGTACGGCTGGTGCCCGTGCCCGGGGTGTCCGCGGTGCCCGCCGGGGCCCTCGCCTGGGGCGACCGGCCGGAGCTGGTGAGGGCCTGCCGGCTGTCGATGGGGATCTCCATGGTGGCGATGCTGCTGGCGCTGTGACACCCGGCCGTCGCCAACTGCGGTGCGCCCGGCCCCCGCTGCCGTCCCGCCGCGCCGGGCGAGGACCGAACGAAACCGTGGTCTGCGTCACTTGGCCCGTTGGTCCATACCCCTGGACGGCCGCGCGCTCATAGGGTGGTGGACATGATGGTCCCCGTGGCACTGCTGCTGCTCGGCGCCCTGACCGCCGCGGTCACACCCCGCGTGCTGGCCCGGGCCGACTGGCCGGACCGTGAGCCCGTGGTGGCCCTGTGGGTGTGGCAGTGCGCGGTGGCGACCGTACTGCTGTGCTGCGCGCTCTCGATGGCCCTCAGCGCGGCGGCCGCCTGGCAGGAGGTACGCGGTCACCTGTTCGCCCCGGCCCCGCGCCCGGTCGTGGAGGCGTACGCGCTCGGCACCACGGGCGGTGGCTGGGCGGCGGCCACCGCGGTGGCGCTGGCGCTGGGCGGCGTGTGGAGCGCGGCGATGCTGGTGCGCGAGGTCGCCCGGGCCCGCACCCGGCGCAGCCACCGGAGGGCCGAACTGCGCTTGCGCGCACCGAGGTTGCCCGGCGAGGAGTCCGGCCGCGGACGGCTGGTGGTGCTGGAGGGCGAGCGGCCCGACGCCTGGTGGCTGCCCGGTTCGACGCCCCGCCTGGTCGTCACGACCGCCGCGCTGCGCCGGCTGAAGGGGCGGCAGCTCGACGCCGTCCTCGCGCACGAGATGGGACACGCGCAGGCCCGGCACGACTGGCTGCGGCACTGCTCGGCCGCGCTGGCGATCGGGTTCCCGCAGATCCGGGTGTTCGAGGCGTTCCGCGACGAGATGCACCGGCTGGTCGAACTGGCCGCCGACGACACCGCCTCCCGGCGCTTCGGACGGCTGACGACGGCGCTGGCGCTGGTGGGACTGAACGAGGGCCGGGGCGTCTTCGGTCCCTGCCCCACGACCGACGCGCAGGTGCCGCAGCGGGTGAACCGGCTGCTCACCGCGCCGGACCGGCTCACCCCCAGCCACCGTCTGCGGCTGACGGCCGCGGCCGCGCTGGTGCCGGTGATACCCGTGGTGGTGGCGTTGGTACCAGGGCTGCGGGCCCTCGGATAGCGCCGTCCCGCCACGGGGCGGCCGCCTGGTACGGACGCGGCCCCTGAGGGGCGGACGCCACGCCGGCCCCGTCGGCGGCACCCGCGCCACCCTGTCCCACGGCCCCGTGGTTGGCCTCGGGCCCCACGGTTGGGCAAGGATCGGTCCATGGCACCGTCACCCACGGAAACCCAGCCCCGGTCCCCCCGCCGTCACCGCGCACTGCGTGCGGCGAGACCACTGGCCGTGTGTTCCGTTCTGCTGGTGGTGCTCGTGGGAGTGGCGTGGCATCCGCTGATGTCCGTCGACCGCTCCGTCGCCCGCACCACGCACCGCTGGGCGGTGGCCGAGGACGGCCTGACCGGGGTCGCCCGCGTCCTCACGGACTGGGTGTGGGACCCGCAGACCATGCGGGTGCTGTGCGCGGTGGCGGTGCTGTGGCTGGTGCTGCGGGTCGCGGCGCGCTGGACGGCCCTGTGGCTGGTGGTCACCGTCGCCGTCGGCACGGGCGTCCAGCAGACCCTGAAGGCGGCCCTGGGCCGGGAGCGCCCGCGCTGGTCCGACCCCGTGGACTCGGCCCACTACGCGGCGTTCCCGTCCGGCCACGCCATGACGGCCACGGTGGTGTTCGGCCTGCTCCTGTGGCTCGCGCACCGCTACGGCGTGAGCCGTGCCGTGTTCCGCGCGGCGGTGGCGGTGGCCGTCGTCTCGGTCCTCGGGGTCGGGCTGACCCGGATCTGGCTGGGCGTGCACTGGGCCACGGACGTGCTGGGCGGGTGGCTCCTGGGCGCGACCGTGGTGGCCCTGGCGGTGGCGGCACACCGGCGGTGGCTGCCCGCCCCGCCCCGCAGGACACCGCCTCCGCCGGGACGCACCGGGTCCGGTCCCGAACACGGGTCCGGCCTTGAACACGGGTCCCGTCCTCAACGCAGGTCCGGGCCTGAACGCGGGTCCGGCCTTGAACACGGGTCCGGGCCTGAACACGGGTCCGGGCCTGAACACGGGTCCGGGTCCGGCCCTGAGCCTGGATCTGGCCCCGGGTCCGGGTCCGGGTCCGGGTCATAGGATCCGATCATGACCGCTGTGCTGTTCGACTTCTCCGGCACCCTCTTCCGGATCGAGTCCGCCGAGTCATGGCTGGCCTGTGTGCTCGCCGAGTCCGGGATCACCCTGTCCGGGCCGGAACTGGTCAGGACGGCTCGGGCCCTGGAGGAGGCCGGGGCGCTGCCGGGCGGGGCGAACCCGCTGCGCCTCCCCGAGGACCTCGCCACCCTCTGGGAGGTCCGCGACGAGAGCGCGGAGCTGCACCGGGCCGCGTACACCGGCCTCTCCCGCCGGGTCCGGCTGCCGGAGCCCGGCCTGCAC
Organism: Streptomyces sp. NPDC005017; assembly: GCF_042873115.1. Taxonomy (NCBI): domain Bacteria; kingdom Bacillati; phylum Actinomycetota; class Actinomycetes; order Kitasatosporales; family Streptomycetaceae; genus Streptomyces; species Streptomyces sp. NPDC005017. Next base: position 231,489 of record NZ_JBIALD010000003.1, on the reverse strand, counting down.
GACGCGCTCTACGAGCGCCATATGACACCGGCCGCGTGGACGCCGTACCCCGACGCGGCCGAGGTGCTCGGCGGGCTGCGGGAGCGCGGGATCGCCGTGGGAGTGGTCAGCAACATCGGCTGGGACCTGCGCCCGGTCTTCCGCGCGCACGGGCTCGACGAGTTCGTCGGCGTCTACGTCCTGTCGTACGAGCACGGCGTCCGCAAGCCCGATCCGCGGCTGTTCGCCACGGCCTGCGAGGCGCTCGGCGCCGATCCCCGGCAGGTGCTGATGGTGGGCGACGACCGGCGGGCTGACGGCGGCGCGGCCGCGCTCGGTTGCCGGGTGCACTTCGTGGACCACCTGCCCGCCGACGCCCGCCCCGACGGACTGCGGCCGGTGCTGGACCTCATGGGCTGAGCCGGGGGCGGGGAGCCGTCGGCCGGCCCGGGTGCCGTGATCGCCCGGAAGAAATAGCCTCAGGCCACCAACAAGGTGAGAAAAGCCGCCCACCTCGGACGATCCCCCGCGTCGCCCGAGGCGGACGGCAGCCGAGACCACGCACCCGAAGGAGCGTGGCCCGCTGCGCTGAGTATAGTTGGCTGGCAGCCAGTCAACGCAGGAGTCCAGCATGTCCCCGCGCAGCGCCCAGGTCAATGAAGAGTTGCGACGGCGCTCGCGCGAACGGCTTCTCCAGGCGGCGGTCGAACTCGTCGACGAACGCGGCTACGAGGCCACGACCCTCGGTGACATAGCGGACCGGGCGGGCTCCGCACGCGGTCTGGTCTCGTACTACTTCCCCGGCAAGCGCCAGCTGGTGCAGTCCGCGGTGCACCGGCTGATGCACCGGACGCTGGAGGAGGCCCTGGAACGCGAGCCGCGCACGGACGACGGCCGGGAGCGGATGGCGCGGGCGATCGACGCCGTACTGGGACTCGCGCGCGACCACACGGTGCTCATGCGCCAGCACATGGCGGGGCTGCTCCAGGCGGAGGGCTTCGTACGGTGCGCGGAGCAGCAGCGGCTCGGCGAGCTGCTGCGGGACACCGTCACCCGGCTGGGCTGCGGGGACCCGGACGCCGAATACGCCATGCTGCGCTCGCAGTTGATGGGCGCGGTGTACGCGATGGTGCTGCCGAACGTCGGCCTGCCGATGGAGCCGCTGCGCGCGGAGCTCTTCCGGCGTTACGGCCTGGACCGGGAGATGGGGGTCCCGCCGGACACCGAGGCGCCCGGCGGGAGGTGCGACGAGGATCTGTCGCGGTTCTTCTCCACGGACACCCGGCCCGTGGATCAGGGGCCGACGGACGAGCGGCCCGTTGAGCCCGTCGGCGGACCGCCCGTCAAGCGGGAGCCCGCGGACGGGACGCCCATGGAGCGAGAGCCCCGGCCGGACGGCCGGCCGGGGCCCGTGTCCGGTCAGTCGAAGTAGTCCGGCTGGGTCTGGACGTTGAGCTCACGCAGCTGGATCCGGCGCGCCGGGTCGGTGAGCTTGTCGCTCACCCGCAGCACGTCGAAGCCCTTGGCCATGTCGTTCGAGTAGATGTAGCCGTTGTAGTAGTACGCCGACCAGGTGCCGCCGACCGTGAGCTGCTGGGTGCTCAGCGGGCCGCGCTCGAAGAAGCCGATCTCCTTCGGGTTGGCGGAGTCGGTGAAGTCCCAGAGGGAGACACCGCCCTGGTACCAGGCCTGGACCATGATGTCCTTGCCCTTGACCGGGATGAGCGAGCCGTTGTGGGCGACGCAGTTCTCGGTCGCGGCCTGCATGCGCGGGATCTTGAAGTAGCTGCGGAACACCAGCTTGCGGTGGTCGCCGCGGCCGACGATGTCGTAGATGCCGTCGGCACCGCGCTTGGCACCGGTCGCCTCGTTGCAGGTCGCGCCGACGCCGCCGCCCAACTCGTCCGTGAAGACGACCTTGTTGGCCTTCTGGTTGAAGGTCGCGGAGTGCCAGAAGGCGAAGTTGACGTTGTCCTGGACGCGGTCGATGACCTTCGGGTTCTCGGGGTCCTCGATGGAGAACAGGATGCCGTCACCCATGCAGGCGCCCGCCGCGAGGTCCTTGGAGGGCAGGACCGTGATGTCGTGGCAGCCGGTGGTCTTGCTGACGCCCGGGTTGGTCGGGCCGCCGGGGTTGCCGCCGCCGTCCGGGCCCTCGCCGGGGAACAGCACCGGGAAGCCGACGACCGCCGCCTTCTCGGGAGCGTTGCGCGGCACCTTGATCACGGAGATGCCGTCGTGCGGCGGCTGGCAGTCCGGGTAGGTGGCGTTGGGCGAGTAGGAGGAGACGTAGACGTAGACGTTGCGGCGCTCGGGCACCAGCGTGTGGGTGTGCGAGCCACAGGCGGTCTCGACGGCGGCGACGTACCTCGGGTTCGCCTTGTCGCTGATGTCGAAGACCTTCATGCCCTCCCAGGACGACTTCTCGGTCGCGGGCTGGGTGGTGCTGTTGCAACTGCTGTCGCTGCGCGAGGAGTCGGTGGACAGGAACAGCAGGTTGCCGGAGACCGAGATGTCGTTCTGCGATCCGGGGCACAGCACCTGCGCGACGGTCCTGGGCGCCTTCGGGTCGCTGATGTCGAAGATGCGGAACCCGTCGTAGTTGCCGGCGAAGGCGTACCGGCCCTGGAAGGCCAGGTCGGAGTTGGTGCCCTTCACCAGGTCCTTGGGGACGTTGGCGACGTGCGTGATGTTGGCCGAGTGGACGATCTCGTCCTGGCCGGGTATCTCGCCGGCGTCGATGGCCTCGCGCACATCGGCCTCGGCGCTGCGGGAGACGTCCTTCCGAGTCGTCGGGACGTCGCCGGGGTCGGGGGTGGCGACGGCCGGGTGAGCCGTGAGCAGCGCGGCCAGCAGGCCGGCCGCCGCGGTGGCAACTCCCAGTCGTCTGCGCCGCGTTCGGGGGTTGTTGGACAGGGTCACTGCTGCTTCCTCCCTTGTTCCGTTCACGACGGAACGGTTCACGGACCCCCGAAGTATCGTCTGCATCATGCACAGATCAACAGGGGTTAAACGGAGATGTAATCCAGGTTTTTGATCAGTGATGCGCGGAACCGTGCTAGGACAGTCATCAACACTCACAAGGTGTGCCTGCTCATCCCTCCCCCGGAGCGGACAACCCAGCCACAGGAGGCCGTTGTGCATTCCCGCCGCGCGCTGCGTGCATCCCTCGCGTCGGTATCGCTCGCCGCCCTGGCCGCGTTCACGCTCGGCGGCTGCGAATCCGGCTCCGAAGACAACGCCAAGTCCCCGGCATCGAGCGGTCCTTCGGTGCTCCAGCCGGGCATGCCGGGCGAGGACAACCGGACCCTGTCGGCCGAGGAGGCCGCCGAGCAGCGGGCCGAGGACGACACCCCCAACTCGGCCGACGTGTCGTACGTGCGCATGATGATCGAGCACCACCAGCAGGCATTGGAGATGTCCGAACTCGCCCCGAAGCAGGCGGAGTCGGCCCAGGTGAAGCGGCTCGCCGAGCGCATCACGGCCGCCCAGGGGCCGGAGATCGGCGCGATGAAGGGCTGGCTGACGGCCCATGACCAGCCGGAGCGGGGCGAGGGGCACGACCACGCCGCCATGGCCGGGATGGCCACCGAGGCCCAGTTGACGAAGCTGCGGGCGGCGCGCGGCGAGGACTTCGACGCCCTGTTCCTGCAGCTGATGATCACCCATCACGAGGGGGCGATCACCATGGCCACGGACGTGAAGGCGCAGGGGAACAACATCCAGGTCGAGGAGATGGCCGACGACGTGGTGGCCCAGCAGACGAGCGAGATCTCACGCATGCGGGACATGGTCTGACGGCCGGGCCCGCCGCGTCCGACGTCGGCAACCGGCTCCGCCGCGCGCTGCTTTGAGGCCCGGTCTCACCATGCGCGACAGTCAGGGCAGGCGCTTTGCCACGCGCGGCCGTCAGCGGCGGGCGTGACGTGGCGTCAGGAAGCCGATGTCCCTGGCCTGGGCGATGAGCTTCAGCGACCTTCGGCGGCTGTGCCCGGTCGCGCACATCACCGCGAGGACCGGGTCGACGCCGTCCTCCTGCGCCGCCCGGTACTCCTGGGCGACGAGCCGGCGCCCCTCGACACCCCGCGGCCAGGCGGGGCGGGCGCGGCTGGGGGCGGGGGTGAGGGCGAGGGCGTCGGGGTGGCCGGCGGGGTCCTCGGGATCGGCGAAGCCGTCCGGGCCCGTGGAGCCGTCCCGGCCCGCGAACTCGTCCTGCCCGGGGGGCTCGCCCGTACGGCCGAAGCCGTCCGGGTCGTGCGGGTCGTCCGGGTGGTCGTCCAGGTCGCTCAGGTCGTCCAAGCCGTCCAAGCCGCCGAAGCCGAAGGACCCGCCGGCCCGGAGCCGGGCCTCGGTGTCGGCCTCGGCCCCCGCCCGCGCGCCGCTCTCCTCGTACGGCTCGATCCCGCACGGTTCGAAACTGCCCGGCCCGATCCCGCCCGGCTCCATCCCGCACGGCTCGATCCCGCACACCTCGGACAGCGGGCCCTCGATCCAGTCGGCGAGGACGGTGAGGTCGGCGAGGGAGAGGGCCGGCTGGGCCCGGACGTCCTCGATGGACAGGCATCCCGCGCTCACCACGGCCAGCGCGTCCACCCGGGCACCGTCGGCGAAGCCCAGCCGTACCTGGAACCAGGACGTGGCGCCCGCACCCTCCCGCACTTCCCACGCGGGCCGGACGGACACCGCTCCGTCCTCGAAACGGCGATCAGAAAGATTGAGAAAGGATGCTTCTAGCACACACGCAACGTAACCGCATCATCACATTCCATACGAAAAGATCGAAAGGACACGCACACCGGGCACTCCGACGGGTCAGCTCCGCCTCTCCCCCGGCGGGCCCGCCGGTGCGATGCTGGAGGCACCAGCGATCTCCTGCCACATCTCGGGACGAGGAGTTCCGCCGTGCTGCGTGTCGCCGTCGTCGGTTCCGGACCCAGCGGGGTCTACACCGCGCAGGCCCTGGTCCAGCAGGACCCCGCGGTGCTGGTCGACGTACTGGACCGGCTGCCCTGCCCGTACGGACTGGTGCGCTACGGCGTGGCGCCGGACCACGAGAAGATCAAGTCCCTCCAGAACAACCTGCGTACGGTTCTGGAGCACGAGCGGGTGCGCTTCCTCGGCGGGGTGCACGTGGGCACCGGGGGCGTGGCGGCGGAGAGGCTCCGCGAGCTGTACCACGCGGTGGTGTACTGCGTCGGCGCCGCCACCGACCGCCACCTCGGCATCCCCGGCGAGGATCTGCCGGGCAGCTGGTCGGCGACCCGGTTCGTGTCCTGGTACAGCGCCCATCCGGACGCCGTGGACGACGGGTTCGTGCGGGGCACGCGGTCGGCCGTGGTCATCGGGGTGGGCAATGTCGCGGTGGACGTCACCCGCGTCCTGGCCCGGGGAGCGGCCGAGCTGAGCCCCACCGACATGCCGCAGGCGGCGTTCGCGGCACTCGCCGCGAGCGAGGTCGCCGACGTGCACATGGTGGGGCGGCGCGGCCCGTCCCAGGCCCGCTTCACCACCAAGGAGCTGCGCGAGCTGGGCGGCCTGCCGGGTGCCGAAGTCCGTGTGGATCCAGCGGAGTTGGCGCTCGACCCGGCCTACACGGACGACGCGTCCCTGCCCGCCGCGCGGCGCCGCAACGTGGAGGTGCTGCGCGACTGGTCCGCACGGCCGCCCGGTGACGCGCCGCGCCGCATCCACGCGCGGTTCTTCCTGCGCCCCGTCGAACTCCTCGCCGACGGCGGCCGGGTGGGCGCGGTCCGCTTCGAGCACACGCTGCCGGACGGGCGCGGCGGGGTGACGGGCACGGGCCGGTTCGAGGTGATCGAGGCCCAGCTGGTCCTGCGTTCGGTCGGCTACCAGGGCGTGCCGCTGGCGGGCCTGCCGTTCGACGGCACCACGGGCACCGTGCCGCACACGGCAGGCCGGGTCGCCGAGGGCGAGTACGTGGCGGGGTGGATCAAGCGGGGCCCGACGGGCGTCATCGGCACGAACCGCCCCTGCGCGAAGGAGACGGTGACGTCCCTGCTCCAGGACGCGCCGGAACTGCTCCGCAAGGACGTCCCGGACGACCCGCTGACGGCGCTGCGGGCGGCGGGGCTGACCCCGGTGCAGTGGGCCGGATGGCAGTCGATCGAGCGGGCGGAGGCCGAACTCGGCGCGTCCCTGGGCAGGAACGTCGTGAAGCTCCCCGACTGGCGGTCGCTCCTGGACGCGGCCGGGGCGGGGTAGCGGCGGCAGCCCCGGCGCCGGGCGCCTCGCACGGCGCCGCCCGGGGAGCGGCACACCCCCTCAGTTCCCGGAAACCCCGGAACCTTACGCCCCCGCGCTTCCCGCCTGCCGGGCCGCGGCGGCGATCAACGCGTCCAGCAGCCCGGGGAAACGATCGTTCAGGTCGTCCACGCGCAGGCCGTTCATCTTGGCCGTGCCGCGGTACACCTGCCTGATCACCCCGGCCTCCCGCAGCACCCGGAAGTGATGCGTCGTCGTGGACTTGGTGACGGGCACGGCGAACTGCGAGCAGGTCAGCTCCACACCGCCCGCGGCGGCGAGCTCGCTGACGATCTGGAGCCGCATCGGGTCGGCGAGGGCGTGCAGCACGCCCTCCAGCCGGATCTCCTCGCTGGCCGGGTGCGGCAGCTCGCGGCCGGCGGCGGGTGCGGTGGGCGTCATGGAAGCCATTGTACGAAGGTCTTCGTAGTTTGACATCTCCCGTACTACGATGAGTATCGTACGACTCGTCGAACGGTCCCGTGACGAAAGGGAGTCGCCGTGAGTGCGCTCTTCGAGCCCTACAGGCTGCGCGATCTGACCATCCCCAACCGGGTGTGGATGTCGCCGATGTGCCAGTACTCGGCCGCCCCCGAGGGTCCCGACGCCGGAGCCCCGCAAGACTGGCACTTCGCCCACTACGCCTCACGGGCGGCCGGCGGCACCGGTCTCGTCCTCGTGGAGGCCACGGCCGTGAGCCCCGAGGGCCGGATCTCGCCCTACGACCTGGGCCTGTGGAGCGACACCCAGCTCGAGGCGTTCCGCCGGATCACCCGCTTCCTCACGGCGCAGGGCACGGTCCCCGGCGTCCAGCTCGCCCACGCCGGGCGCAAGGCCGCCACCGAGCGGCCCTGGAAGGGCGGCAGGCCGGTCGGGCCCGAGGCGCACGGCTGGCAGCCGGTGGCACCGAGCGCGGTGCCGTTCGCCGAGGGGCATCAGACGCCCGAGGAGCTGAGCGTCGAGGGCATCGAGGAGATCGTGGGGCGGTTCGCCGACGCGGCACGGCGCGCGCTCGCCGCGGGCTTCGAGGTCGTCGAGGTCCACGGCGCGCACGGCTATCTGGTCCACGAGTTCCTGTCGCCGCACTCCAACCGCCGTACCGACGCCTACGGCGGCTCGTTCGAGAACCGCGCCCGGTTCGCCCTGGAGGTCGTCGACGCGGTGCGCGAGGTGTGGCCGCAGGGCAAGCCGGTGTTCTTCCGGGTCTCGGCGACCGACTGGCTGGAGGAGGGCGGCTGGTCCGCCGACGACACCGTCCGCCTCGCCCGCGCGCTCCAGGAGCACGGCGTCGATCTGCTCGACGTGTCCAGCGGCGGCAACGTCCCCGACGCCCGGATCCCGACCGGGCCCGGCTACCAGGTGCCCTTCGCCTCCCGGGTGAAGGCCGGGACCGCGCTGCCGGTCGCGGCCGTGGGCCTGATCACCGACGCCGAGCAGGCCGAGAAGATCGTCGCCAACGGCGAGGCCGACGCCGTCCTCCTCGGCCGTGAGCTGCTGCGTGACCCGTACTGGGCCCGGAAGGCGGCCCGCGAACTGGGCGGCGAGGTGCGGGTGCCGGACCAGTACCACCGCTCGGTCTGACCCGGGTGCACACGCGTCTCCGAGGGGGCGCACCGGACGCCGGTGCGCCCCCTCGGCGTCAACTCGTGGTGCAGACCTTCGCGAGGAGGGACGTCCCGCCCGGCGGCGTGGCACGCTCCGCCAAAGTGTTGAAGCGCTCCCACACCTCTTGACTGGAAAGCGCTTTCTATCTACGTTCCGTTCAGCACCATGACCGATTCGAGCCGCACCACGTAATGACCCCCACCATCACGGAGGAAGGAATCGGGACATGACCTCTCCCCGACACCCGCGCGGGCGCGGGCGCACCACGGCCGGCGCACTGACCGCCACCGGCCTCTCGATTGGCATGCTCATGGCTAGCGCGGCGCTCACCCCGGCGAGCGCCGCCGCCTGGCCGTCAGCGTCCGGCAGCCAGGCGGTCACCGCGACCATCAGCCTGACCGGCTCCAAGGACTACGGCATGCTGCGCCTCTACGGCAGCGGGGCGCTGGGCACCGGCGACCAGGCCGAGGACCAGAAGCCGATCCTCACCCTCGCCGACGGCGTCACCCTGAAGAACGTGATCATCGGCGCGCCGGGCGCCGACGGCATCCACTGTCTGGGCAGCTGCACCCTTCAGAACGTCTGGTGGGAGGACGTCGGCGAGGACGCCGCCACCTTCCGCGGCGGCTCGAGCGCCACGTACAACGTCGTCGGCGGCGGTGCGAAGAAGGCGTCCGACAAGGTGTTCCAGCACAACGGCGGCGGCACCGTGAACATCTCCGACTTCGCGGTGCGGGAGTTCAAGACGCTCTACCGCTCCTGCGGCGACTGCTCGACGCAGTACACCCGCAAGGTCAACCTCAGCACCGTCGAGGTGACCGGCACCGGCAGCACGGCCCGGCTGGTCGGCATCAACGTCAACCGCAACGACGTGGCCACCCTGCGCGGCATCACCATCCTCAACGACGCCTCGCGCAAGGTCGTCCCCTGCCAGAAGTACAACAACAACACGGCCGTCGGCAGGGGCCCGGACAGCACCAACTGCCTTTACTCCACCTCGGACATCACCTACCGGTGACGCCCCGGCGGTGAGGGCGGCCGCGCGGAGCATCCCCGCACGGCGCTTCGTACGGTCGCCCTCGGCGCCCTCGTGTCCGGCACGCGCGCGTGGAGCCCGGGTCGTTCGGCGCGCGCACAGGGCCGGATGGACACGCCACGCGCGCGTGGAGCCGAGCGACCGCCCAAGCCGGTGCTGGACCCGGAGGTCAGCACGCCACGCGCGCGTGGAGCCGATGTGCCGGCCGACCGGCGGCCTGAGGCGGACGAGCAGCACGCCACGCGCGCGTGGAGCCGCTGCGGCTCTACGCGCGCGTCGCCAACTGCCGGGCGAGTTCCCGGCGGTAGTCCGCGTAGGCGGTGCGCAGGGCCGTGCCCGGCCAGCCCGTGGGCAGCAGGGCGTCCGGCAGGACCGGGTCGGCCAGCAGATGGCGGACGATCGCCGCGTAGGCGGTGAGGCGGTCGGTCGGACCGACGGACCGCCCCCCATGGGCCAGCAGGGCGTCCGCCGTGGCCGCCCAGTCGTCCAGCGGCCACAGCCGTGCGGCCAGTTCACGCGGGGGCCGGGCGGGGCGGGCCGTACCGAGCTCGGCCACCCGCCCCAGTTCCCCGGGCAGTTCGCGCGAGAGGTTGGCCGGGCGCAGCCAGACGCCCTCGCGGAGTTCGGCGAGGCGCAGCGCGGTCAGCCGGGTGCGCAGCTCGGCGCGTTCGGCGGGGCCGCGGCCCGTCGCGGTGACCACGACCATCTCCCAGTCGCCGTCCCACGCGCGCGTGTGCGGCCGGACCGCCTCGTCCTGGCGACGGCGGCGTTCGAGCAGCCGCTCCCCGATGCGGTACCCGGCCCCGGTGCGGCGCAGGTCGCCGGCGGCCGCCATCCGGCTGAGCGCGGCCCTCAGGGTCGACCCGCCGACCTCGAACGGCTCGACCGCGCGGGCGAGGTCCCTCGCGGTCATCTCGGGCGGGTCCGCCCCGAGCAGCAGGCTCAGGACGACGGACCGCGCGGACAGCGGGCGCAGCTCCACGGTGCCGGGGCCTGCCGGGGCGGTCATCCGTGGGACCTCGTGTCGTGGCTGCGCATGGCCTCGTACTGTACGGGCCGGAAGACGATGTTGCATCATTGCTGCGACCGCAGAGATAGTGCAACACTCGCGTCATGGTCTCGACACCCGTACACGAGCGGCACACGCGGTACGCGACGCACGACGTCACCAACCAGGCCCCGCCCCTGGCGCCCTACGACGCCGCCGAGGACGCGGCCCTGCTGGAGGGCCTGCGCCGGGAGGGCGCCGGCTGGGCGGAGGCCGACATCCGCCGGCTCGGCCTGCTGGCGGGCGGCGCGGAGGCGCAGGAGTGGGGCGAGCTGGCCAACCGGTACGAGCCCGAGCTGCGCACCCACGACCGCTGGGGCCACCGCGTCGACGAGGTGGAGTTCCACCCGAGCTGGCACCGGCTGATGCGGGTCGCGGTCGAGGAGGGCCTGGCCGGGTCGCCGTGGGCCGACGACCGCCCGGGCGCGCATGTCGCGCGGACCGCGGGCGGGCTGGTGTGGAACCACAGCGAGGCCGGGCACGGCTGCCCGACCTCGATGACCTACGCGGCGGTCCCCGCGCTGCGCCGCGAACCGGAACTCGCCAAGGTCTACGAGCCGCTGCTGACCAGCCGGGAGTACGACCCGGGGCTGCGGGTACCGGCCGAGAAGCGCGGGCTGCTCGCCGGGATGGGCATGACCGAGAAGCAGGGCGGCTCGGACGTTCGCACCAACAGCACGGTGGCCACGCCCGGTTCGGAACCCGGTGTCTACACCCTGCGCGGGCACAAGTGGTTCACCTCGGCGCCGATGTGCGACGTGTTCCTGGTGCTGGCGCAGGCGCCGGGCGGGCTGTCCTGCTTCCTCGTGCCCCGCGTACTGCCCGACGGCACCCGCAACACCTTCCGGGTCCAGCGGCTCAAGGACAAGCTCGGCAACCGGTCCAACGCGTCCTCCGAGCCGGAGTTCGACGGCACTGTCGCCTGGCTGGTCGGGCCCGAGGGGCAGGGCGTCAAGACCATCATCGAGATGGTCAACTGCACCCGGCTGGACTGTGTGACGGCGTCGGCGACGCTGATGCGCAGGACGCTCGTCGAGGCCGGCCATCACACCCGTCACCGCAGCGCGTTCGGGGCACGTCTCGCCGACCAGCCGCTGATGCGCAACGTACTGGCCGACCTGGCGCTGGAGTCGGAGGCCGCCACGACGCTCACCCTGCGGCTGGCGGGGTCCGCCGACCGGGCGATCCGCGGGGACGAGGGCGAACGCGCGTTCCGCCGCATCGCCACGGCCGTCGGCAAGTACTGGGTCACCAAGCGGGGCCCCGCCTTCACCGCCGAGGCCCTGGAGTGCCTGGGCGGCAACGGCTACGTCGAGGACTCCGGCATGCCCCGCCACTACCGCGAGGCTCCGCTGCTGTCCATCTGGGAGGGCTCCGGGAACGTCAACGCCCTCGACGTCCTGCGGGCGTTGACACGCGATCCGCGCACGGCGGACGCCCTGTTCTCCGAACTGGCCCTGGCCCAGGGGGCGGACGCCCGTCTCGACGCGGCGGTCGGGCGTCTGAGGGAAGGGCTGGCGAGCGCGTCCGAGACCGGCGCCCGCCGGCTCGTGGAGTCCATGGCCCTCGCCCTCCAGGCGTCCCTGCTGGTCCGGTACGCGCCCCCCGCCGTCGCGGACGCCTTCTGCGCGACCCGGCTGGGCGGCGACTGGGGGCACGCCTTCGGCACCCTGCCCGACTCGGCGGACCTGGACGGGATCCTGGGGCGGGCGCTCGGGCTGTGAGGCCCGGGGTGGAGCGCGGGCAGCTTCGCGGGCCTGGGTCGAGGGCGGGGCAACACGAGGTCGGGGCGAGCGGCCGCCCGAGCCGGAGGTCCGCGACCGGAGCGGAATCGCCGGTCGCGGACGCTGCCCCACGCCAGCCCCTGCCCCCGCCTCTGCCCGCCCCGCCGCTCAGGCGTCCTGCGGCCCCGAGCCCGTCCGGTGGCCCCACAGCGGGTCGAAGCGGAGCCAGTCCGTATCCCACTGGTCGAGCCGCCGGCACTCCAGCCGGTCGCGCACCGCGCGGCCGCAGGCGAAGGGGACCACGGCGGCGCCGAGGCCGATGAGCGTGCCGACCAGCGCGGAGCGCACCCGCGCCTCGGCGGCGCCCGTCGGCTCGCTGACGAGGCGGCCCTGCCGGTCCGTCCAGACCTTCACCGCCGTCCCCGCCACGGTGCCCGGCGCGACCCGGGCCTGACCGGACCGCGGGGAGCCGTCCGGCGCGCGCCAGCCGATCCCGGCCCACACCTGGGAGCCGCTCGCCGCGCCGGGCCCGGCGGGCACACCGGGCGCGCGTTCGGTCAGCCGGGCGGTGACGGGCCGCCACTCCGCGCGCTCCCGCGCCAGCCCCCGTTCCACGGAACCTGCGACCGTCAGGCCCGTGAGCACCCCGCACAGCACGGTGAGTGTCCAGGCCGCCAACAGCACCCAGCCCTCGACCACGTCGGACCGCCGCCGCAACGGGCTGCGCCGCCAGCGCCACAGCCACACGTGCCCAACCCTCCGACCCCGCAGCCTCATCGAGGGCCGCCTCCTCACGAGCACTCGGTCCACCCCGTCGCCGTCCCATACGGGCGCCGGCCCGCCGATGCTCAGGGCGTGCCCGCGCCCCGGCGGTGGCGCGCGGCCGGCGCCTCGGCGAGACCCGTGGGGTCGCAAGGGAGCCCTACTCGCCCCCGGGCGATCACGGGACCTGCCGCCCGACACACGCTGACCTGCGGAGACGGCCGTCCCCAGGTGACTGTCAGTGGTGGGGTGCAGACTGGCCGGTGTCTGAGACGAAGACGTCGCGGAGGTGACCGGCATGACCGAAGTACTGCTCGCCGTGGGGACCCGGAAAGGCCTGTTCATCGGGCGCCGGCGCGAGGGCGCCTGGGAGTTCGACGAAAGTCCCTACTTCAACGCGCAGGCCGTGTACTCGGTCGCGATCGACACCAGCGGCGACACCACGCGCCTGCTCGCGGGTGGCGACAGCGCGCACTGGGGCCCGTCGGTGTTCCATTCGGACGACCTCGGCCGGACCTGGACCGAACCGGCCGCGCCCGCGGTCAAGTTCCCCCAGGACACGGGGGCTTCGCTGGAGCGGGTGTGGCAGCTGCACCCGGCGGCGGCCGAACCGGGCGTGGTGTACGCGGGGACGGAACCGGCCGCGCTGTACCGCTCGGAGGACCGCGGAGAGAGCTTCGCCCTGGTCCGCCCGCTGTGGGAGCACCCGACCCGCTCCCAGTGGGTGCCCGGCGGTGGCGGCGAGGGCCTGCACACCGTCCTGACCGACGAGCGCGATCCGGCCGCGGTCACCGTGGCCGTGTCCACGGCGGGGGTGTTCCGCACCGGCGACGGCGGCGCGAGCTGGGCGCCGTCCAACTCCGGTGTCTCCGCGGTGTTCCTGCCCGATCCGGACCCCGAGTTCGGGCAGTGCGTGCACAAGGTCGCGCGGGACGCGGTGAACCCGGACCGGCTGTATCTCCAGAACCACTGGGGCGTGTACCGCAGCGACGACGGGGGCGGGCGGTGGACCGACATCGGCAAGGGCCTGCCGTCCACCTTCGGTTTCGCGATGGCCACGCACCCGCACCAGGGCGACACCGCCTACGTGTTCCCGATCACCGCCGACTCCGACCGGGTCCCGGCCGACCACCGCTGCCGCGTCTTCCGCACCCGGGACGCGGGCGAGACCTGGCAGCCGCTGACGGCCGGACTCCCGCAGGGCGACCACTACGGCACCGTGCTGCGCGACGCCCTGTGCACCGACGACGCGGACCCGGCGGGCGTGTACTTCGGCAACCGCAACGGCGAGGTGTACGCGTCGGCCGACGACGGCGACAGCTGGCGGCAGTTGGCCTCGCACCTGCCCGACGTGCTGTGCGTGCGGGCGGCGGTGGTCGCGTGAGGCGGCCGGCCCCTGGCCACCGGTTGATCGCCGTGCCCTGCACGGCAGTAGGGTGACGCCGTGGCACCACGACCGTTGCATGAGATCGTCGAACCGGGCTGGGCGAGCGCCCTGGAGCCCGTGGCCGGAAAGATCGCCGGGATGGGCGACTTCCTCCGCGGGGAGATAGCCGCGGGGCGCACCTACCTACCGGCCGGGCAGAACGTCCTGCGGGCCTTCCAGCAGCCCTTCGACGAGGTCCGCGTCCTCATCGTCGGGCAGGACCCGTACCCGACGCCGGGGCACGCGGTCGGGCTGTCGTTCTCGGTGGCCCCGGAGGTACGGCCGCTGCCCGGCAGCCTGATCAACATCTTCCGCGAGCTGCACTCCGACCTGGGGCTGCCCCAGCCGTCCAGCGGCGACCTCACGCCGTGGACCCGCCAGGGCGTGCTGCTGCTCAACAGGGCTCTCACCACGGCACCGCGCAGCCCGGGCGCGCACCGCGGCAAGGGCTGGGAGGAGGTCACCGAGCAGGCGATCCGCGCCCTCGCCGCGCGCGGGAAGCCGCTGGTGTCGATCCTGTGGGGCCGTGACGCCCGCAATCTCCGTCCGCTGCTGGGCAGTCTGCCCTCGGTGGAGTCCGCGCACCCGTCCCCGATGTCGGCCGACCGCGGCTTCTTCGGCTCCCGTCCGTTCAGCCGGGCCAACGACCTGCTGGTCGGCCAGGGCGGGCAGCCCGTGGACTGGCGCCTGCCGTGACCAGGCCCGGGGGCACGGCGTCCCGGGGTTCGACCGGCTGTCTGGCCGTCGACTCCGGCGGGTCGGGCCTGCGGGTCGTCGTGGGGACCGCTGACGGCAGGGTGTCGGCGCGACGGGAGTCGGCCGTGCCCGTGCGCACCGGTCCCCGGGGGATCGACGCGGACCACCTGATGGGACAACTGCTCCCGCTGGTGCGGTCGTTGACGGCCGAGACAGGTGTGACGGAGCTGCGTACGGCCGCCGTGGGCGCGGCCGGGCTGAGCACACTGGGCGACGGGCTGCGGGCCGGGTTGCCGGGGGTGCTGCGACGCGAGTTCGGCACCCGGGCCGCCGTGCTCGCGGCCGATGCCGTGACCGCGTACACCGGGGCGCTCGGCCCGCGCGCCGGTGCCGTGGTGGCGGCGGGCACCGGAATGATCGCGATCGGCACGGACCTCTCGCGCTGGCGGCGGGCGGACGGCTGGGGCCATCTGCTGGGCGACTGCGGCGGCGGCGCCTGGATCGGCCGCGCCGGGCTGGAGGCCGCGCTGCGCGCCCATGACGGCCGCGACGGCGGGTCCTCGGCGCTGCTGTCGCGGGCGGAGGAGACCTTCGGGCCGATGCCGGGGCTGCCCGCGGAGCTGTACCCGCGTCCGGACCGGCCGGCCGTCCTCGCCTCCTTCGCGCCACAGGTCGCCGCCTGCGCGGACGAGGACCGGGTCTCGGCCGGGATCCTGCGGGACGCGGCACGCCACATCGCCGACTCCGCCGCGGCGGTCTGCCCCGCCGAAGGCGAGTCCGTACTCGCGCTGACCGGCGGTCTGTTCCGGCTGGGCGCGCCCCTGCTCGGCCCCCTGGACGAGGCGCTGGCGCGACGGTTGCCGCACGTCGGACGGGTTCCGGCCGAGGGCGACCCGCTGCTGGGCGCGATGCGGATCGCGACGGCTCTCGCCACGGACGAGCTCACTCTGCCCGCTGACGAGCGAATGCTGCTGGTCGTGCGCATGGACGGGGACTGAAGGACGTGCCAACCGTGGCGAATTCGTACGTAACTCATCACAACTGATCAGACAAAACGGGACGGATACCGCTCACCTGCCCCCTCCCCGAACAGGGGAGCCCAGGAAGCCAGTAACATGCGGCGCCATGAGCTCCCCCACTGGGCCCGCGTCCGGCCTGCCTGTACGAATGCCGCGCCCCCGCCAGCCCGGGCGGCACCGCCGACCCGAGCCGCTGGCGGCTCCCGAGGGCGCACCCGCGCTCGTTCTCGCGGTTCCGGGCACGCCCAGCGCCGCCACCCGTGGCCTCGCCGAGGAGATCGTGAGCATCGCCCGCTCCGAGCTCCCCGGGCTCGACGCCCGTATCGGGTTCGTGGACGGGGACGACGCGGAGTTCCCGTCGCTGAAGGTCGTGCTCGCGCACGCCGCCGACGAGCGCACCGCCCGTTACGAGCAGGCGCTCGCCGCGGGTGTGGAGGTCAAGGAGCCCGAGGGCCCCGTCGCGGTGGTCGTGCCGCTGCTCGCCGGCCCGGACGGCGCGCTGCTGCGCCAGGTCCGCCAGGCCGTGATGGACAGCCGGGTCGCCGCCGACCTGACGGACGTGCTGGGCCCGCACCCGCTGCTCGCGGAGGGTCTGCACGTGCGGCTGTCCGAGGCCGGTCTGGCCCGCGCCGACCGCGCCCGGCTGTTCACCGTGGCCACGGCCGCGGACGGCATCATCCTCGCCTCGGTGGGTGGCGAGGAGGCCGTGCAGGCCGCCGGGATCACCGGCATGCTGCTCGCCGCGCGTCTGGCCGTGCCCGTGATGGCGGCCGCGCTGGACCAGGAGGGCTCGATCGCGGCCGTCGCCGACCAGCTGCGCTCCTCGGGCTCGCAGCAGCTGGCGCTGGCCCCCTACCTGATCGGCCCGGAGATCGACGCCTCGCTGATCGAGGCCGCCGCCGCGGAGGCCGGCTGCGCCGCCGCCGATGCGCTCGGCCCGTATCCGGCGATCGGCAAGCTCGCCCTGGCCCAGTACACGCAGGCCCTCGGCATCGCCCCGCCGGCGCAGCAGGGCACGCCCCTGCGCTGACCCGCGCACCCTTTCCACGTCGTACGACAAGGGCCCGCCCCCGACCGGGGCGGGCCCTTCGGCGTGCAGGGACCGGGTCAGCCGACGACGACGCAGGAGGCGGCGGGGACCCGGACCGATCCGGCGCGGCGCGGGAGACCGGTGTCCGGGTCGAGGCGGAACCAGGTGACGTCGCCGGAGCGTTCGTTGGCGACGTAGAGGTAGCCGTCGGCCTCGGTGAGCGCGCGCGGCCAGTGTCCGCCGCAGGGGACGGTCCCGACCAGGCGCAGACTCTCGCCCTCGACGGCCAGCACGCACAGCACGTCCTCGCCGCGTACGGCGGTCCACACGAACCGGCCGTCGGGCGAGACCACGACGCCCGACGGGTACGCGTCGCCGTCCGGCGCGCCCGGCAGGACCTGTGTCTCGGTCAGCGGCTTGAGGGTGCCGTCGGCGGCGTTCCAGCGGCAGACGGTGATCGTCGGGGCGAGCTCGTTGACGACGTAGGCGCGGTCGCCCTCGGGGTGGAAGGCCAGGTGGCGGGGGCCGGAGCCGGGGCGCAGGGCGACCTCCCGGTGCAGCTCCAGACGGCCGTCGGCCAGGGTGCACACCCGCACGGAGTCGGTGCCGAGGTCGACGCTGACCGCCCAGCGGCGGCTGGGGTCGGGCTGCACGTGGTGGGCGTGCGGGCCCTGCTGGCGGGGCGTGTGGGGGCCGGAACCGGTGTGCCGGAGCACCGCGGAGACGGGGCCCTCCAGGGTGCCGTCGGGGCGCAGGCGGACGACGGAGACGCTGCCGGAGCCGTAGTCGGCGGTGAGCAGGTGGCCGTCGAAGACGCTGAGGTGGGTGGGGCCGGAGCCGACGGGCACGGGCCTGCCGACGGGCTCGGGGGCTTCGCCGGTCACCCGGTAGGCGGCGACCGCGCCCTCGGCTGTCTCGCTGACCGCGTAGAGGGTGCCGCCGTCGGGCGCGAGGGCGAGATAGGACGGGTCGGGCACGCCGTTCACGCCGCCGAGGACGGCCAGCGAGCCGTCCGCGGTGTCGACGGCCGCCATGATCACGCCCGGGCCGCCCGCTGCCGTGAACGACCCGATGAACGCCCTGCGCCTGCCGCCGTCTGCCACCGCTGTCCCCTTGTCGGTCGACTGCCCGTCCCGGGCGACGGTAGCACCTGCGGTCTAGACCAAGGGGGTTGAGAGCGCGGGGCACGTCCGGATCGATGCGTGCGGGGGGCAGGTTGAAGCGCGTCGCGGCGGACGGCTCTCCGGCACGCCCTCGTGCGCGCCCGCCTCACGCCCCCACGAGCGGCGAGCCCGAGGGTGCCCGCAGGGGGGCGGCCAGTTCGGCCAGGGCGTGTTCGAGACCGTGCAGGTGGGCGAGGGCGGGCTCGCCGGCCTGGGGCGGCCGCACGGCCGGGGAGCCGGCGGGGCGGGGCTCGCGGCCCTTGCTCGCCGGGCTGGCGATCAGCGCCTCGACCGAGGCCTCGACCCGGTGGCAGGCCCTGGCGAGCCGGGCGTCCTGCGACGCCTCCGGGTCGGCGGCGACGGCGACCAGGCCGCGGATCTCCCGGGCACAGTCGTCCAGCAGGGCCAGGACGCGCAGGGCGCGGCCCTTGCGGACGAGCATCGGGTTCAGCGGGTGGACGAGGGGCGCGACGGCGAGCCGTACCCGTCCGAGCATCTGCTCCAGTTCGGCGACCCGGGGCGCCGGGTCGGCGCCCGGGACCCCGGCCAGCCGGGCGGCGGCCTCGGCGGTGCAGGCGTGGACGCAGGTCAGGGCGCGCTGGATCCAGGCGTCGGTCACGGCGTGCGTGGTGACGGGCAGGACGAACAGCACGGCCAGCACGGCACCGAGAGCACCCACGCCCGTCTCGGCCAGCCGCAGCGCGAGCAGGGCCGGGTCGAGCAGGTCCAGCAGGCCGTAGAGCAGGGAGGCCAGCAGCGTCACGCAGAGCATCATCCACGTGTAGGAGACGGGGGCCGTGTAGAAGATGCCGAAGACACAGGCGGCGAGCAGCACCGACGAGACCACCGGGTCGCCCTGCACGGGTACGGCGACCAGCAGGCCGAGACCGATGCCGATCACGGTGCCGAGGACCCGGCGGAAGCCGCGCACCAGGGTCTCGCCGCGCGAGGTGGTGTTGACGAAGATCCACCAGGTGGCGCCCACGGCCCAGTACCAGCGATGCCCGGACACCAGCTGGCCGACGAACAGGGCGAAGCCCGCGCCCGCGGTGGCCTGCACGGCCTGGCGGGTGGTGATGCGGGCCAGGCCGGTGCCGCCGGGCGGCGCGACGGCGGGCGGCGGGGGCAGCCGGCGCTCGTAGCACCACACCCCGAAACGCACCACCGCGGCGGTCAGGACGGACAGCAGGACGGCGGCGTACAGCTCGGGCAGCATGCCGGGCGTGGCGTGCAGGAACTGGGCGATGAAGTACGTCATGAACGCGAACACGCCGAGGCTGTGGCCGCGCGGCCCCCAGCGGCGGGCGTACACCCCGGCGCCGACGACCGCGAGGAAGGCGAGGTCACGGGCGACCGGCTGGTCGTGCAGCTCGGCGGCGAGGGCGAGCACCGGCAGGCCGACGGCGGGCAGCAGGGCGGTGGTGACCGCCTGCCCCCGGACCGTGGCGTCGGTGACCGTGAACAGGGCGAGCAGCGCGGCGAGACCGCCGATGAGGGCGCCGAGCAGGGAGTGTCCGGCCAGGCCGCACAGCACCACGGCGAGCCCGATGCCGAGGACGGCCCGGGTGGCGAAGCGCAGCCGCGTCCGCCCCGGATCCGGAGCCACGAACACCGTCTTCAGCACTGCTTTCGCTCCCTTGTCACGGC
This sequence comes from Streptomyces sp. NPDC005017, assembly GCF_042873115.1. Taxonomy (NCBI): domain Bacteria; kingdom Bacillati; phylum Actinomycetota; class Actinomycetes; order Kitasatosporales; family Streptomycetaceae; genus Streptomyces; species Streptomyces sp. NPDC005017. Next base: position 212,093 of record NZ_JBIALD010000003.1, on the reverse strand, counting down.
AGGCCCGGACAGGCGCCGAGGAGGCGCCCGTACGACCAGCATGAAAAAGGCGCCGCGGAATCCGCAGCGCCATCGACGACCCCATGACAGCATCCCCGCCGCCACTGGCTCAAGTCGGCACTCGTCCGGTGGGCCAATGGCCCAGCATCAGAGCGATCAGCTCGGCCGAAACCGTGCCAACGGACCACGCTTCCTGGTCCATCCGGGTCGCGGGGCGCGGGGCCATTGGTACAGTCGACGAAGATCAACAAGTGATGAGGAGGTCCGTCGCGCCATGGCCGTGGACGAGCTCGACACCCGCATCCTGCGGCTGCTCCTGGAGCAGCCGCGCACGAGCGTGCGCGAGTACGCCCGCCTCCTCGGCGTCGCCCGCGGCACCCTCCAGGCCCGGCTGGACCGGCTGGAGCGGGAGGGCGTGATCACCGGTACGGGTCCCGCCCTCTCCCCCGCCGCGCTCGGCCATCCGGTGCTGGCGTTCGTGCACATCGAGGTCACCCAGGGCCATCTCGACGACGTGGGCGACGCGCTGGCGGCCGTGCCCGAGATCGTCGAGGCCTTCTCGATCACGGGCGGGGGCGACCTGCTGACCCGCGTGGTCGCCCGCGACAACGCGCACCTGGAGGACGTGATCCAGGAGCTGATCAGCCTCCCGGGTGTCGTCCGCACCCGCACGGAGGTCGCCCTGCGCGAACGCGTGCCGCACCGGCTGCTGCCGCTGGTGGAGTCGATCGGCCGCTCGGCGGCACGCTGAGCGGGGGCGCCGGGGGCGGCCGGTGGCGGAGGGCGGTGACGGCCTCCCGCTGCGGACCGTGGGTGGCGGGACGCGCAGTCGGCGCGCCGCTCGAAGGCCGGGCGACCGGGCGGTCCGTCGAGGGGCGCGGGGAACCGCGCGATCAGCCAAGAGGCGCGAGGAACCGCGCGATCCGTCGAGGAGCGTGGGTGACCGGGCGGTCCGTCGAGGGCACGAGGAACCGCGCGATCCGTCGAGGAGCGCGGGCGACCGGGCGATCCGTCGAGGGCACGAGGAACCGCGCGATCCGTCGAGGAGCGCGGGCGACCGGGCGATCCGTCGAGGGGCGCGAGGAACCGCGCGATCAGCCGACGGAAAACCCGCACGCGACGGCGCACAATCCGGCCGGCTCCCCAAGGGGCGTGGGAAAGGCGGACGGCGACGGCCGAGGCAGGGCCGCTACGAGCGGCGGCGTGGCTTGCCCCGGCCGCTGCCGCCCTTGCCACCGGTCTTTCCGGCGCCGCCCTTGGCCGTGCCGCCCCTTCCGGCGGTCTTCGAGTTGCCCGCGCGGGTGCTCTTCGCCCCGGGGGCGGGCTTGCGGCGGGCCGCGGGTGCCTGGTCGCGCGCGGGCGTCCCGGACGGGCGAGGGCGACCGCGGGTGCTGTTCACCGTGCGGCCCCGGACGATCCCGATGAAGTCCTCGACCAGGTCGGTGTGGGAGTCCTCCGGCCAGGAGAGCGCCACGCCGGACTGCGGAGCGTCGGTGACCGTGCGGTAGGTGAGGTCCTTGCGGTGGTGCAGCCGGGCGAGGGACTGCGGGACGACCAGGACACCGACGCCCGCCGCGACCAGCTCGATCGCGTCGGCGGTGGTCGCCGGGCGCTCGACGGCCGGCCTGCCCGGCAGCGTCTCCCAGCCGAGCACGTCGTCGAGGGGATGGAAGACCACGTCGTCGGCGAGGTCGCCGACGGTCACCTCGTCGGCCGCCGTGAGCAGGTGGTCCTTGGGCACCACGACGACGGTCGCCTCGGTGTAGAGGGGGATCGCGCTGAAGGCCGTACGGTCCACGGGCAGTCGTACGATGCCCGCGTCGGCCTCGCCGGAACGCAGCACGGCCGAGACGTCCGCGGCTTCGACGGGGACCAGGGCGAGCGGGACGTCGGGCAGGCGTTCTTCCCAGATCCGCACCCACTTGCCGGGAGTCGCCCCGGGTACGAACGCGAGCCGGAACGAGGAGGGTGCTGCCGAGCCTGTCACTCCGCCAGGTTACCGGCCGTGGTCGGCGGCCCGTCACCCGGCGTCTAGTCTGGACAGCATGAAGTCGCACCAGACCGCCCAGACGATGAAGCCCGCCACCGCGGCGAAGAAGCTGGGTGTGTACCTGCCCGCCACCCCCGCCGAGTTCCAGGAGGGGGTCGTCTCGCGCGCCGAGTTCAACGAGCTTCAGGCCAACCCGCCCGCGTGGCTGAGCGAGCTGCGGCAGAACGGCCCGCACCCGCGCCCCGTGGTCGCGGCGAAGCTCGGCGTGTCCATCGCGGGCCTGGCCCGCGGCGGTGTCACCGAGGCGCTGACCACCGAGCAGATCGAGGCGATCAGGTCCGAGCTGCCCGAGTGGCTGGAGAAGGAGCGCGCCACGCAGGCCGAAGTGCGCAAGGAGACCGTGCGGATCAAGAAGCGGAACGCGGAGCGGGCCGAGGGCCAGGGTTCCTGACGCGCGGCCGCCCCCGAGGTGCACGCCGGCGGACTGGACCAGAGGGGTGTGCGCCGGCGGCCCGGAACCCGTTCGAGGGCACGCGCCCCGGCGGTCGGCTCGAGGGCGTGCGCCCCGGTCACAGGCTCGAGAGCACACTCTTCGACCCCTTCGGACCCCTTGGCCCGCCCAAAAATCCGTTTGAGAACGCGGACCCCGGTCCGTGATGATCTTCGGCATGTTCTCGCGCAGGAATCGCCGCCCCGAGACCCCCGACGTCCTCAAGGCCTGGGAGCTGCTGGACTCGGACGACGTGCCCGGTGCCCTGCGGCAGCTGCGGTCGGACACCGACAGCCTGCCGCTCGGCGAGGTGGCCCTCGTGGTCGCGCGCGCCGCGGAGGCGGCCGGGTTCGACGACCTGCGCCAAGCCGCCTCGGAGCTGGCCGCGCGCCCGGACCTGGCCAGGGCGCAGTACGCCTACGGCTACGCCTGTGTCGAGCGCGGGGTGGCGTATCTGGCCGTCCCCGCCCTGCGCGAGGTGCTGCGCGCCAACCCGGACGCCCTGGGCGTGATGCGCGAGCTGGTCTCGGCGTACGAGCGCGAGGGACGGCACGCCGACGCCGCCGAACTGCTCGGCCGGTACGAGGACCGGTTCGTACCCTGGCCGGACCGCTATCTCCTGGTCTACAACGCCCTGATGGCCGGCGACCTCCCCCTCGCCCGTCGCCAGCACGCGCTGCTGGGCGACCCGGAGGACCCGCAGTGGCTGCCGCCCCGGCGGCGGCAGACCCGCATGCTGGAGCGTGCCGCCGCGGTCACGACCCCGCTGGACCTCGCCGACCTGCGCGGATGGCAGTACGTGATCGGCGGCACGATCCTCGGCACGCTCTCGTCGTACGGCTTCGAGGCCGGGATGACCGGCCGGTTCGCGTTCCTCCAGGACACTCCGGAGCAGTGTCTGCGCGGGCTGCTGCGTCTGCGGACCCTGCCGGCGGCCGCCGGGCTGCGGCCCCGGTCGGTTTCGCTGCTGCCCGACCGGGACAGCCGCGTCCTCGGCCTCGCCGCGGCGCGGGTGCTGGGCCTCCCCGCGCAGCCCTTCGCCCCCGGACGCGAGGACACGGTCGTGGTCGCGTACGACCTGAACGGCCTGCTCGACACCGCCGAGGGTCCCGAGGTCCTCCAGCAGTTGCACGAACGGGCCCCCGGGCAGGTGCTGCACGAGCACGCGTCCTGCTGGACCGACGCCCCGGCGGTCACCGCGGACAGCGTGACCCTGCTGCACCAGTCGGTGGTGGCGCCCTGGGGCGAGCGGATGGCCGTGGGCGAGGACGGGACCCCGCGCCGGGAGCCGGCCGACGAGCGGCCCGAGGAGCGGATCGCCGAGGAGATCGCGGCCGCCGAGGCCGTCGCCGACGAGGGCGACGGCGGGACACCGGCCGACCCCGACGAGGCGTTCGCCGGATTCGCCACGGCGGTGCGCGACACCTGGCTGCGGGGCGAGCGCACGGCCCTGAGGTCGTCCGGGCCGGTGCAGAGCGGCCGCTTCCTCTGACCGCTCTCGACCAGGTTGTGGCACCGTCCGGACGAAAGCCGCCGGATGCGGTCACCTTCCGTGCAGCCACCGCTAGTTGAGTCATCATCAAGTGACACCCCGGGCGCCGCTCGGAGCCGCTCGGGGGCACCTCATGACTCGAAAGGCTGCGCATGAGTGTGAAGACCGGTCCCCAGCGCTACCCCGGATCCAGCCGCGCGAACTGGTACCAGGACGACTTCCCCGGCGATCCGATGGAGGTCAACGTCGTCGTCCTGCACACCACCGAGGGAACGAGTTTGCCCGACTACGGCGGTGGTGGCGCCGCCCCGAACCTGACCGCGGTGCCCGACCTCGACACCAAGCGGCTGCGCTGGTTCCAGCACTTCGACATCGAGTGCTCCTCCCGGGCGCTTCAGAACCTCGCGGGCGGCGTGGAGACGAACACACTCAACGTCTGCCAGGTCGAACTGGTCGGCACCTGCGATCCGACGACCCACGGCAAGTGGAAGGACGCGGGCCGGCGGCATCTGTTCTGGCCGGAGGCGCCGGCCTGGGCGCTGGAGGGCGTCGCGCGGTTCCTGTCGTGGATGCACGAGCAGCACGGCGTGCCGCTGAGCGGTCCGAAGGCGTGGCCTGCCTACCCCGACTCCTACGGCAGCAGGAACGGCCAGCGCATGAGCAAGGCCAAGTGGACCGCGTTCAACGGGGTGTGCGGCCATATGCACGTCCCCGAGAACGACCACGGCGACCCCGGCGGGATCGACATCACCGAGATCCTGCGGCGGGCCCGGGCGGACCTGGACCTGGACGAGCCGCCGGCCGGTACGCAGCCGAAGCCGGGCAGGCCGAAGGTTCCGGTGTTCCCGGGCCGCAAGTTCTTCCGCGAGGGCGCGGTCAACGACCATGTGCTGGTGCTGGGCAGGCAGTTGGTCAAAGAGGGCTTCGGCGACCACTACAAGGTCGGGCCGAGCCGGTCCTGGGGCGAGGCCGACCGGCTCAACGTGCGCGACTTCCAGAAGTCCCGCGAGGAACTGCGCGGTGACGCGGACGGGTTCCCGGGCCCGCTGACCTGGAAACTGCTGTTCTCCTGACGCTCTTCGTCGCCGGCCCCCGGTCCCCGCGTCACCCGGGGCCGGGGCCCATGCCGCCGCCTTGGAGCCGCTCCAGGTCGGACGGGCGGACCTGGATGACGAGGACGGCGATGATCGCGGCCACGGCGGCGAAGACCGCCGCCACGACGAACGCCGAGGACACACCCGCGGTGAGGATCTCGTCCGAGTAGGGCGGTGGCAGTTGCCCCGTCCTCTCGAAGCGCAGCCGTTCGAGGGGGGTCGCCTGCTGGAGGAACAGCGGGACCTGTTTCTCGGCCTCGTTGTTGCTGGCCGTCCCGAACATGGTGACCAGGATGGACAGACCCAGTGAACCGCCGACCTGCTGAGTGGCGTTGAGCAGTCCGGACGCCGCGCCCGTCTCGCGGACCTCGACGTTGGACAGCGCCATCAGGGTCAGCGACACGAACTCCATGCCCATGCCCAGGCTGAACACCAGGAGCGGGCCGAGGATGCTGCCCGCGTACGTGGAGTGGACGTCGGTCAGGGTCAGCCAGGCCAGGCCGGCGGCCGCCAGGATCGCGCCGACCACCATGAACGGTTTGGGTCCGTACACGGGCAGGAACCGCGAGGCCAGCGCGGCACCGACCGCGATGACGGCGCTGACCGGCAGGAAGGCGAACCCGGTCACCAGCGGGCTGAAGTCCAGAACATTCTGCGCGAACAGCGTCAGGAAGAAGAACATGCCGAAGATCGCCGCGGCCAGGCACAGCATGATGCCGTAGGTGCCCGCACGGTTGCGGTCGGCGAACATGTGCAGCGGTGTGATCGGCTGGGAGGAGCGGCGCTCGATCACGATGAACGCCGCCAACACGACGACGGCCGCGCAGAACGAGCCTATCGTCCACGGGTCCCGCCAGCCGTCCTGCGCCGCCCTGATGAAGCCGTAGACGAGCAGCACCATGCCCACGGTGGAGGTGAGCGCGCCGGCGATGTCGAAGTGGCCCGGGTGGCGCTCGGACTCCTTGATGTAGCGCGGCGTGGCGAAGGCGATCAGCAGGCCGATGGGCACGTTGACGAAGAGGACCCAGCGCCAGTCCAGCCACTCGACGAGGATTCCGCCCATCAGCAGCCCGATCGCGCCGCCTCCCGCCGAGACCGCGGCGAACACGCCGAACGCACGGTTGCGTTCGGGGCCTTCGCGGAATGTGGTGCTGATCAGCGCCAGGGAGGTGGGGGACGCGATGGCGCCGCCGACGCCCTGGAGGGCGCGCGCGGCGAGGAGTTGGCCGGAGTCCTGGGAGAAGCCGCCGAGCAGGGAGGCGAACGCGAACAGCAGCACGCCGAAGACGAACACCCGCCGCCGGCCGAGGATGTCGCCGGCCCGCCCGCCGAGCAGCAGCAGTCCGCCGAAGGTCAGGGTGTACGCGTTGACCACCCAGGACAGGCTGGTGGTCGAGAAGTCCAGCGCGCGCTGGATGTCCGGCAGCGCGATGTTCACGATGGTGATGTCGAGCACCACCATGAGCTGGCAGGAGGCGATGACCAGCAGGGCCATCGCGTTGCCGCCGCCACCCTTTTCCGGGGTGGCCGTGCTCGTCGCGGAGCCGGGCTGCGGGTGGCTGCTCATGAGGCGTCACGCCTTCGTCATGAGGGTAGGCGGACGGTGCGTCCACCGCTGGTCCACCGTTCGACGGTACGCCCGTGCCTCTGGGGTCACCACTCGATCATCGGGCCCCACCCGGTGCTTCGGGCCCGGGCCGTGGAGTGATTGGGACTACTGCCTGTCGGATCAGCCGGCGCCCGTCGGATCAGCCGGCGCCCGTCGGGTCAGCCGGCCAGGAAGCTCAGCCGCACCTTGCGTTCGGGGTTGTCCTTGTTGGTGTCGACCAGGCACACCGACTGCCAGGTGCCGAGCTCGAGTCGGCCGCCGATCACCGGCAGCGTGGCGTGCGGGGGCACGATGGCGGGCAGCACATGGTCGCGGCCGTGGCCGGGACTGCCGTGGCGGTGCTGCCAGCGGTCGTCGGCGGGGAGCAGCGAGTGCAGTGCGGCGAGCAGGTCGTCGTCGCTGCCCGCTCCCGTCTCGATGACGGCGACGCCGGCGGTGGCGTGCGGGACGAAGATGTTGAGCAGGCCGTCGCGACCTCCGGAGGTCTGCGCGAGGAAGGCCTGGCAGTCGCCGGTGAGGTCGACGATCCGCTCGACGGAGCCGGAGGCGACGTGCAGTACGCGGGTGGTGAACGCATCTGACATGCCTCCCATCCTGGCCCATGCGGGGACCGTCGTACCGGAGGGGCGGACCGGTGCCTCGTGTCGCCATGGCGGCCGACGCCTGGTAGGGGCGGCCGGGAAGAGGGGCGGCCTCCGCGCGGTTGGTAGAAGCGTGAACCACATACGCGAGGTCGAGGTCGTCGTCATAGGCGCTGGTCAGGCGGGTCTGTCCAGCGCCTACCATCTGCGCCGCACCGGTTTCGAGCCGGAGCGCGACTTCGTGGTGCTGGACCACTCCCCCGGTCCGGGCGGCGCCTGGCAGTTCCGCTGGCCCTCGCTCACGTACGGCAGGGTGCACGGGATGCACGCCCTGCCCGGGATGGAGTTGACCGGCGCCGACCCGGAGCGGGCCTCCTCGGAGGTGATCTCCGAGTACTTCACCACGTACGAGCGGACCTTCGGGCTGCGGGTACGGCGGCCGGTGGATGTGCGCGCGGTGCGGGAGGGCGAGGGCGGGCGGCTGCTCGTCGAGACCTCGGACGGCACCTGGGCGACCCGGGCGCTGATCAACGCGACCGGCACGTGGGACCGGCCGTTCTGGCCTCGCTATCCGGGGCAGGAGACCTTCCGGGGGCGGCAGTTGCACACCGCGCAGTACCCGGGTCCGGAGGAGTTCGCCGGACGGCGCGTCGTGGTGGTGGGCGGGGGCGCCTCGGGGACCCAGCACCTGCTGGAGCTCGCCCCGTACGCGGCGGCCACGACCTGGGTCACCCGTCGGCCGCCGGTCTTCCGCGAGGGCCCCTTCGACGAGAACGTGGGCCGCGCGGCGGTGGCGCTGGTCGAGGAGCGCGTACGGCAGGGACTGCCGCCGAAGAGCGTGGTGTCGGTGACGGGACTGCCGCTGAACGACGCGATCCGGCAGGGGCTGCGGGACGGAGTCCTGGACCGGCAGCCGATGTTCGACCGGATCACGCCGAACGGTGTGGCCTGGGACGACGGCCGTCAGGTGGCGGCCGACGTCATCCTGTGGGCGACCGGGTTCCGTGCCGCGATCGACCACCTCGCCCCGCTGAGACTGCGTGAGCCGGGCGGGGGCGTCCGGGTGGACGGCACCCGCGCGGTCGCCGACCCGCGGATCCACCTCGTCGGCTACGGACCGTCGGCCAGCACCATCGGCGCCAACCGGGCCGGCCGCGCGGCCGTGCGGGACATCAGGCGGCTGCTGGCCGGTGAGCCGGTCGCCGCTTGACGCGCCTCCCGGACGGCCGCGCGCCGGGTCCGGTCAGCGCTTCTGCTGCGCGCCCTTCTTCTGCTGGGCGTTGAACTCGGCCACGTTGCGCTGGTGCTCGGCGTAGTCGGCCGTGAAGCGGGTGTCGCCCGGCTTGACCGTGACGAAGTAGAGCCAGTCGCCAGGCGTCGGGCTGATGGCGGCGCGCATCGCGTCCTCGCCGGGGTTGTCGATCGGCGTGGGAGGCAGGCCCATGCGCTGGTAGGAGTTGTAGGGGCTGTCCAGACGGGTGTCGGCCAGGCTCGTACCGAGGGTGGCTCGGCCGAGCGCGTAGTTGATCGTCGAGTCCATCTGGAGCGGCATGCCGCGCTCCAGCCGGTTGAAGATCACCCGGGCCACCTTGCCCATGTCGGCCTTGGTGTTCGCCTCGGCCTGGACGAGGCTGGCGATGGTGACGGCCTGGTAGACGTTCATCGCGTTGCGCTGGGCACCGGCGGCGATGGGGGCGCCGTTGAACTTCTTGTTCGCCGTGTCGACCATGTACGACAGCATCGACTCGGGCGTGGACTTGTCCGTGAGCGGATAGGTCGCCGGGAAGAGATAGCCCTCCGGGTTGCCCTCGGCGTCGGCCGGCAGCTTGAGTCCGGCCTTGGGCAGGGACTTCTTGGCGGTGCCCGGGGGCAGGGACAGGGCCTTGTCGACGGCCTCGTAGATCTGGCCGGCGCGCCAGCCCTCGGGGATCACCAGCGAGGTGGGCTCGGCCTTCTCCTCGCCGCCCAGGGGCAGCAGCGGCACCGCCACGGCGGTGCCTGCCACGGCGGCCCCGGTGGCGATGAGGACGAGGCGGCCCCGGCGCGTCAGTCGGATCGCGCTCCGTGGCGGAGTGTTCGTCTGCATGGGGGCACGGTAACCCGCACAACCCCATAAACCCGGCATATCGTCATCTTGTCGGTTCCCGTCGTGCGTCCCTTCGGACGAGGGCCGCGTACCGCCCGCCGAGCTCCGACAACTGCTCGTGCGTGCCCCGTTCGACCGCTCGGCCGGAGTCCAGGACGACGATCTGGTCGGCACCCCGAACGGTGGACAGCCGGTGGGCGATGGTGATGGTGGTGCGGTTCGCCGACAGTGCGTCGATGGCCTCCTGGACGGCACTCTCGGTGCGGGTGTCCAGGGCGCTCGTCGCCTCGTCGAGGATGAGCACGGGCGGGTCGCGCAGGATCGTGCGGGCGATGGCCAGCCGCTGCTTCTCGCCACCGGAGAAACGGTGTCCGCGCTCGCCGACGACCGTGTCATAGCCGTCGGGCAGGGCCGCGATGTGCTCGTGGATCTGCGCCGCCTTCGCCGCCGCGTGCAGTTCCTCGTCGGTGGCGTCGGGCTTGGCGAAGCGGAGGTTGTCGGCGACCGTGGCGTGGAAGAGGTACGTCTCCTGCGACACGACGCCGACCGCCCGCGCGAGCGTGTCGAAGTCGAGGTCGCGCACGTCGTACCCGTCGAGGGTGACCCGGCCGCCCGTCACGTCGTACAGCCGCGGCACGAGGTACCCGAGGGTGGACTTGCCCGCGCCGGTCGGGCCGACCAGGGCCAGGCTGCCGCCCGCCGGGACGGTGACGTCGATGCCGTCGAGCAGGGGACCGCCCTTGTCGTCGTACCGGAACTCCACGTCCTCGAAGCGGACCTCGCCCTTGACCTGGTCGAGGTGCACCGGGCGCTCGCGCTCGGTGATGTCGATCGGCAGGTCGAGGTACTCGAAGATGCGCTGGAACAGGGCGAGCGAGGTCTGGATCTGCACGCCCGTGCCGAGCAGGCTCACGGTCGGCCGGAAGAGGCCCTGCTGGAGCGAGACGAAGGCGACGATCGTGCCCAGCGAGACGTCGGAGCCGCCCATGTGAAGGGCGATGCCGGCGGTCCAGTAGATGACGGCGGGCATCGCGGCCATGACGATGGTGATCACGGCCATGCGCCAGCGGCCGGCCATGTTCGAGCGGACCTCCAGCTCGACCAGACGCTCGGACTCGTCGGAGAAGGACCGGGTCAGCGACTCCGCCCGGCCCATGGTCCGGCCGAGCAGGATGCCGCTGACCGAGAGCGACTCGGTGACCGTGGCGGCCATCGAGGCCATCTGCTTCTGGCGCCGGGTAGTGATCTTCTTGCGTTCGTTGCCGACGCGGCGGCTGATCCAGACGAACACCGGCAGCAGGACCAGCGAGACCAGCGTCAGCCGCCAGTCGAGCACGAGCATGGCCACCACGGTGGCGACGACGCCGGTGAGGTTGGAGACGAGGGAGGTGGCGGTGGAGGTGACCGTCGCCTGCATGCCGCCGATGTCGTTGGCGATACGGGACTGCACCTCGCCGGTACGCGTGCGCGTGAAGAAGGCGAGCGACATGCGCTGGAGCCGGCCGTAGACGGCGGTGCGCAGGTCGTGCATGACACGCTGGCCGACCGTGGTGGAGATCAGGGTCTGGAGGACCCCGAACACGCTGGTCAGCACCGCGCTGAGGATCATGCCGAGCGCGAGCAGGGTGAGCAGGCCGGTGCGCTGCTCGGGGATCGCCGTGTCCAGGATCGCCTTCAGCAGGAAGGGCGTGGCGACCGAGACCAGCGAGGAGGCGCCGACCAGCAGGCCGACGACGGCCAGCCGGCCGCGGTAGGGGCGGAAGAGGGCCAGAATGCGCCGCACCTGCCGGGGCTGCTCCTCGGCGTCGGCGGGTGGGCTCCAGGTGGGCTCGTGGTCGGGGTGCATGGGCTCCTACGAGTGGGACGGGTGTCGGCGGGTTTCGGCTTCGGCTTCGGCTTCGGCTTCGGCGGCACAGCGCGCGGAAGGCGCGGTACGTGCCCGGGGGCGGGCGCGGTCCGTGCCGTGCCCGGGGCGGACGCGCCGCCTGTCCGTCGCGGGCGTGGTGCGTGCCCGTGCGGCGTGTGTGCCCGTGCCGCACGCTTGCCTCCGGCGCGAGGTGCCGACGGCGGCTGATGGATCGTAGCTCATTGTTACCTATACTCACAATGAACGGCGTGCTGATATTGTTCCCGCATGACCACCCCCGATCCCGAGGGCCTGCTCGCCGAGCAACTCCTGCGGCTCACCCGCCGGGTGCACCGCATCCAGAAGCGTCATCTGGAGCGCCGCGACCTGGGCATCACCCCGGCCCAGTCCCGTCTGCTGCGCACGCTGGCGCACTTCGGCTCGCCCCCGCGGATGGCCGATCTGGCCGAGCGGCTGGAGGTGGTGCCCCGCGCGGTGACGTCGCTCGTCGACGGACTGGAGTCGAGCGGCAGGGTACGGCGCGTGCCCGATCCGGCCAACCGGCGGGTGATCCGTATCGAGGTCACCGACGAAGGCCGCAAGGCGCTGCGCGAACTGCGGGAGGCCCGCCGGGCCGCCGCCGAGGAGATCCTGGCGCCGCTCGACAAGGCGCAACGGGTGGTGCTGCGGGGACTGCTGGACACCCTGATCGACGGGGATGCGGAGGCAGTCGGCGCCGGGCGGTGCTGAACCCTCCGGGAGGACGGCTTGTCGGCGGGGCCGCGAAGGGACGCCGGGCCGGGCGGCGGCGAACGGCGGGCAGCGGCGACGGGCCGGGCAGGGGCGCTCGGGCAACGCGCCCCTGCCGTGGCCGCCGGGTGCTCAGCAGCGCAGGCGGTCCTCGACGAGCACGCCCTGCACCGTCGTCGGTGTGCGGTCGCGGCAGCCCGCCGGGCCCTACGGGCGGTACCGCTCGCTCGTGGTGGCGACCGCGTGCCGCTGGTCGCGCGGCACGTTGATCGTGTACGTGGCGTCGCCCCGGTACGGTCGTCGAGGCGTGACCAGGCCGTTCGCACGCCGTCGCGCGTCTCCATGACCGTGGCGCGGTCGCCGCGGCTCAGCACGGTCCGCAGCCGGACCGCCGCGCCGACCGTGGTCGTGGCGTCCAACGTGTGGGTGCATGTGCCCCTCTGTAGCGCGTGAAGTCGCGGAACTGCGCCTCGGCGAGCGTGACCCGGCAGGTCCTTCCGGCGGGCGCGGTGACGGGCGGGGCGGCGGTGACCGGGCAGTGCCAGTCGGTGCCGAACTCGGCGGGGCGTCGGCGGCCCGGGCCGGCCCCGCCGCGGGGAAGGCGCTCAGCCGGGGGACCACGCTCGTGAGTATGTACATGACCATCCGACTTCTCATGCCCGGTGTTCTACGGGCCGACGAACTCGGGCGCAACGGTGTTCGACGGGCTGGCGAGCTCGCCCGCGACGGGGCGTCAGGACGTGGCCGAGGCCTTGCCGTGCGCCCGGAAAACCGGTTGCCCACGACCACGGAATGACGCGACGCTTTCACGGTTTGTTGCCGTCGGCGGGCGGCCCGGTACCCCCACACCCTCATCTCCTTCCTCTCGATCCCTCTCGATCCCTTCCGATCCCTCCTGACACGAGCCACTGGGACGTCATGCAGATCCAAGACCTTCCGTATCCCGACCCGGGCGTACCGGACGCACGCTCGGGGCCTCGATTCCTGTGGTGGCTGGGCCGGAACCAGTTGGGCGGCCAGCTGAAGTCGCTGGCCTGGGGGCTGCTGCACTTCCTGTCCGTCTCCGTGCTGCCCTTCTGTGTCGGGCTGGCCGTGGAGGCCGTCGTCGCCCGCTCCGGCACCCGGCTGGCGCTCGCCGGAGGGCTGCTCGCGCTGGCCTGCGCGGGCAACGCCATCGGCTCCACCGGTCTGCACCGGGCCGCCGTGACCAACTGGATCACCGCCGCCGCGCGCGTCCAGCAGCTCCTGGCCCGCAAGGCCTCCCAGCTCGGCTCGGGGCTCACCCGGCGGGTGGCCGCGGGCGAGGTCGTGGCCGTCTCCACCGGTGACGTGGAGAAGATCGGCTGGTTCGTCGAGGCCATGTCCCGGTTCACCGCCGCCGCGCTCACCGTGGTGATCGTCGTCGCCGGACTCGTCGTGTACCAGCCCGCGCTCGGCGTGGTCGTCGCCGTGGGTCTGCCCGTCCTGGCGCTCGCGGTGCTGCCGCTGCTGCCGCGCGCCACGCGGCGGGCCGACCACCAGCGCGAGAAGGCCGGGCGCGCCACCGAGCTGGCCTCCGACACCGTGGCCGGACTGCGGGTGCTGCGCGGCATCGGCGGCGAGGAACTGTTCCTCGACCGCTACCGCCGCGCATCCCAGGAGGTGCGCCACGCCGCCGTCCGCAGCGCCCGCATGTGGGCGCTGATCTCGGCGATCCAGATGCTGCTGCCCGGACTGCTGCTGATCGCGGTCGTCGCCCACGGCGTGGGTCTGGCCCGCGAGGGCCGCATCACCGTGGGTGAACTCGTCACCGTCTACAGCTCCGTCATGATCCTCACCTACCCGCTGCGTCACTTCGAGGAGATCGCCATGGCGTACTCCTTCTCGAAGCCCGCCGCGCGCCGGGCCGCCCGTGTGCTGTCGCTGGAGCGCGCGACGGACGGCGGCGGCTCCCTCGCGGGCGAGGTGCCGGCCGGCGATCTGTACGACCCGGCGACCGGTCTGCTGGCCCCGGCCGGACGGCTCACCGCCGTGGTGTGCGGCGACCCCGACGCGGCCGGCCGGCTCGCGGAACGGCTCGGCGGACACCCGGGCGAGCCAGGCACCTCGGTGCTGCTGGGCGGCGTACCGCTGGACGAACTGCCCCTCGACACCGCGCGCACGGCCGTCCTGGTGCAGGACAAGGACCCGGTGCTGCTCTCGGGCACGCTGCGGGAGCTGTTCGAGGTGCCCGCCTCCGGCGCCGTCGACGCCCGCGAGGCGCTGGCCGCCGCGCAGTGCGAGGACGTGCTGGCGGCGCTCGTCCAGGGCTCGCTCGACATCGACGACGCGATGGACGCGCGGATCACCGAACGGGGACGCTCCCTCTCCGGCGGCCAGCGCCAACGCCTCGCCCTGGCCCGCTCCCTGGCCACCGACCCCGAGGTGCTCGTCCTGGACGAGCCGACGTCCGCCGTCGACTCCCACACCGAGGCCCGGATCGCCCGGGGCGTACGGGAACTGCGCACCGGGCGCACGACCGTCGTGTTCACCTCCTCACCCCTGCTGCTCGACCGCGCCGACCGGGTCGTCCTCGTCCACGAGGGCGAGGTCGCCGCGGTGGGCCTGCACCGGGAGCTCGTGCACAAGGAACCCCGGTACCGCGCGGTGGTCACCCGCGAGACCGAGGAAGAACCGCTCCCGGACGCCGTCCGGGACGGGCGGGCCGCCCTGCGGCACGCCCTGGAAGAGATCGAGGAGACGGCATGATCGGCGTGGCGCCACCGGAGTACGACCCGGCGGCCCCGACGACGGCGAGCACCCTGCCCGTCGGCGCCCCCGCGACCGTGCGCGCGTACGTGCGGGAACTGTTCAAGCGGCACCGCCGCGCCTTTCTGGTGCTCGTCGGCGTCAACACGGTCGCCGTGGTGGCCTCGATGGTCGGCCCCTACCTCCTCGGCGGTCTCGTCGAGCGGGTCTCCGACGGCACCCGTGAGCTCCATCTCGGGCTCACCGCCACACTGTTCGTGGTCGCGCTGCTGGTCCAGGCGGTGTTCGTGCGCGAGGTGCGGCTGCGCGGCGCGATGCTCGGCGAGCGGATGCTCGCCGACCTGCGCGAGGACTTCCTGGTGCGCTCGGTCGGGCTGCCGCCCGGTGTCCTGGAGCGCGCCGGGACGGGTGATCTGCTGTCCCGGATCACCACCGACATCGACCGCCTCGCCAACGCCATGCGCGAGGCCGTCCCCCAGCTGGCCATCGGCGTGGTCTGGGCGGCGCTGCTGCTGGGCGGACTGGTCGTCACGGCCCCGCCGCTCGCGGCCGCCGTGCTGGTCGCCGTGCCGCTGCTGGTGATCGGCTGCCGCTGGTACTTCAAGCGGGCGCCCGCCGCCTACCGGTCGGAGTCGGCCGGATACGCCGCCGTGGCCGCCGCGCTCGCCGAGACCGTGGACGCCGGGCACACCGTCGAGGCCCACCGCCTGGGAGCACAGCGGGTCGCCCTGTCCGACCGACGGGTCGCGGAGTGGACCGCCTGGGAGCGGTACACGCTGTGGCTGCGGTCGGTGCTGTTCCCCGTCGTCGACATCACCCATGTCACGGTGCTGGGCTCGGTGCTGATGTTCGGCGGCGTGTTCGTCCTGGAGGGCTGGATCGACATCGGCCAGCTCACCACCGGCGCGCTCATCGCCCAGATGCTGGTCGACCCCGTCGGGCTGATCCTGCGCTGGTACGACGAGCTCCAGGTCGCCCAGGTGTCGCTGGCCCGCCTCGTCGGTGTCCGGGACATCGAGCCGGAGGCGGGTGACGCCTCGGTCGCCCCCGCCGGCCGGCACGTGGACGCGGACCGGGTGCACTTCGGCTACCTGGAGGGCGTCGACGTGCTGCGCAAGGTGTCCCTCGCCGTCGCCCCCGGCACCAGACTGGCCCTGGTCGGCCCGTCCGGCGCGGGCAAGTCCACGCTGGGCAGGCTGCTCGCCGGGATCTACGCGCCCCGGACGGGCCATGTCACCCTGGGCGGCGCCGAGCTCTCCCGCATGCCCGCGGAACGCGTCCGCTCCCATGTCGCCCTGGTCAACCAGGAACACCACGTCTTCGTGGGCTCCCTGCGCGACAACCTGCTGCTGGCGGTGCCGCGCTCGCGGGTACCGGCGGACGACGAGACCTCCGGCAAGGAGGTCCTGGACGACGCGGACGGCTCGGACGGCGAGGCCTCCGGCACGCGGACCGTGCACGAGGCGGACGGGACGGCCGCCGGCAAGCGGGCCGCGCAGGACGCGGAGCGGGCGTCCACGCGGAACCGGGTCCGGAAGGGCGCCGACCGCGCCGCCACGGCGGCGATGGCCGAGAACGCGGTGGACGACGAGCTGTGGGCCGCGCTCGGCGCGGTCGACGCCGACGGCTGGGCCCGGGCCCTCGACGAGGGGCTGGACACCGAGGTCGGCTCGGGCGGTTTCGTCCTCACCCCCGCGCAGGCCCAGCAGATCGCGCTCGCCCGGCTCGTCCTGGCCGATCCGCACACCCTCGTCCTGGACGAGGCGACCTCGCTGCTCGACCCCCGGGCGGCCCGGCACCTGGAGCGGTCCCTGGCCCGGGTCCTCAACGGTCGTACCGTCATCGCCATCGCCCACCGGCTCCACACGGCCCATGACGCCGACCTGATCGCCGTCGTGGAGAACGGCCGCATCAGCGAGCTGGGCAGCCATGACGAGCTGGTCGCCGCCGACGGGGCGTACGCGGCGCTCTGGCGCTCCTGGCACGGGTGAGCCGACCCGGGCCGGGAGCGGCCCGGGACCCGTGGCGTTGCGCGGTTCCGACCAAGGGTGGAAGTCTGGAAACCGGCACCGGTCGCGGGAACACCCGTCGGCCGGGTGCCACCGAGACGGCTCGGGTCCGCGCCCCGCGCGGCTGCGACACCCTGCGGCCCGATGTGTGAACGGCATCGTCCCCAGCCCCTGGAGGTACCCGTGAACAGCGCCGACGGATGGGGAGACGACGTCTACCAGCCCGACGGGTCCGAGGTCCAGGACGACGCGGGCCTGCTCGACGCGGAGGACACCCTGGTCGACGACGGTGTCGGCGACCCCCTCGACCGCGGCTGGTCCCCTCCGGAGCGGCCCTGGGCGGTCGAGCACACCGGTGTGACGGCGGCCGAGCGCAGGCAGGGCGAGACCCTGGACCAGCGCCTCGCCGAGGAGGTCCCGGACGTGGCCGCAGCCGACGGGGACGGCATCGGCGACCGCGACGCGGACGGCGAGCTGCTGGACAACGAGGTCGGCGCGGTCCGCTCGGGCCGCCTCGTGGCCCCCGACGAGGGTGCCCACGAGGACGAGGAGAGCGCCCTCGTCGCCACCGACGTCGGCATCGACGGTGCGGCGGCCTCCGCCGAGGAGGCGGCCATGCACATAGTCGACGAGGAGGCGCTCTCCGGCTGACGGAGCGCCCGAGCCCCTTCCCCCACCGCACCAGGAGTCCTGATGGCGAAGGACGAACGCCCCGGCTACCGCCCTGTCGTCTTCCGCGACCGCGCCGCCGGTTACGCCTTCCTCACCCGGTCCACCGCGAGCAGCGACCGGACCATCGAGTGGGACGACGGCGAGACCTACCCGGTGGTGGACGTGGAGATCTCCTCCGAGAGCCACCCCTTCTACACGGGCAAGGCACGTACGGTCGACAGCGAGGGCCGCATCGCCCGCTTCGAACGCCGCTACGGCGAGGGCGAGACCGGCGGCAACTCCTGACCGACGCGGGAGCCCGCGCCCGAGAGGACGCCAGGCGGTCAGATCACGTTGAGCGCTGCCGCGCAGCCCACGCCGCCGAGCAGCATGAACACCGGCATCAGCACCTTGAGCTCCACCCAGCTGCCCGCACGGAACCGCATGACCTTCGGCGGCCCGATCGGGTACCAGCGCCTGCGGCCCAGCGGGATCGGCCACAGGATCGGGCAACCCGACACGGTCAGGGAATCCCCGATGTCGTGCACCAGGGCACCGAGCACGATCGGCAGCCCCAGCCACAGATACTCCTGACCCGGGGCGGTGAACAGCCAGTCCGCCCCGTTCCCCGGCTTGTCCAGCAGTCCGGCGAGGATCCACGAACTGGTCGCGGCCAGCAGCCACACCAGCACATCGCTGCTCGAACCCCGGGCCGCCCGCCACAGCAGGCCCTCGATCGCCAGCACCATGTGCACGAAGAGGATCGCCAGGACCGCCCAGCGGCCGCCCGTGATCGCCAGCACCGAGGTGCCCGCGCCGATCATCACCGCCCACAGCCAGGTGTGCGTCAGGGTGCGGTGCCCGCCGGAACGGCGCGCGTCGCCCGGCTTCCGGGTCGCCTTGTAGACGGCGTAGGAGAGCTTGTCCACGATCTCGCACAGCCACCGCGAGAGCGGACCGAAGGCGCGCGAGATGGTCGCCGCCTTGTGATCCAGGTCGGGGGCGAGCGCGGCGCCGGCGCAGAGCAGCGAACCGACCAGGAGGACCGGCCAGGGCATCGTGTGCCCGGCCGCGGCGGCCGCCGCGCCTACGCCGAGCCAGGCCGCGGCGCCCGACAGTGAGTGTGCTGGTCCCATCATCGCCGTTGCCCGCCCCGTCCCTCATGTGCCGCTGTCCACTTGACCGCGTGGACTTACGCCACGTCGGCGCCACAGCGTAGCGGCAGCGATCTTCGCGCGGGCATCCGATTCCCGCATCGGGCGGGAGGCCAGGCAAGATGGGGGCGTGACCCTCATCGATCAGCTCCCGCCGACCGCCGACCCCGACGCCCTCTACGAAGCCTTCGAGTCGTGGGCCCAGGAGCGGGGTCTCACGCTCTACCCCCATCAGGAGGAGGCGCTGATCGAGGTGGTGTCCGGCGCGAACGTGATCGTGTCGACCCCCACCGGCTCCGGCAAGAGCATGATCGCGGCGGGCGCCCACTTCGCCGCGCTCGCCCGTGACGAGGTCACCTTCTACACGGCTCCCATCAAGGCGCTGGTGTCGGAGAAGTTCTTCGAACTGTGCAAACTCTTCGGCACCGAGAACGTCGGCATGCTCACCGGCGACGCCTCCGTCAACGCGGACGCGCCGGTCATCTGCTGCACCGCGGAGGTGCTCGCCTCCATCGCGCTGCGCGACGGCAAGGACGCCGACGTCGGCCAGGTCGTCATGGACGAGTTCCACTTCTACGCGGAGGCCGACCGCGGCTGGGCCTGGCAGATCCCGATCCTCGAGCTTCCCCAGGCCCAGTTCATCCTGATGTCGGCGACGCTCGGCGACGTCTCGATGTTCGAGAAGGACCTCACCCGGCGCACCGGCCGCCCCACCTCGGTGGTCCGCTCGGCGACCCGTCCGGTGCCGCTGTCCTACGAGTACGAGCGCGTCCCGCTGACGGAGACACTCACCGAGCTGCTCCAGACCCAGCAGGCGCCCGTGTACATCGTGCACTTCACCCAGGCGCAGGCCGTCGAGCGGGCGCAGGCGCTGATGAGCATCAACATGTGCTCGAAGGCGGAGAAGGAGCAGATCGCCGAGCTGATCGGCAACTTCCGCTTCACCACCTCGTTCGGCCGCAATCTCTCCCGCTACGTGCGCCACGGCATCGGCGTGCACCACGCCGGCATGCTGCCCAAGTACCGGCGCCTGGTGGAGAAGCTCGCGCAGGCGGGCCTGCTGAAGGTGATCTGCGGCACCGACACGCTGGGCGTCGGTGTCAACGTGCCCATCCGCACGGTGCTGTTCACCGCGCTGACCAAGTACGACGGCAGCCGGGTGCGCACGCTGCGCGCCCGTGAGTTCCACCAGATCGCGGGCCGGGCCGGCCGGGCCGGTTTCGACACGGCGGGCTACGTGGTGGCGCAGGCTCCCGAGCACGTCATCGAGAACGACAAGGCGCTCGCCAAGGCCGGCGACGACCCGAAGAAGCGGCGCAAGGTGGTGCGCAAGAAGGCGCCCGAAGGCTTCGTGGCCTGGAGCGAGGACACCTTCGAGAAGCTGATCGGCTCCGAGCCGGAGCCGCTGACCTCCCGGTTCCGGGTGACGCACACGATGCTGCTGTCGGTCATCGCCCGTCCCGGCAACGCCTTCGAGGGCATGCGGCATCTGCTGGAGGACAGCCACGAGCCGCGCAAGCAGCAACTGCGCCACATCCGGCGGGCCATCGCCATCTACCGCTCCCTGCTGGACGGCGGCATCGTCGAGAAGCTGGACGAGCCCGACGCCGAGGGCCGCATCGTCCGGCTCACCGTCGACCTCCAGCAGGACTTCGCGCTCAACCAGCCGCTGTCCACCTTCGCGCTCGCGGCCTTCGAACTCCTCGACCCCGAGTCGCCCTCCTACGCCCTGGACATGGTGTCGGTCGTGGAGTCCACGCTCGACGACCCGCGTCAGATCCTCGCCGCCCAGCAGAACAAGGCGCGCGGCGAGGCCGTGTCGGCGATGAAGGCGGACGGCGTCGAGTACGAGGAGCGCATGGAGCGCCTCCAGGACGTCACCTACCCCAAGCCGCTGGAGGAGCTGCTCTTCCACGCCTACGACACGTACCGCAAGAGCCACCCCTGGGTCGGCGACCATCCGCTGTCCCCGAAGTCCGTCATCCGGGACATGTACGAGCGGGCCCTGACCTTCACGGAGCTGGTGAGCCACTACGAGCTGGCCCGCACCGAGGGCATCGTGCTGCGCTACCTCGCCAGCGCCTACAAGGCCCTCGACCACACCGTGCCCGACGATCTGAAGTCCGAGGACCTCCAGGACCTGATCGAGTGGCTCGGCGAGATGGTCCGCCAGGTCGACTCCAGTCTGCTGGACGAGTGGGAGCAGCTCGCCAACCCGGAGGAGATGACCGCCGAGGAGGCCCAGGAGAAGGCCGACGAGGTCAAGCCGGTCACCGCCAACGCGCGTGCCTTCCGGGTGCTGGTCCGCAACGCCATGTTCCGGCGCGTGGAGCTGGCCGCGCTCGACCAGGTCGGCGAGCTGGGCGAGATGGACGCCGAGTCCGGCTGGGACGCCGACGCCTGGGGCGAGGCGATGGACAAGTACTGGGACGAGTACGAGGATCTCGGCACCGGCCCCAACGCGCGGGGACCCAAGCTGCTCGTCATCGAGGAGGAGCCCGCGAACCGGCTGTGGCGTGTCCGGCAGATCTTCGACGACCCGAACGGGGATCACGACTGGGGCATCAGCGCGGAGATCGATCTCACGGCCTCCGACGCGGAGGGCCGCGCGGTCGTCCGTGTGACCGACGTCGGCCAGCTGTGACCGCAGGGGGGAAGCACTCATGACGAACCCGGCCGAGAGGCTCGTCGACCTGCTCGACCTGGAGCAGATCGAGGTCAACATCTTCCGTGGCCGCAGTCCCGAGGAGTCCCTCCAGCGGGTCTTCGGCGGCCAGGTGGCGGGCCAGGCGCTGGTCGCGGCCGGTCGCACCACGGAGAACGACCGCCCGGTGCACTCGCTGCACGCGTACTTCCTGCGGCCGGGCCGGCCCGGGGTGCCGATCGTGTACCAGGTCGAACGGGTGCGGGACGGGCGGTCGTTCACGACCCGCCGGGTCACCGCCGTGCAGCAGGGCCGCACGATCTTCAATCTCACCGCCTCCTTTCACAAGCCCGAGGAAGGGAGCTTCGAGCACCAGTTGCCGCCGGCCCGCAAGGTGCCGGACCCGGAGTCCCTGCCGACGGTGGCGGACGAACTCCGGGAGCATCTGGGCGCGTTGCCCGAACAGCTGGAGCGCATGGCGCGCCGGCAGCCCTTCGACATCCGTTATGTGGACCGGCTGCGCTGGACGAAGGAAGAGGTCCAGGGCTCCGATCCGCGCAGCGCGGTGTGGATGCGCGCGGTCGGACCGCTGGGCGACGACCCGCTCGTGCACACCTGCGCGCTGACCTACGCCAGTGACATGACCCTTCTCGACGCCGTGCGCATCCCGGTCGAGCCGCTGTGGGGGCCGCGCGGCTTCGACATGGCGTCGCTGGACCACGCGATGTGGTTCCACCGGCCGTTCCGGGCGGACGAGTGGTTCCTCTACGACCAGGAGTCGCCGATCGCCACGGGCGGGCGGGGGCTGGCCCGGGGCAGGATCTACGACCTCGAGGGCCGTCTGCTCGTCTCGGTCGTCCAGGAAGGGCTGTTCAGGGCGTTGTAGGCCGGTCGAGGGCCGGACCCGGCGTTCAAGTGCGCCGCGGTGGGCGTTCACCTCGGCGGATGCGTGCGCGGCCTCGGCGCAGGCGTCCCAGCAGGCCGCCGCGGGCTCGCGCCGGGGCCGGCGCGGGTTGCGCCGGGGCCTTTCGCGCGGGTTGCGCAACCTCGTCGCCCCGGCTCGGCAGGGGCTCCAGGCCCGGTGGTTCGCCCCGGCCCGGCCGAGGCTCTGCCGCCGGAGAGGCAGGGGGCGGCGCGGGTGCCGTGGTCCGCCGGGGTGTGGGGCGGGGCGCGGGCTGCTCGAGGCGGGCGGCCTCCACCGCCGCGATCAGCTCGGCCCTGAGCCAGGCGACCTCGTCCGGCTCGTCGGCCCTCATGATCCGTTCGGCGACGCGTGCGGCCGGGGAGCCCGGCGTGCCGTGTGCGGGCAGGCTCGGGCGGAAGCGGTTCAGGTGGGCGCGCTCGTAGGGGTCCGGCACGAGCTCGACGGGATCGCCCGGGCCGAGCAGCGCGGCGAACACTCCCGCCTGCTGCCAGGGGTCCTCGGCCTGGCGGAGCAGGAAGCCCACGTGCCGGCCGCGCCAGTTCCGGGGGCGCAGGTCCACGCCGGCCTGGACCTGACCGCGCAGACTGTGCGGCAGCATCCGCCCTTTCAGCAGCGAGGCGTTGTACGGTTCGGCGGCGAACTGCCGTAGTTCGTCGGCGAGATACAGCCACACGACTGCCCGGTAGCGGTTGAGGTAGAAGCGCACCGGTGTCACCAGGCCGACGCGCGCGAACCGGGTGAACCGGGTGGCGGGCACTTCCAGCAGGCCCGCACCCGCGCTCGTGCCCACGACGCTCAGGCGCTGCCTCAGGCCCTCCGGGTGGTCCGGCGCCGAGCGCAGCCGTTCGATCTCGGCGTAGGGGACGCGGCGGCCGCCGCCGCCCTCGTCCGGCACGGTCCGGATCCGGCCGAGGTGCATCGCGAGCTCGAACTCGCCTCGCCTGAGGTCCAGTTCGCGTGCGGCACGGCTGGTGGTGCAGGTGGGGTCGGATCGCGTGACGGTGTGTTCGGACATGGCCTGTCTCCCCCGTGGAGTCGGTGGCCCACGCCGTGTGCGTGGCCCGTGGGAAAAACCGTAGCCACCGCGGCCGATCTCGTGGCGAGCCTGTGGATAACTCTTCCGGAAGGGAGAGATAGCAGGTCAGGGGTCTGCGGACGGTGCTTGCTCGGGCTGCCGGGCGTCCACCGCGAGGTGTTCGCCGACCCGGTTCACGAGCAGCGTCATCTCGTAGGCGATCCGCCCGATGTCGGCCTGGGCGCCGCTGAGGACGCACAGACAGCTTCCGGCGCCCGCGGCGGTGACGAACAGCACCGCGTCATCGAACTCGATCATGGTCTGGCGGACCTGTCCGGCACCGAAGTGGCGTCCGGACCCCTTGGCCAGGCTGTGCAGTCCGGAGGCGACGGCGGCCAGGTGCTCGGCGTCCTCGCGTCGCAGCCTGGTACTCGCTCCGGTGACCAGCCCGTCGTTGGACAGGACCAGCGCATGCCGGACTTCCCCGACACGCTCGGTCAGATCGTCCAGTAGCCAGCCGAGTTTCTGGTTCAGCGCCATGCCCGGTCTCCCCGTGTGCCGCTTCCCCCTGCTCGGAGGAACTCTTTGCAAGCGTTCCCCACGAGCGGGCCGCCGGGCAAGGAGGATGGGGACATGGCACGCAAGATGACCGACGAGGAGTGGCGGGCGTTCGTCTCGGACGGCACCCGCACCGGCAAGCTGTCCACCGTCCGGGCCGACGGAAGCCCGCATGTGGCACCCGTCTGGTTCGTGCTCGACGGGCACGATCTGGTGTTCACCACCGGCAAGGACACCGTCAAGGGCCGTAATCTGCGGCGCGACGGGCGGGTCGCGCTGTGTGTGGACGACGACCGCCCGCCGTTCGAGTTCGTGGTGGTCCAGGGCCGGGCCCTGGTGTCGGAGGACCTCGCCGATCTACGCCACTGGGCGGCCAGGATCGGGGCACGGTACATGGGCGAGGAGCGCGCCGAGGAGTTCGGGGCGCGCAACGGCGTCCCGGGCGAACTCCTGGTCCGGGTCACCGTCGACAAGGTCGTCTCGGCAAAGGCCGTCTCCGACTGAGGCCCGCCCCGGAATCCGCGGTCGCCGCCACGGTCTCAGCTCACGGAGTCCAGCAGCCGGGCGGTGTGCATCCGCCCGGCGTACTCGACGAGTTGGATCAGCACCTCCTTCCCGGAGTCCTTGTCGCGGGCGTCGCACAGCACGACCGGTGTGCCCTGGTCGAGGTCGAGGGCGCGTGAGACGTCACCGGCGGCGTGGGTGCGGGAGCCCGGGAAGCAGTTGACGGCGACCACGAAGGGGATGTGCCGGTGCTCGAAGTAGTCGACGGCGGGGAAACAGTCCTCCAGACGCCGGGTGTCGGCGAGGACCACCGCGCCCAGCGCCCCCTGTGACAACTCGTCCCACAGGAACCAGAAGCGGTCCTGTCCCGGGGTGCCGAACAGGTAGAGGGACAGTCCGGAGCGGATGGTGATCCGGCCGAAGTCCATCGCGACGGTGGTGGTGACCTTCTGGTCGACGCCGTCGGTGTCGTCCACCGACCGGCCGGCCTGGCTGAGCAGTTCCTCGGTGCGCAGCGGCCTGATCTCGCTGACCGCGCCGACCAGGGTGGTCTTGCCGACGCCGAAGCCGCCGGCGACCAGGATCTTCAGCGCCAGCGCGGCCGTCTCGTCGCCCGTGCCGTCGGAGTGCTCGGAGACCATGGATCACTTCTCTCGGGAGTTCCGGAAAACGGTCGTCGTGGGGGGAGTTCGGGGCCCGGACCGTGCAGGCGCGCGGCCTCCGCACGGATGGCGAAGTCAGCATGATGACAAGTGCGGGCCCTCTTCGAGGGGTTGGACAGGTTGTGGACCGATCTGACCGTCCGGACCCTTCCGCTGCCCGGTTGGTTCACAGGTCGGTGGTGGTCTGCGTCCGTATGGCTTTCGACATCTCGTGCGCGTCGCCTCGTGGCTGCTCCTTCCCTGTGCCCGCCTCCGATCTCGCTAGAGCGCCCGCAGCCCCGCGATCACCTCGCGCAGAATCCGCTCGTCGGGCAGCTGTGCGGGCGGTACGGGCCGGGTGACGGTGACACAGCCGAGCTCCAGCAGGTCGCCCAGGAGGACGCGCACCACGCCGACGGGAAGATCGGCGCCGGCGGCGAGTTCGGCGACGGACTGGGTCTCCGTCCGGCACAGGTCCGTCAGCGACCGGTGTTCGGGCCCGAGGTCGACGACGTCCTCGGCGCGGGGCGCCGCCGGGTCGAGGGTGACGAGGGCGATCAGGTCGAGACGCGCGCCGCCGGGACCGGGCTTCGTCCGTCCGCCGGTCATGGCGTACGGGCGGACGAGGGGGCCGGCCTCGACGTCGTACCACTGGCTGCCCCGTCCGCTCGGGGCGCCCCACAGGTCGTCGGTCATGGCCGCGGACCGCGTCATCCCGCCGCGGGCGGCTGTGCGGCGGCGCGCGGCGGCGTGTAGAGGTGCTCGCCGACCCGCCGGACCAGGCGCGCCATCTCGTAGGCCACCAGGCCGATGTCCGCGGTCACCGCGGTGAGGAGGGCGAGGCAGGAGCCGTCGCCGGCGGCGGCCACGAACAGGAAGCCGTCGTCCATCTCCACCATGGTCTGGCGTACGCCTCCGGCGCCGAAGTGGCGTCCCGTGCCCTTGGCGAGACTGTGGAAGCCGGAGGACACCGCGGCGAGGTGCTCCGCGTCCTCGCGGCCGAGGTCGCTGGAAGCGCCCACGGGAAGTCCGTCGTTGGACAGCACCACGGCGTGGCGCACCTCGCGCACCCGCAGCACCAGATCGTCCAGCAGCCAGTCGAGTTCACCGGACCGCTGGGCGGCGCTCATCCTCGGGTCCTGCGTCATGCGGGGTCTCCTTCGCTGCTGTCGCCGGCTGCGCGGTGGGGCGGCACGGCGGCGGTGCCGGGGGGTCTGCCGCCGCCGCGCGCCCAGCCGTCGCGGTACGCGGCCATACGGTCCCGGGCGAGCTCGGGGGTGCGCTGGTCGTCGGCACGGGGGCCGGTCTGCCGGTCGGGCGGCCGGGGCGCCTCGCGCAGCTGGGGTGCGAGCGAGGCCTGGCGGACCCGGCGGGGCAGGTTGTCGGCGCGCTCCGGCTCCTCGGGGGTGCGGTGCGGGCGCAACGCCGTCACCCCGGGTGGCGGGGTGCCGGACGGGGGCGGGGGCGGTGGTGCGGGGGTGATGGTCAGGGCGGGGCGGTCTCCGGTGGGCCCGGCGGACTCCTGACGCCGCTCGTCGGTGCGCCCGGTGGCCTCCTGGTAGGGCGCGCCGGCCGGTCCGGAGGTCTCCTGATGCCGCGCCCCGGGACGGACGACCGTTTCCCGATGCGGCGTTCCGCCCGGTCCGGCGACCTCACGGCCTCGTGGACCGGGCGGTCCCACGGCTTCCCGGGCGGGCCGGCCGACGGCTTCCTGGTAGGGCGTTGCGCCCGGTCCGGCGACCTCCCGGGACCGCGGGCCGCCGGGCACGCGCGCGTACTCGGCTTCCGCGGCGGGCAGCGGCGCCCTCGTGACCTCGTTGCCGGATCGTTCCGGCGCGCCGCTGTGCAGCAGCGCCACGGGCAGCAGGACCACGGCCGTGGTGCCGCCGTAGGGCGAGGGCCTGAGGTGGACCTGGACGCTGTGTCGGGCCGCGAGGCGGCTCACCACGAACAGGCCGAGCCGGTCGCTGTCGAACAGGTCGAGCGACTCGGACTGGGCGATGCGCCGGTTGGCCTCGGCGAGGGTCTCCCTGCCCATACCGAGGCCGCGGTCCTCGACCTCGATGGCGTAGCCGTTGCCGACGGGTTCGCCGGTGACGCGCACACGCGTGTGGGGCGGGGAGAACTGCGCCGCGTTCTCGACGAGTTCGGCCAGGAGGTGGGTGAGGTCGGCGACGGCCGCGCCGGCCACGGCCGCCTCGGGGAGCTGACGCACCTCCACGCGCGCGTAGTCCTCGACCTCCGAGACGGCCGCGCGGATCACGTTGGTCAGGGAGACCGGCGTGCGCCAGGCCCGGCCGGGTGCCGCGCCGGAGAGGATGATCAGGCTCTCCGCGTGGCGCCGCATACGGGTGGTGAGATGGTCCAGCCGGAACAGGTCGCTGAGCTCGTCGGGGTCCTCGGAGCGGCGTTCCATGCTGTCGAGCAGGGTCAGCTGGCGGTGTACGAGGATCTGGCTGCGCCGGGCGAGGTTGACGAAGACGCCGGAGATGCCGCTGGCGAGTTCGGCGCGCTCCACGGCGGCCCGCAGCGCGGCGCGGTGGACCGTGCCGAGTGCTTCGGCGACCTGACCCGCCTCGTCCTCGGCTCGCGGTCCCGCCGGGGCCTCGGCCCGGATGTCGATCTCCTCCCCCGCGCGCAGCCTGCGCATGGCCTCGGGAAGCTTGCGCCGGGCGATCTCCAGGGCGCTGTTGCGCAGGCCGACCAGTTCGACGACGAGTCCGCGGCCGATGCGCACCGAGATGACCAGGGAGGCGGCGACGGCGGCGAGGCCGAACAGCACGGCCGCTCCGGCGGGGGTGAGCAGTCCGCGGGTGAAGGGGTCGGCGCGGTCGGCGACGTCCCGGGCGGTGTCCTGCTCGATGGTCCGCATGGCGCTCTGCACGCGCGCGTGGGCCGGCCGCCATGCGCTCTCGGGGGCGGCCGAGAGCGCCTTCCTGCCCGGTGCGGAGGCGAGGACCCGGTTCTCCATGGCCACGAGGGCCGCGTAGGCGTCGGAGTCGGCGAGTTTCTGCCAGGCCGCGCGCTCCCTGCCGTGCAGATCGGCCACGGCCGCCTCGGTCAGGGCACGGCGGGTGTCGACGACGCCGGTGAACAGGCGCAGCCGCTCGCCGGAGAGGTTCTTGGCCGGGCGTGCGCCGTCCAGCAGCACGTCCTCCCGGGCCAGTGCCTCGCCCGCGCGGGAGAACTCCAGCAGCACGCGCGCGTCGGAGCCGAGTTCGGCGTCCTGGATGCCGGTGAGGGCGCCGCCGACGGCGAAGGCGTCCGAGATGCTGCGGGTGTAGCGCTCGTAGGCCTCCTGCCAGCCGACGCGTCCGTCCGTCAGCTCGGTGCGCAGCGCGCCCAGCTGTTCGGCGCCGGTGACGAAGGCCTCCAGGCGGCGGGCGACTCCGGAGGGCAGTTCCTGGCTGTCGGCGACGGTGCTGCCGCCGCCGAGCCGAAGCCGGGCGACGGCCTTGTCGGTGGTCCGGGCGAGCTGGTCGAGGTCGGTCCCGGAGCCGGCGGTCGGGGCGCTCGCGTGGCCCACCGCGGCGGCGCGTTCGGCCTGGAGCGCGGTGACCGCGAGCGCGACGGGCGTGCGGATCTCGGCGTCCACGCGCTGCAGCTGCCGCAGCCGGGACACGTCCTGGGCGGTGGAGACGGTGGCGTACGCCCACAGGGCGAGCAGGGAGATCACCGGCACCATCAGCAGGCAGACGATCTTGGCGCGCACGGTGCGCGGGCGTATCCGCCAGCGTCCCGCGCGCGTGGGCGCGCCGCCGGGCGTGTCGCTCGCGGAGGGGTGGGGTTCCTCGTCGGCCGGGAGTCCGGCGTGGGCGCGGCGGCCGCGCGGCGGCGCCGGGGGCGGCGGCTCGTCGTCCGCCGTTCGGGGACTGCGGGGTGTACGCATGGCCTCCTCGCTCGGAAAGGGGATCGGGGCGTGCCGTGGGGCGCTGCGTGCGTACGGCCGGCTCAGGGGGTGAGTTCCACCGGGCGCTGGGCCGAGGCGGTCGCCTCGCGCTCTCCCGACGTGGGCGACAGCGCGACGAAGGCCGAGGTCAGGAAGAGGTAGGACCCGAGGCCGACGGCGAGGGGGAAGATGAACTGCATCGCCGTGGCCCCGGGCAGCACCTCACCGGAGGGCGTGACGCTCACACGCACCGCGAACATCCCGGTGTAGTGCATGCTGCTGACCGCCGCTCCCATGACGAGCGAGGCGAGGGTGACCGCGACGGCCGACTTGATGTTGAGCGCCGCCCACAGGGCCGCGGTCGCCGCGACGACGGCGATCAGGACGGAGAGTCCGACCATGACCGGGTCGTAGGTCACGTCACCGTGCAGCCGTACGGCCGCCATGCCCAGGTAGTGCATGCTCGCCACACCGAGGCCGGTGGTGAGTCCGCCGAGCAGGAGCGCTCGGCCCCGCTCGCGGCTGTAGCCGACGGCGAACACGCCGGCGCAGACGACGGTCATCGCGACGAGCAGGCTGAGGATCGTCAGCGGAACGTCGTAGCGGATCTCGGTGCCGTGGACGCCGAAGCCGAGCATGGCCACGAAGTGCATCGTCCAGATGCCGGTACCGATGGCCGAGGCGGCCGTCAAGAGCCAGTTGCGGCGCGAGCGCCCGGTCGCACCGAGGGCGCGCACGGTGCAGCGCAGTCCGAGTGCGGCGCCTATGCAGGCCATCGCGTACGACAGCACGGGGGTCAGCCAGCCGAAGGTGGCGTGGTCCAGGTGTCCCATGGCCCAGGGACGCTAGCCGGGGCATGGGCGCACAAAGGGGGCGCATTTCGAAAGGTGTTGGAATATGACACAGAGATGTTCCGGAACGATCGTGTCGCGCTCGAAGGTGCGCGCCGGGCTCCGTCCCGGGTGGTGAGGGATCATGCCGGTCATGAGCGATGACCACAGGCACGTCCAGGAGTTCTTCACGGCCCGCGCCGCGGACTGGGACGCCCGCTTCCCGGACGACGGCCCGGCCTACGCGGCGGCCGTCGCCGAACTGGGCCTGCGCGAGGGCGACCGGGTGCTCGACGCGGGCTGCGGCACCGGGCGGGCGCTGACGCCGCTGCGAGCGGCCGTGGGAGCCTCGGGAGTGGTCCTGGGCGCCGACCTGACCCCGGCCATGCTGGAGGCCGCCGTGGCGGCCGGGAGGAACCGGGACGGGCGACTGCTGCTCGCCGATGTCGCCGCGCTCCCGCTGCGCTCCGGATCGCTCGACGCGGTGTTCGGCGCGGGCCTCATCGCCCACCTGCCCGAACCCGAGAGAAATCTCGGGGAGTTGGGGCGTGTGGTGCGCCCCGGCGGCGCGCTGGCCCTGTTCCACCCCGTCGGCCGGGCCGCCCTGGCCGCTCGCCATGGTCGGCAGCTCACGCCCGACGACCTGCGCGCCGAGCGCAACCTCCGGCCCCTGCTCACGCGTTCGGGCTGGCACATGACGTCGTACGTCGACGAGGACGACCGCTTCCTGGTCCTCGCGGTGCGCGCCGACTGAGCCGGACGGGCCCGCAGGGGCGTCCGGCGGTCGGCTGAGCAGCACGGGTCCACAGGGGCGTCCGGCGTCCGACCGAGCCGCGCGGGCCTACAGAGGCGGACACCCGGCTCACTCCACACCCGATCCGTCCACGTGGCGTACGGGGCAGCCGCGTACGCCGGGAACCGGCCGGGTGCCCAGTTCGTTCACCTCGTAGCCGTCGGGGTAGCCCTTGATCTCCCAGTTCTGCCGCGCGAAACGGGGCGCGCGGCGAGGGGGCAGCAGCCGGACGGCCCGCCCGCGCAGCCGCACCGCCCGGCGCACGAGCGTTCGCGCGGAGGCGGAGGGAGGCGGGTAGCGGAAGGCCCGCAGCAGCGGCTCGTCAAGAAGGGCGAGCGTCGCGGTGCGCATCACGGGCGCGAGGGGGCGCGGATACCAGGAGCTCATCAGGTCGAGGGTGGCGTCGGAGACGCGGCGCGCCTTGTCGTCCCAGGCGAAGTGGCCGGCTTCGTAGGTGTCGAGCAGGTCCACGAACTCCTCGTAGCTCTCCGGGATGTCCCGGATGCCCATGTGACGGCCCAGGGCGCGGTAGTGGTTGGTGGCGGCCACCGTCTCGTGGCGCGACAGCCGCCGCCAGCCGTAGGTGTCGATCCAGCGCTTCGGCATCACGACGAAGGTGCTCAGGACGTACCGCATGTCGTCGTCGCCGATGTCGTAGCTGGGGTGCATCTGGTTGATGCGCCGGATGGCGGTGCGGGCGAGGGCGCCGGCGAGTGGCTGAGGAAGGACAGGCCTGAGATCAGCATTCGCTGGACCGAGGCCGCCGAGCACGATCCGGACACCTACGGGCGAATCCTGAAACTCCTGTTCAGCCCCCGCGCTGACAGCGGTACGGCATAGGCTCGCGCCGTACGAGACGACCCCGGCCGCGCGTGCGAGGCGCGAACCGGGGCCTTGCCAGTCGCGAAGGGACTGACGTGACCCAGACTCTCACAGCCACGCTCCGGGCCGTCGACTACCTGCGGGTGTCGACGGAGCAGCAGAAGCAGGGCTACGGCATCAGTTACAGCGCCAAGAAGACGGCGAAGCACATCGCCGCCAAAGGCTGGGCGCATGTGGATACTTTCAAGGACGAGGGCGTTTCCGGTTCCCTGTCCTGGCAGGAGCGGGACGACCTGCCCCGCCTGATGAAGCTCGCCCGGCAGGAGCCCCGCCCCTTCGACGTGGTCGTGGTCAACGAAACCCGCGCCATCGGGCGCACGGACCGCGTCTTCTACCGCTGGGTCTGGGAGTTGCAGGACCTCGGCATCTTCGTGGCCATCGTCGACAAGAGCATCGACAACACCACTGAAGAGGGCGAAGCCCAGATGCGCGAGGAGGCGAACTATGCCTTCAAGGAGTACACGCGCATCAGGGTCCGCACGCAGAGCGGTATTCAGGAGAAGGCCGAAGAGGGCGGGCATCCCGGCGGCTCGGCGCCGTACGGGTGGCGCATCGAAGACCAGGGGAGGCGTGGGGAGTCCACGCTGACGCTGGACGTCTGCCCCGCAGACGAGCACTGCACGGCAGTTCACGAAACGGACGCTCTGAAGAGGGCGTGGCACCTGATCGTCGTGGAGGCCAAGAACTGCCGCCAGGCGGCCATGGCGATGAACGCCGAGGGCTACCGGGCTCGCTCCGGGAGGCCCTGGACCGCGGGCAATCTGCGCAGCCGCCTCCAGGGCACGGCCCTCCAGAAGGGCCAGATGATCTACCGCAACCCGCAGACCGCGGGCTGGAAGGGAGGCACGAAGCTCGGCGTGGACGGTCGGCCGGCCAACGGCCAGACCGTGGTCATCGAGCTGCCCCGCCTCTTTCCGGAGGCGGATGTGGAGCGGCTGAACCGGGCCCTGGCCCGCAACGCCAGAGCCCGCAAGGAGTCGGGCAGCACTCACCCGCTGAGCAAGCGGGTGTACGGCTCATGCGGGAAGCACTACACGGGCCTTGACCGCGGCGACCGCCCCGGACGCATGTACCGCTGCACGGGGAAGATCGAAACCTTCCCCGGCGCTACGGTCTGCACCTGTTCACAGGTGGACGCCGACGCCCTGGAGGTGCGCGTGTGGGGCGAGGTCTGCGACCTGCTCCAGGACCCCGGGCGGCTCGCGAAGATGGCATCGGACTGGCTGGACATGGCCACAGGCCAACGGGCCAACCACGCTGAACGCGTGGCCGATCTGGACAAGAAGATCGCGGCGCAGGACACGGCCATCGCCAACATGATGATCCTGGCGGCAAAGAGCACCTCCCCCGCAGCTGTCGCCCAGGCGACGAAGGCCCTGGAGGACGAGCGGGCGGAGCTGGTCAAGCTGCGCGGCGAGGCCATCGCCTGGCAGGAGGAAAGCGATCTCGCCCAGCAGCGGGCGCACGACCTCCAGGCGCTCGCAGAGGTGGCCCGCACTCGCATGCGGGACATGACGCCCGAGGAGAAGGCGGAGGTCTGCGACCTGCTGGACCTCAAGGTCACACTGGCCGGCCCGGTCCCCAAGAAGGTCCGGGCGGACGACACGCTCACCGCCTGGTTCCGCGAGCGGGACCGCGGCGTGCCGGTCCTGGACGATGCGGCCTGGAGCCGCGTCCAGGCCCTCTTCGAGGGCTCCGAGAAGCGCCAGCGCAAGGACCGCCTGCCGCACCGTCAGGTGCTCGAAGCGGTGCTCCTGAAGGCGCGCTCGGGCTGTACCTGGAAGGAGCTGCCCGAGGAGTACGGCAAGACGACAGGGCTCACGACGCGCTATCAGCGCTGGGTGACCTCCGGCCTCTTCGAACAGGCGATGGGTCTGCTGGAGGACTGCGCGAGCCTGCCTCTTCCGAGCGTGTACCCGCTGCCTCCACTGGTGGTGGAGGGCAGGATCGATCCCAGGCTGCTCGTACG
Organism: Streptomyces sp. NPDC005017; assembly: GCF_042873115.1. Lineage (NCBI taxonomy): Bacteria > Bacillati > Actinomycetota > Actinomycetes > Kitasatosporales > Streptomycetaceae > Streptomyces > Streptomyces sp. NPDC005017. The sequence goes on along the minus strand of NZ_JBIALD010000003.1, from coordinate 178,964 downwards.
AGTTCCGACGGCACCCGAGGGGATGGTCTCCAGGGCCCGGCTGTAGTCCCAGGGGAACTCGTAGGCGGAGCTGAGCCGGTAGATCTCGGTGGCCTCCTTGTAGGGGTCCATCCGCCGGATCCGCTCGAGCCTGTCGTAGCGCTTCACCGCGCCGTCCCCCTTCTGCCGCCGGAACTCCAACTCTACGTTGGGTCGGAGCAGATGAAAGGATCAGCGGTACCGCTGCACGGCAACGAGGCGACTGACGCACGGGGAAGGCGGTCAGGATGTTCGAGAAGGTCCGCAAGGCATGGCGCGGGATTGTCACCGCACAGCGCACGGAGCGGGAGACCGGCCGCGACCGGCGCTCGCACAACCTCTTCGAGGCCGCCGCGGTGTATGTGTCGGCCTGCGCGGAGGACGACCAGGACCGGATCGACGAGGCCGCGGGATGGGTCTCGCCGGAGGCGCTGTCGTTCGGGGTGAACGAATTGGCGTGCCGGGCGCTGATCGCGCTCGCGCGTGAGCGCGACGAGTCTCCCGCGACCGTGGCCCGCTCGCTCCTCGGGCTGCCGGCCGCCTGAGGCGGAGGCTGCCGACGGCCCGGGACAGACGCAGGGGGCCAGGACAGGCTCAGGTGGCCCGGGCCGGACGGCAGGGGCCCGAGCGGGACGACAAGGCGGCCCCATGCGGATGACAGGGGCCCGGGGACGGACGGCAGGCGGCAGCGGGCCGGGGCCGGACGGCGTGCGGCCCCGGCCGGTTGCCAGAGGCCCGGGACGGACGGGCCGGGGCGGTCGATTCGTCCCACCACGTCGGAAAACCGCAGCTCCGGGTGCGCCAGGCGGTCGTGACAAGGGCGTCCGGCGCGCATTAGGGTGCGCGCGATCGGGATGAATCATTGGGAGGCTGGCATGTCCGGGACGGACGAGGACGCCGTCACGGCGGCGGAGGACGCGCTCTATGTGCTCACGGCGGTGCTGCTGACGCCGGCGCAGTTCCCGAGCGTGCTGGGCGACGACTATCCGGAAGCCTGTGCGGCGCTCGGTCTCGCGCCCCTCGCGGAGGGGTACGGCCTGGTGCTGGGCCAGGACGGCGAGGGCGCCCGGTGGACCATCGCGACCGACGATGTCTCGCTGGTCGCCGTGGCCATCGCCTCCTGGGACTGCGGCATGGAGTACGACCTGTCGCCGGCGGAGCACACGGTGGTGGCGGCGCTGCCCGGCTGGCCGCTGGCGCTCGCCGTGGCGGCCCCGGGTGTCCCGGCGCCGCACGACCCCGAGGCCGAGCTCGCGGAGCGGGCTCCGCTGGCCCCGCCGGACACCTCCGGCTGGGGTCCGGCCCAGCGTCGCATGGGAGCGGACGAGATCGCGTTGCAGTGGGCGCTGTGGCGCGAGCAGATCGACGACTCCGCGTTCGCCGCGACGGACGGAACCTCCGCCGAGGGGGACACGACGGCGGAAGCGGGCACGGAGCAGGACTCGGGCTCGGGCACGGAGCAGGACTCGGGCTCGGGCTCGGGCTCGGAGAAAGGCTCGGGCTCGGACGCCGCGCAGGACGCCGGCGCCGGTCAGGAGTCCGGCGGCGTGCGCAGCGAAGGCGTGCGACGGGTGCTGGCCGAGGCGCGGGCGTACGTGGACACGCCTCCGCCACTGGGCCGGGTGCGCTCCTCCTTCGCCCCGGGCGACGCGCGGACGCTGCGGGCCGACGGTCCGGGCTGGTCGCTGGTGGCCAGGACCGACGACATCGCGTTCGTGCTGCTCGACGAGATGCCGGGCGAGGTCGTTCCCGTGGGGCGGGGACCTGAGCTGCCCGGTCTGCTCGAGGCGCTCGACAAGATGGCCGTACGCCCCAGCTGACGGAGCCTCTTCCGGGTGCGCGCCGGCGCCGCGCACCCGGGTCACCGCCTCAGCGGCCGAGCTCCTTGCGGGAGACGCGGCGCAGTCGGCGCCGCTGTGACGGGTCCAGTGTGAGGTAGGCCGCGGCCGGGACGCCCAGCACGATCAGCAGCGCGGCCCACCAGGGCAGCCAGATGAGCAGGATGAGCCCGACCGCCACGCCTCCTGCGGCGATCTTCGCGTTCCTCGACATGTTGTCGCCTCCTTTGCGGCCACAGCCGTCCACCGTTGCGAGAACGGGTCCGCCCTCTTTCCCGAGAGCCGGGTCGGCCCCCGCCCTCTTGTACTGAGAACGGGGTCGGCACCCGCCGCGGTTCCGGACCGCGACCCTGAGACGTCCCTGAGTCCGCCCCTTACTCCACCCCGAGAGAGAGTCCCGTTACTCCACCCTGGGAGAGAGTCCCGGTCCCGGCAAGCAGCGTCGGGCGGGAATGTGATCCACGACACGGCAAATCATCTTCGATCAGGGGTCCGCCTCCTGTACCCTCGACCACTCTGAACCCGGTAGTCAAATTTGAGGAATGCGTCATAGCTCTGAAGAGTACTTCCGTCGCACCCGCCTCCGAGATCTCCGAACTCACCCACTGCCATGTCGTCTTCCTGCCCGGTGACCCCGCCCGCACCGGCACGATGGCCTTCTGGACGCCGGAGGGTCCGGCTCCGGCCGCCCCGGAGCCCGGGTCGGTCGCCGACCTGCGCGTGATCGTGCCCACCGAGCACGGCGTGGAGCCGGACGAGGTGCCCGCCCTGCTGCTGCCCGTCGACGCGGCGCTGCCGGTGCTCACACGCGCGCGTGTCGCCCCCGGCGCACACCGGGCGGCGGCGTTCTGGGGCACCGCGGCCGTTCTCGCGCTGCGCCTGACGGCCCGCGGCCTGCTGCTGCCCGGACTGTCCCCGGACGGCCACGACGCCTGGCGCGCGGGCCCGCTGGACCCCGAGGACACGGCCGCCCTGCGCCGCCTGGCCGCCTCCATGCCTCCCGAGGCGCACGCCGTCCCCGTCGACGCCACCGGCGCCCCCCGGCTGCCCGAACCCGAGCGGCTCCTGCGCGCCTTCATGGACGCCGTCGCCGACACGCTCCCCCGGTCGCCCGCGGCCCCGCTCGTGACGGGAGGCCCGGCCTTCGCGGGACGAGAGCCGCGACTGCTGCCGGAGTTGCGGGCCTGGGCCGCCGACGTCGCCGCGGGCCACGACGCGGGCGTCCGGGTCTCCCTGCGGGTGGAGGTGCCGGGTCTCGGTGAAGACGGCGCGGACCCGGACGAGACCTTCCCGAGCTTCCGGATCGTGCCGCAGGTGCACAGCGTGAGCGATCCGGCCCTGGTCGCCGACGCCGCCGAGGTGTGGACGGCAGGTGACGCCACCGGCGCCGCCCTCGGCCCACGCGCGCGCGTGGACGCCCTGCTCGCCCTGCGCCGGGCGGCACGGGCCTGGCCGCCCCTGGCACCTCTGCTGTCGGCCGCGGTGCCCACGGCCCTGGACCTCGCCGACGAGGAGGTCACCGACCTGGTGGGTGAGGGCGCGCGGGCACTGAGCGGCGCCGGTGTTGACGTGCACTGGCCCAAGGGCCTGACCCGCGAGCTGACCGTCCGGGCGGTCGTGGGTCCCCCCGACGCCGGCCAGGAGCCGGGCGAGCGCGCCACCGGGCTGCCCTCGTTCCTGTCCCCGGACGCGGTGCTCTCCTTCGACTGGCGCTACGCCGTGGGCGACGAGAGGCTCACCCGCGAGGAGCTCGACCTGCTGGCGGAGGCCAGCCGCCCGGTCGTACGGCTGCGGGACCAGTGGGTGCTGATCGACCCTCAGGAGCTGCGCGGAGTCCGCGCCCGGCAGGCCCGCGCGATCACTCCCGTCGACGCGCTGAGCGCGGCTCTGGCGGGCTCGGTGGAGGTCGACGGCCGCCGGGTCGAGGTGGAGCCCACGGGATGGCTGGCGGCCCTGCGGGAGCGGCTGACGGCCCCGGAATCGCACGAGCCGGTCGCCCAGCCCGAGGCGCTGGCGGCCACCCTGCGCGACTACCAGCGCCGCGGACTGGACTGGCTGGCGCGGACGACGTCCCTCGGGCTGGGCGCCTGTCTGGCCGACGACATGGGCCTGGGCAAGACGATCACGCTGATCGCCCTGCATCTGCACCGGCAGACCGACACCGCGACGGCCGGTCCGACCCTCGTCGTCTGTCCCACCTCCCTGATGGGCAACTGGCAGCGGGAGATCGAGAAGTTCGCGCCGGGCACGGCGGTCCACCGGTTCCACGGCCCCCGGCGCGAACTCGACGGCCTCGCCGACGGGGGGTTCGTGCTGACCACGTACGGCACGATGCGCCGGGACGCCGGCCGCCTCGCCGGGACGGCCTGGGGTCTGGTCGTCGCCGACGAGGCGCAGCACGTCAAGAACCCGTACGCGTCGACCGCGCGGGAGCTGCGGTCCATCGGGGCACGCGCGCGTGTCGCGCTCACCGGCACCCCGGTGGAGAACAACCTGTCCGAGCTGTGGGCGATCCTCGACTGGACGACGCCGGGGCTGCTGGGCCGCCTCGGCACCTTCCGCACCCGGTACGCGCGAGCCGTGGAGGGCGGTCACGACCCCGCCGCGGCCGAACGGCTCGCCCGGCTGGTGAGCCCCTTCCTGCTGCGCCGCCGCAAGTCCGACCCCGGGATCGCGCCCGAGCTGCCGCCGAAGACGGAGACCGACCGGCCGGTGTCGCTGACGCGCGAACAGGCCGGGCTGTACGAGGCGGTGGTGCGCGAGACGCTGGCGGAGATCGCGGGCGCGGACAGCATGGCCCGGCGCGGCCTGATCGTGAAGCTGCTGACCGGGCTGAAGCAGATCTGCAACCACCCGGCGCAGTTCCTCAAGGAGGACCGGCCGCGGATCGGGGGCCGGTCCGGGAAGCTGGAGCTCCTGGACGAGCTGCTGGACACCATCCTGGCCGAGGACCAGAGCGTCCTGGTCTTCACGCAGTACGTGGCGATGGGCCGCCTCGTGGAGCGCCATCTGGCGGGACGGGGCGTGCCGACGCAGTTCCTGCACGGCGGGACGCCGGTCGCCGAGCGCGAACGGCTGGTGAGGCGCTTCCAGGACGGCGAGGTGCCGGTGTTCCTGCTGTCGCTGAAGGCGGCGGGCACCGGGCTGAACCTCACGCGCGCGGAGCACGTCGTGCACTACGACCGCTGGTGGAACCCCGCCGTGGAGGCGCAGGCCACCGACCGCGCGTACCGCATCGGACAGACCCGCCCGGTGCAGGTGCACCGGCTGATCGCGGAGGGCACGATCGAGGACCGCATCGCGGACATGCTGAGCCGTAAGAGCGCGCTGGCGGAGTCCGTTCTCGGCGCCGGCGAGGCCGCGCTGACGGAGCTGACCGACGCCGAACTGTCCGAACTGGTCGAGCTGCGCGGGGGTGCGCGATGACGCGGAGCGGGGACGACACGGAACGCACCTTCGCCGCGCTGCCGCCCTCCCACGGGCGCGGCTTCGCCCGTACCTGGTGGGGGCGGGCCTGGCTCCAGGCACTGGAGGACGGGGCGCTGGACGGCGAGCAGCTCAGGGCGGGGCGGCGGCTCGCGCGCGCGGGCGGGGTGGGCGCGGTGTCGGTGCGGCCGGGCCGGATCACCGCCGTCGTCCAGGACCGCGACCGCACGGCACACCGGGCCGACGTCCTGCTGACGGAACTGCCCGCGGCCGGGTGGGACCGCTTCCTGGACATGGCCGTCGAGCGGGCCGGGCATGTGGCGGCGCTCCTCGACGGCGAGATGCCGACCCATCTGGTCGAGGACGCGGCCGCGGCGGGAGTCGACCTGCTGCCGGGGCTCGGCGATCTCGAACCGGAGTGCGACTGCGGGGCCTGGGACCACTGCCGTCACACGGCGGCGCTGTGCTACCAGGTGGCGCTGCTGCTCGACCAGGACCCGCTGGTGCTGCTGCTGTTGCGCGGGCGGGGCGAGTCGGCCCTGGTGGAGGACCTGCAGCACCGGGGCACCGCGCGGACCGAGGCAGCCCCCGAGCCGGACGGGGTGGACGCGGCCGAGGCCTTCGCCGTCGGTGACATCCTGCCGGCCCTGCCCGCCCTCCCGGAGCTGCCCGACGCACCGGGCACTCCCCCGACGCTGGACACGGACGTGCCCGCCCCGGCCGAAGTCGATCCGGACGCCCTGGAGTTCCTCGCGCAGTGCGCCGCGACGGAGGCCCACCGGCTGCTCGCGGCGGCTCTGACGGCCGAACCGGAGCAGCACCGGGCCGAGGCCGGGCAGCTCCAGGCGCCCACGCTCGCCCTGGACGCCGTCCGGCTCGCCGCGGCGGACCCCGGGCGGGCCGTCACGCGCCGCCTGGCCGAGGAGTCGGGCCGTACGCCCGAGACGCTGGCCGTAGCGGTGCGGGCCTGGAGGCTGGGCGGCGCCCCGGCGCTCGCCGTGTGCGAGGAGGAGTGGTCCGTGGGGGGCGAGCCTCTCGCACGCGCGCGTGCCGCCCTGGACTCGGCGTGGGACCAGGACGAACGACCCGTGCTACGGGCCCGGGGCAACCGCTGGACCGTCGCCGACGCGCCCTTCCAGCTGCGTCTGGGGCGGGAGGGCGGCTGGTGGCCGTACCGCAAGGAGCGGGGTCGCTGGGTACCGGGCGGCCCGGTGTCCCGCGATCCGGCGACGGCCCTGGCGTCGATGGACAGCGGGGCGGACGAGGTCTGACGCGAGGCTGGAAGAGCCGCTCCGCCGCAACCGACTGGGCGGGTGCCGGAAGACGCGCCGTCGCCCGGCCGGAACAGCCGCTCCGCCCCCCATGGGGCAGGCGGGAGACCGTCGGATGACACGCCGTCAAATGCGGTTCCGGGCAGGGCACCGGACGGCCCCCATCGATGCCGGTCCCCTTCTCCGGGCCCGGCCGGGACGCTGCCGAGGACGCCCGATGCCGACCCGACCACGGGTCGACACCGGGCGTTCACGCGTGCGTGGCGCCCGCTTCTCCCCGGAGGGATCGAATCTGGCCGCTGTCAGCGAACTCGCCCACTGGAGGCTCGATGTCCCCGAACGCCGCAGGCCGGCGCCCCGTCTCCCGTTCCGTCGCGGCGGGGCTGCCCCTCGCCGTTCTGGCCGCTCTCACGGCCGCGGTTCCCGCGTCGGCGGACTCCGGCGACCAGCCCCGTGTCGTCCGCACGGCCACGCTCGGGGACATCCCGCTCGGGGCCTTCAGCAACGCGCTGCTGCCGGGCACGGTGGCGGACGACCGGGGCGTGGACCTCGGCGGCATCGGCAGCGACCTCTACCCGACGGGCCGCAAGGGCGAGTTCTGGACGGTCACCGACCGCGGGCCCAACGGCCAGATCAAGGTGGACGGCACCAAGCGCCGCACCTTCCCCGTGCCGGGCTTCGACCCCGCGATCGTGCGGATCCGGGTGGACGGCGACGCCGTGAAGGTCGTGTCGGCGATACCGATCACCACCTCTTCGGGCAAGCCCGTCACCGGCCTGTCCAACCAGGCCTCCCGGGACGAGGCCCCGTACTCCTACGACGCCTCCACCCCGCTGCCGTTCGACCCGAACGGCCTGGACACCGAGGGCATCGTCCGCGCCGGGGACGGGACGTTCTGGCTGGTGGACGAGTACGGCCCCTCGCTGGTGCACGTCTCCGCGCGCGGCAAGGTGCTCGAGCGGTACGTGCCCCAGGGGCTGAACCTCGCCGGCGCCGACTACCCCGTGGTCGAGACGCTGCCGTCCATCCTGCTGAACCGGAAGGTCAACCGCGGTTTCGAGGGTCTCGCCCTGCTGCCCTGCGGCGACCTGGTGATCGCCGTGCAGAGCCCGCTCTCGCTGCCGGACACCGCCTCCGGGAACTCCTCGCGCACCACCCGGCTGTTCCGCTTCTCGCCGGAGAGGAAGGCGGTCACCGCCGAGTACGCGTACCGCTTCGACCCGGTCGAGGTCGTGGACCCGGGCGAGGACGACACCTCCGAGCTCAAGATCTCCTCGGTGGTCGCGGTGGGCCGGGAGCGTCTGCTGGTGCAGGAGCGCACGGACAGGACCGCCCGGCTGCACGTCGTACGCCTGGACCGCCGCGCGGACATCCTGGGCGGGCCCTGGGACGACGCGACGACGTCCCCGGCGCTTGAGCAGCTGGCGGACCCGGCGGCGGCGGGCGTGCCCGTGCTGTCCAAGCGCCTCCTGGTCGACCTGGGCACGGTCGCCGGCGTCCCGGGCAAGATCGAGGGTGTCGCCCGGGTCGACCGCGACACGCTCGCCGTCATCAACGACAACGACTTCGGGATGACGGACGGCACCGGTGCCTTCGACGCCCAGGGCCGCCTGGTGGACAGCGGTGTCGAGACCAGGGTCGTCTACGTCCGTCTGCCGAACGGCTTCTGAGCCACCGTGACACCCGCCCCGCCGGGTCCGTCGCCCTCGCTCTCGGTAACGGGCGTTGTCAGTGCCCGTTGGTAGCGTCGTCGGTGTGACAGGACTCGGGGGGAGGAGTGCCGGGCGCCGCGCGGCGCCCGGCCATGTGCTCGCTCCAGGGCGCGTCCGCGCCCTGGAGCGATTCCCTCGTGCTGCGCGGCAGCATGACGCTCCCGGCCTGGGTGGGAGCCGCCGCCCGGGAGCCGGCCGACCTCGACTGGGTGGTGCTGGAGGACGTGTTCCGGGTCGATCCGCTCGATCCGTATCCGTACGTCGACGGCATCGGGACCGTCGAGTCCCGGCCGCCTCAGGTGCGGGTCGTGGCCGGCCGGTTCCAGCGGTGGGCGGAGGCCGCGGACGGCGCCGGGGAGTACGAGCCGAGGCGGCGGGCACCCGGCTGCCGCCCCGCTTGTTGCGCAAGGTCCTGCGGCGCGGACAGGCGAGCGCGGTAGCCGCCGCGGCCGCGGCCGCTGCCTTCGGCCGGGAGCGGGTGACCGGCTGGCGGGTGGACCGGACGGCGTTCCGTGCCGAGCGTCCCTGGATACCCGGCACGGCGGCGGACTGGCTGACACGTCTGCGCGACGCGCTGAACGACACCCTCACGCGCGGCGACCGCCCCGACGGCCCCGGCCGCCGCACCCGCCGACGGACCGACCGGCTCCGACCGCCGGGCTGACCCGCTCCCGCCCCCGGAGAGGCGCCCCGGCGGCCCCGCACCCCGAGCCGCCCGCACCGAGCCGCCGTACGGCCCGGGCACGAACGCGGGGCGGGATCCGGGATCAGCCCCGCGCCCCCAGCAGATGATCCATGGCCAGCTGGTCGAGCCGCTCGAAGGCCATCCCGCGCGCGGCGGCCGCCTCCACGTCGAACTCCTCGAAGGCCGTGCGGTCGGCGAGGAGGGCCCGGAGGCCGTCCCCGGCGGTGGGCTGGGCCAGTTCGTGCAGACGGGAGGCGTGCAGGGCCTCACGGACCTCCGGGTCCGCGCGGAAGGCGGCGGCACGCTCCCTGAGGACGAGGTAGTTGCGCATGCAGCCCGCGGCGGAGGCCCACACCCCGTCGAGGTCCTCGGTGCGCGGCGGCTTGAAGTCGAAGTGGCGGGGCCCGGTGTAACCGGCGCTTTCCAGCAGGTCGACCAGCCAGAAGGCGGCGCGCAGATCGCCCGCGCCGAAGCGCAGGTCCTGGTCGTACTTGATGCCGGACTGGCCGTTGAGGTCGATGTGGAACAGCTTGCCCGCCCACAGGGCCTGGGCGATGCCGTGCGGGAAGTTCAGCCCGGCCATCTGCTCGTGGCCGACCTCGGGGTTGACGCCGTACAGCTCCGGGCGTTCCAGGCGTTCGATGAAGGCGAGGGCGTGGCCGACGGTCGGCAGCAGGATGTCGCCGCGCGGCTCGTTCGGCTTGGGCTCGATGGCGAAGCGCAGGTCGTAGCCCTGGGAGGTGACGTACTCGCCGAGCAGGTCGAAGGCCTCCTTCATGCGGTCCAGGGCCACGCGCACGTCCTTGGCGGCGCCCGACTCGGCGCCCTCGCGGCCGCCCCAGGCGACATAGACCCCGGCGCCGAGTTCGGCGGCCAGGTCGATGTTGCGGACGGTCTTGCGCAGGGCGTAGCGGCGCACGTCGCGGTCGTTCGCGGTGAAGGCGCCGTCCTTGAAGACGGGGTGGGTGAAGAGGTTGGTGGTGGCCATCGGCACGGTCAGGCCGGTCGTGTCGAGGGCCTGGCGGAAGCGCTTGACGTGCGACTCGCGCTCGGTGCCGGAGGACCCGAAGGGGATCAGGTCGTCGTCGTGGAAGGTCACGCCGTACGCGCCCAGCTCGGCCAGGCGCTGCACCGTCTCGACAGGGTCGAGGGCGCGCCGGGTGGCGTCGCCGAAGGGGTCCCGTCCCTGCCAGCCGACGGTCCACAGGCCGAAGGTGAACCTGTCCTCGGGGGTGGGCTGGTAGCTCATGCCACGGCTCCTTGCTTGCTTCGACCGTTTCGCGAGGACGCTATTTCGTCATCGCACTTTACAAATTAGTATGCCGACGCGTCTCAGGGAAGGGACATGGAGTCCCCGAGATGTGCGCCCGGGCCGCCGTACCCCGGGGGACAGCGGTCGGGGTCGGGGCACGGTGTCCTGGTGACAATGGAAAAACAGCAGGTCAGATCCCGCAGAGCCACATCGAGAGGGAGAGTCCGATGTCAGCAGCCGAGGGTCCGCTCGTAGTCGGCGTGGACACGTCCACGCAGTCCACGAAGGCGCTGGTCGTCGACGCGGCGACCGGTGAGGTGGTGGCGAGCGGACAGGCTCCGCACACCGTGTCCGCCGGTGTGGGCCGGGAGAGCGACCCCCGCCGGTGGTGGGACGCGCTGCGCGAGGCGTTGCGCCAGTGCGGTGAGGCCGCGTACGAGGCGGCCGCCGTCTCGGTGGGCGGCCAGCAGCACGGCCTGGTGACGCTGGACGAGCACGGCGAACCCGTCCGCCCGGCCCTGCTCTGGAACGACGTGCGCTCCGCGCCCCAGGCCCGCCGGCTGGTCGAGGAGCTGGGCGGTCCGAAGGCCTGGGCCGAGCGCACGGGCAGTGTGCCCGGCGCCTCGTTCACGGTCACGAAGTGGGCGTGGCTCGCCGAGCACGAGCCGGACGCGGTCCGCGCCACCAGGGCCGTGCGCCTCCCCCACGACTACCTCACCGAACGCCTCACGGGCCTGGCCACCACCGACCGGGGCGACGCCTCCGGCACGGGCTGGTGGACCTCGGGACAGGAGGCGTACGACGCCGGGATCCTCGGGCACGTGGGGCTGGACCCCGCGCTGCTGCCGCGCGTGGCCCGGCCCGGCGAGGTCGTCGGCACCGTACGCGACAGCCACGACCTGCCGTTCTCCAAGGGCACCCTGGTCGCGCCGGGCACCGGTGACAACGCCGCCGCGGCCCTCGGCCTCGGACTGCTCCCGGGAACGCCGGTCCTCAGCCTCGGCACGTCCGGCACGGTGTACGCGGTCTCGACGCACCGCCCGGCCGACCCCAGCGGGACGGTGGCGGGCTTCGCCGACGCCCGCGGCGACTGGCTGCCGCTGGCCTGCACCCTGAACTGCACCGTGGCCGTCGACCGCGTCGCCGCCCTGCTCGGCCTGGACCGCGAGGCGGTGGAGCCCGGCACGGGCGTGACCCTCCTGCCGTACCTGGACGGCGAGCGCACCCCGGACCTGCCCGACGCCACCGGGCTGCTGCACGGCCTGCGCCACGACACCACGGCGGGCCAGTTGCTCCAGGCGGCCTACGACGGTGCCGTGCACTCCCTGCTCGGCGCGCTCGACCTGGTCCTCGACCAGGACGCGGACCGCTCCACGCCCCTGCTGCTGATCGGCGGCGGAGCCCGGGGCAGGGCCTGGCAGGAGACCGTACGGCGGCTGTCGGGACGTCCCGTCCTGGTGCCCGAGGCCCGCGAGCTGGTCGCGCTGGGCGCCGCCGCCCAGGCCGCCGGGGTGCTCACCGGCGAGGACCCGGCCGCCGTGGCGCGCCGCTGGGACACCGCGCGCGGACCCGTGCTCGACGCCGTGGAGCGAGACGGGGAGACGCTGGCCCGGATCTCCGGGGTACTCTCCGACGCGGCCCCGCTGCTCAGGCGGGGTGCGACCCGAGGCTGAGGCCCCGGGGCACGGACCCGGGACCTGGGGCCCTTCTGATGGATCTCCGCGGCGTCACGCGGAGATCCATCAGAAGGGCCCCAGCGGGCCCCACGCCCCGCGGCACGGCACTGGCACGACCGAGGACTGACGGAGGCATGGCCGCACCACCGCACGAAGCGCGCCCCGACGGTCCCGGGCGTGCCCTGCCGGACACCCAGGCGGGTATGCGCCGCCGCAATCTCGCGCGGGTGATGCACGCCGTGAGCGCGGAGGCGTCGCTGTCCCGGGCCGCGGTCGCCTCCCGCATCGGGCTGACCCGGGCGGCCGTGTCGACCCTGGTCGACGAGCTGATCCGGACCGGTCTGCTGGAGGAGCTGGGCCCGGAGCGGCCCGGCCGGGTGGGACGGCCCGGGTCCGCGCTCGCCGTCAGCGGCCACGGTCCGGCCGGCATCGGCGCGGAGATCGGCGTGGACCACCTCGCGGTGTGCGCGGTCGACCTGCGCGGACGGGTGCGGGCACGGGCGGTGCGCCACGGCACCAACCGCGGCCGCTCCCCCGGGCCGGTCGTCGCCGAACTCACCGCGCTGCTGCGCCAGGTGGTGGCCGAGGCCGACCACGCGGGCCTGTGGCCGACGGGCCTCGCCGTGGCCGTCCCCGGTCTGGTGTCGCGGGACGCCAGGACGGTCGTACGGGCGCCGAACCTCGGCTGGCACGACGTGGACCTCGGCGCGCTGCTGCCCGCGGAGCACCCGCTGACCGTGGACAACGAGGCGAACTTCGGCGGCCTCGCCGAGCTCTGGCTCGGCGCGGACACCCCCCGCGACTTCCTGCACGTCTCGGCCGAGATCGGCATCGGCGCGGCGGTGGTCGTCGACGGCCGGCTGCTGCGCGGGACCCGCGGCTTCGCCGGCGAGCTCGGGCATGTGCCGGTCCGGCCCGACGGCCCGGAGTGCCCCTGCGGGGGCCGCGGTTGTCTGGAGCAGTACGCGGGCGAGGAGGCGGTGCTGCGCGCCGCCGGCCTCGAACCGGGCGAGGACCGGGTCGGCCTGCTGGCCGGGCGGGCCGCCGCAGGGGAGGAGGCCGTACGCCACGCGCTGCGCGAGGCGGGCGAGGCGCTGGGCATCGCCCTGACCGGCGCCGTCAATCTGCTGGACCCGCGCGGCGTGGTGCTCGGCGGCGCCCTGGCCGGGCTCGCGCCCTGGCTGCTGCCCTCCCTGGAGGCCGAGCTGGCCCGGCGCACCACGGGACCGGCCTGCCCGGTGTCCGTCTCGGGGCTGGGTCCCGAGGGACCGCTGCTGGGCGCCGCGCACTGGGTGGTGCGCGGCGTGCTGGACGATCCGGCGGGGGCGGCCAGGGGCCGGTGAGCGGGGAACCCTCCAGTGGCCGGTTCCCGGACGGTCGACCGAGCGACCCGTGTCGAAACGGTTGTCGGCACGGACACCCGGAGTGACGATGTCCGCATCGCACCGCCGTCCGGGAGGCCGAGTTGACCGAACCCTGGGTTGCCCTGGAGCCGGGGGCCGACCCCGTCGAGCACGCGCGGCGGCTGCGTCGCGCGCACGAGACGTTCACCGACGCGGGCCGGGTGACCCGCCCCGTGCGGTCCGTGGTGGCGGACTCCTGGCGGCGTTCGGCGCGGGCCGGGGTCGGGCCGGACGGCACCGCGGACGTGGAGCTGACGGACGGTGAGCTCGGCGCCTGCCGGGCGGCGCATCCGCTGGCGCGGGTGATGCCGCTGTTCCGGGAGCTGATGGGCCCCTTCGCGCTGGACGGCGGGCATCTGGTCGCGGTCTGCGACGCGCACGGGCGGCTGCTGTGGGTGGAGGGACATCCGAGGACCCGGCGCGAGGCGGGCCGGATGAACTTCGTGCCGGGCGCCCGCTGGGCGGAGAGCGCGATGGGCACGAACGCGCCGGGCACGGCGGTGGCCGTGGACCGGCCGGTGCAGGTCTTCGCGGCGGAGCACTTCACCCGGCAGGTGCAGCCGTGGACCTGCGCGGCGGCCCCCGTGCACGATCCGCGCACCGGGCGGGTGATCGGCGCGGTGGACATCACCGGCGGGGACGACCTCGCGCACCCGCACAGCCTGGCGTTCGTGCAGGCGGTCGCGCGGGCCGCCGAGTCCCAGCTCGCGCTGCTGGCTCCCGAAGCCCCCGCCGCCGACGCGGACGTACTGGAACTGAGCGCGCTCGGCCGGGACGAGGTACGGCTGCGCGGAGGGGGACGCGGCGTCCGGCTGGGCCGCCGGCACAGCGAGATCGTGGTCCTGCTGGCCTGCCATCCCGAGGGCCTGACCGGCGACGAACTGCTGTGCGCCCTGTACGAGGACGAGTCGGTGACGCCGGTGACCCTGCGGGCCGAACTGGCCCGGCTGCGCGGGGTGCTGGGTCCGGGGCTGCTGGCCTCACGGCCGTACCGGCTGACGGTGCCGGTGGAGTCGGACGTCGCCGTGGTCGAGCGGCGGCTGGCGGCCGGGGCGGTCACCGCGGCCGCGAGCGCCTACACCGGTCCCCTGCTGCCCGCCTCCCAGGCCCCGGCGGTGGTCAGGCTGCGGCGCCGGCTCACGGACGGGCTGCGCGCCGCGCTGATCGACCGCGAGGACCCGGACCTGCTGGCCGAGTGGGCGTACGCGGCCTGGGGCGAGGACGACGTGGAGGTGTGGCGGGCCCTCGCCGCGCTCCGCCCGACGGCCGCGGTGCAGGCCCGGCTCGCCGCGCTGGAGGCCGAGTTGGCGCCCCGGGCCGAGCCACGGGCGCGGCCGGGCGGGCCGGTGGCCCGGGCCGTCCCGCCGTACAACGGCGCCCGTCTGCGGCCACCGGGCCCGGCGGGAGACCCCGCGCACCGCCCCGGCCCGCCGCCACCCCGCAGGACGCCGTAGCCGTACCGCCGGCCGCCCCGACGGCAGACCGGACGCCGACCGGCCCGCCGCGCCACCGGCCCCTACGACCGCAAACCGCCCCCTCCACCCACAGCCGTGCAACGTCCGCGCAACCTCGCCCTCCCTAACGTCCCCCGGGAAGCCGTCCGACGGCGGGCGGCGGTTCATCGGGAGGCACAGAGCATGACCCGTTACGCGGCGCCCGGCACCGAGGGCGCGATCGTCTCCTACCAGGCGCGGTACGACCACTTCATCGGCGGGGAGTACGTGCCCCCGGCCCGGGGCCAGTACTTCGAGAACCCGAGCCCGGTGAACGGACAGCCGTTCGCGGAGGTGGCGCGGGGAACGGCAGAGGACGTGGAGCGGGCGCTGGACGCGGCGCACGCGGCGGCCCCGGCCTGGGGACGCACCTCGGCGGGCGAACGCGCCGACATCCTGCTGAAGATCGCCGACCGCATGGAGGCGTATCTGGAGCCGCTCGCGGTGGCGGAGAGCTGGGAGAACGGCAAGCCGGTCCGGGAGACCCTGGCGGCCGACATCCCGCTGGCCATCGACCACTTCCGCTACTTCGCGGGCGCGGTCCGCGCGCAGGAGGGCTCGCTGAGCGAGGTCGACGACGACACGGTGGCGTACCACTTCCACGAGCCGCTGGGCGTGGTCGCGCAGATCATCCCGTGGAACTTCCCGCTGCTGATGGCGGCCTGGAAGGTGGCCCCGGCGCTCGCGGCGGGCAACGCGATCGTGCTCAAGCCGGCCGAGCAGACCCCGGTGTCGATCCACTACTGGCTGAGCCTGGTGGCGGACCTGCTGCCCCCTGGCGTGCTCAACGTGGTCAACGGCTTCGGCGTGGAGGCCGGGAAGCCGCTGGCGTCCAGCCCGCGGGTGGCGAAGGTGGCCTTCACCGGGGAGACCACGACCGGGCGGCTGATCATGCAGTACGCCTCGGAGAACCTCAAGCCGGTCACGCTGGAGCTGGGCGGCAAGTCGCCGAACATCTTCTTCGACGACGTCTGGGCGCGGGACGACGACTTCCGCGACAAGGCGCTGGAGGGCTTCACCATGTTCGCCCTGAACCAGGGCGAGGTGTGCACCTGTCCCTCGCGGGCGCTGATCCAGCGGGGGAACTACGCGGAGTTCATGGAGGCGGCGGTCGCCCGCACCGAGCTGATCAGGCCCGGCAATCCGCTGGACACCGACACGATGATCGGCGCCCAGGCGTCCAGCGAGCAGCTGGAGAAGATCGTGTCCTACCTGGACATCGGCCGCAAGGAGGGCGCCCGGGTGCTCACCGGCGGTGAACGCGTCGAGCACGACGGCGAGCTGAAGGGCGGCTACTACGTCCAGCCGACGATCTTCGAGGGCGACAACCGGATGCGGATCTTCCAGGAGGAGATCTTCGGGCCGGTGGTGTCGGTGACCTCGTTCGACGACTTCGACGACGCCGTCAAGACCGCCAACGACACGCCGTACGGGCTGGGCGCGGGCGTCTGGACGCGGGACATGAACACGGCGTACCGCGCGGGCCGTGCCATCCAGGCGGGGCGGGTGTGGACCAACTGCTACCACGCCTACCCGGCGCACGCGGCGTTCGGCGGCTACAAGCAGTCGGGCATCGGCCGCGAGAACCACAAGATGATGCTGGAGCACTACCAGCAGACGAAGAACCTTCTGGTGAGCTACTCGCCGAAGGCCCTCGGGTTCTTCCCGGGATAGACGACGGGTGCCTGACCGGCGGGATGCCGGTCAGGCACGCCGGTCAGGCACGCCGTCGGGCACACTCGGCGACACACGGCCCCTCCCCAGCGCGCAGCGCCCTCGGCGGCACACGGCCCCCTCCCCCGGCTCCCGGCCCGGCCCCTCCTACTCGTCGAGCGGCGCTTCCCGGATCACCGCGAAGAGCGCCCGGTCCGTCGGGAGACCGTCGGCGTCGAAGGCACGGTGCCGGCCGAGGTGTTCGGCCCGTCCACCGGAGCAGTTCTTCTCCAGGTACTCCGTGAGCCAGGCGTCAGGCGTCGGCAGCATGCGCGGCAGTCCGAACGACTCGGGCATCTCGTTCTCGCCGCTGTCGAAGAACATCACCTTGCCGGTCCGGGCCCAGAGCCCTCTCAGCAGGTCGCTGGCGGTGTCAAGGCCCATCTCCCGCACCAGGTGATGCCAGACGGACAGCAGGATGGTGCATTCGGTCGTCGGCAGAAGGCCGAGCGTGTCAGGGCGAAACTCGAGGGCCATGACCGCCACGTTGTCCAGCTGGTTCCTTCGCACGGCAGTCATCGCCGTGCGAACGCATTTGGGATCCGCCTCCAGCGCGACAGAGGGGATCCCACGCTGGGCCAGCTTCATCGGGAAGTAGCCGACATTTGCGCCTACATCCATGGCGCTCTCCACCCCGAGCCGCTCCACGACCGGCTCCATCGCCGCCCATCGCGACCCGGTACCGACGGATCGCTTCGCCTTGCGCACGCGTATGCCCGGGACCGGCTGGTAGACACCGTCGGGCAGCGCGTCGAGCTTGAGGCGGACCAGATCGATCGCGTCGTCGACCTTGAGACGCATGCCGTGCATCAGCCGAAATGAAGGGAATCGCTGATGAAGGCGCACCGTGCGCGTGGAGGCCTGAGCTCCGTCCAATTGACCCACAGGCACCTCCGTCGGCTGGGCGTGTGCAGGTCACTCGTGCTGGCATTCAGAAGTAACAATACCTTTTGCTTTGGCCTTCTGCGATTTGAAGGCGAGGGGGAGAAGTCGCGGCTCGCCGTTCACCCCGGCGCGACCGTGACGGACGGCTCTCGAGCGGGCTCGAGAGAGCGCCTGCCCTGCCGACTCCCCCAGGTGACACACGGTCGGCGACCGTGACGAAGATGCGGCCCGATGACTGGTGGAGCACTCTTGAAATGAGTGAAGGTTCCACACTCCTACCATTTGCGACGCGTAAGGAAGTAGCGTCATGCGTTCTGCGGGCTCGCGAACCTCGCCGACCTGGAACCATCTCGAGATAACGAGTCCGGCACCCCGGGATAAATGGCAGCGCTTGGTCGACGGCAGCGACGAGGCGCTGATTACCCAGACCCCGGGCTGGCTGGACTGCATTTGCGCAACCGATTCCTATGAGGATGTCAGCCGCCTTTACGAATTCGACCATGCCGGCGGGATCGTCGTGCCGCTGGCTCGCCGACGCGGTTGGCCCGCCCGCCTGATCGCCCAGGACGCCTGGCCTTCCGAGTGGGGCATCGGAGCTCCTGTGGCCGCCGAGACACCTGACCCGAAGCAAGCGCGCGCCGTGTTCGGGGATCTGGCCCGCCTTCCCGCGAATCGCGTGTCCGTGCGATTCGGGCCGATCGTCGACCCCGCGTGGGTGTCGGCAGTGCCGTCCGACTTCGCCACCTTGCGTCACACAACGCACATCCTGGACCTCGACGGCGGCTTCGGTGACGTCTGGGCGCGGAAGTTCAAAGGGCCGGTCAGAACCGCCGTACGCAAGGGCGAGAAGGCAGGTGTCGACGTGGAGGTCGACCGTACCGGGCGTCTGGTGCCGACCTTCTACGCGCTCTACCAGCACTCGATCGCCCGTTGGGCGCAACAGCAGAACGAGCCGCTGGCGCTCGCTCGCTGGCGCAGAAACCGGATCGACCCGCTGCGCAAGTTCCAGATAGTCGCCGAGACTTTCGCCGAGTCCTGCGCCGTGTGGCTGGCCTCATATCAAGGTCAGCCCACGGCGGCCATGATGGTGCTCCGTCACGGGCCTCACGCGAAGTACTGGCGGAGCGGAATGGTCAAAGAACTGGCCGGTCCCAGCCGTGCCACCACATTGCTGCACAAGCTCGCCATCGAGGACGCCTGTTCGGCCGGTTGCCGCTTCTACCACCTGGGCGACTCGGCCCCCGGCTCCTCTGTCAGCGTTTTCAAGGAGCGGCTCGGTGCTCGCGGCTACACATCGTTCGGCTATCGAAGGGAAGTGCTTCCCCTGACAACGATCGATCAGCGCTTGCGGAGTGCCGCGAAACGTCTCATCGGATTCAAGGACGAGTGACACCCGATCCCACCGAGGTGCCTCGCTTGGGCACCCCGTCCAGCACCGGACGTTGGCAGAAGGTTCTCGGTCCGCGAACGCCAAGCCTCGGGGGCCCATATACACACCCGGCAGGAGAGGCCCGTGAACGCACCTGCTCAGCTCCTGATCAATACTCCGGCCGGTGTCGCGCGCATCACCACACCGGCTCCACGTGACGTCTGGTGGGAGTTGGCGGGCCAGGACCCGGATACCAGCCCCACCCAGACTCCGCTCTGGCTGGACTGCCTGTGTGCCACAGGGCCGTACCGGGACGCGAGCCGCCTCTACGTGTTCGAGCGAGGCCACTCACTCGTCCTCCCCCTCGCGGCCAGAAGGCATCGCCCGCCGATCCTGGGCACGGAGGAGTCCTGGCCGGCCGGCTGGGGCATCGGAGGGCCGGTGTGCCCGGGAGACGTGAGTCCGGCGGAGGCACGCGTGGTCTTCGCCGATCTCGCGCGACTGCGTGCGCTTCGGGTGGGTGTGCGGTTGCGGCCGGCGGACCAGGCCGTATGGGCGAACGCCGCCCCTGGCTTCCGTCTTGAGCCCCACATGACACAGATGGTGGACCTCGACGGCGGCTTTGGCACAGTCTGGGAGCGCCGCTTCAGACGTCATGTGCGACGAGAGATCCGCCATGCCGAGCGCTCGGACGTCGACGTCGAAGTGGACCGTACCGGACGCCTCGTTCCCGCCTTCTACAGTCTCTACGAGAAGTCGATCGTGCGCTGGGCCGAGCAACAGCATGAGCCGTTGGCGCTGGCCCGATGGCGCAGGACGCGAGAGTTCCCCGTGCGGCGGCTGGAAGAGGTGGCTGCCCGGTTCGGTGAGGCGTGCGCGATCTGGATGGCCTGGCGCGCCGGAGAGCCCGCTGGGGCGTGTGTCGTCCTGCGCCACGGTCTTCACGCCAAGCTGTGGCGCAGTGCCATGGATCGGGAACTGGCCCATCCGGTCCACGCCGTTCCCCTGTTGTACCGGCTGGCGATCGAGGACGCGTGCACGGCGGCGTGCCGGACGTTCGACATGGGGGAGTCCGCCCCGGACTCCTCCCTCGCCGCATTCAAAGCGGGGTTCGGAGCGGAGTCCTTCTCCTCCCCGCGCTACCTCCGGGAACGACTTCCCGTCTCGGCAGCCGACCGTCGGCTGCGGACAGCCGTCAAACGCCTGATCCGCTTTCAGGATCCCTGAGGTTCCTCGTTCCAGTCGTCACCCCCACGTCAGCCGTCACCGCCACACGTCGACGGGTTCCGCGTCGGCGCTGTGGTCGAGCGGCTCGAGGCCGTACGCGTCCAGGAGCGTGCGCAGCAGTCCGAACTGATTGTTCGGCTGGGCGTCGTCGCCCCGCTCGACATGCTCGCCCACGAGGATGGTGGGGACGTGGTTGGGTCCTTGTGAATCGTCCTCGTCCCAGGTGACGACCAGCAGGCTGTTGTGGGTCATGGCCCAGTCGGCGTAGTCGCCGAGACTGTTCCGCAGCCAGGTGTCCCCCTGTCGCACACGGCCGTCGTGCATGTCGTGCTCGAGGTCCGGGACGACGAACGCGACCGTCGGCAGATCGGTGAAGTCCCGAGGGAAGTCGGTCCACGGGCGGTTGGCGGAAGCGGGAAGGTTGTCGAAGTTCACCCAGGGGTTGTGCCGGCGCACATAGGCACCGCTTGCGCAGCCGGTGAAGCCGACGTGGGGCAGGCTCTGCGCGTAGCCCACGAAGCTCAGATCGGCCTGGAGGAGCTGAGAGCCGAGATTCCGTGCCGTGAGTGCGTGCGGGCAGGAATCGTCGTCGACGCCGAGGAAGGAGCCCGAGAAGAGCGCCAGGTAGTTGGGCTGGCTCGGGTGGGTGAGGGCGTAGAACTGGGTGAGCGAGGCGCCTCGCCGGGCCAGTTGGTTGAGGTACGGGGCGTCCGGGTTTCCGATGACGGCGTCGTACGGCTGGTCCTCCTCGATGACCACGACGATATGGTCCGGACGGGGAATCCCGGCCCCGGCCGACGACTGGTCGCACCCGGCTGTCGTCAGGAACGTCACCAGCACGGTCGCCCAGGCGAGGAGCCCCCTCGTCAGGAGACCTGCCGGCCCCGGCCGTGCGCCTCGTACTCGTGACCTCACCGCTCTCCCTCCGGGCACCGTTTCGCCGCGCGTCGTACGTGATCGCCACGGCCTGCCACTTGCAGCCATCGGAGATACCGTCACAATCAGTACTACTACCTCTTATCGGTTGACATCGCGTGCCAAGGTGTCCCGACGAGCGGGAGTGACGTCAGCCCGTGTCGCGGATGGCCGTTCGCCGGGACGGGGGACCGACAGGCCCGACCGGAAGGTGCCAGATGCGTCGAGTCAGCGTCCCTGTCTGCCGCGGCGGGAGAGCGCCGGGTCCTCTTGAGGAGCCGGCGTCCCGCGCCATGGGGACCGTTGTCGAGGCATCGGCTCCCCGGGAGACCCCTTCATGGGCAAGCTCCAGACGCTGACGGGCGGGCGCATGGCCTCCTTCACCAGCGCTGTTGCGCGGCGGCCAGGTACCGCCGCCGGAGAGCGGCGTTCCTCCGACCGGACCACGGCACGCCAGTGGACGGCGCGCTTCGTCCTTCCCGTCGCCCTCACCTTTTGGCTGCTGTCCCTGCGCCATGTGCACCTGGGCGGGATGCGCGACCTGGGCCTGCTCCAGGTGCTGCCGGTGCTGTTCTGGGTCGCCCTCGGCCTGCTCACCCTCGGCTTCTGCCTGGCGCTGACCGACCGGCGGACCGCCGGCGGATGGTTCGCCGCCTACGTCCTCGGGCTGATCGCGGTCGTCCACGCGACCCCCACGCTGCTCTACCCGACACTGCGCTACAGCTGGGCGTGGAAACACGTCGCGGTGGTCGACGCCGTGATCCGCCACCAGGGCGAGGTGCCCCACGCGGGCAAGCTCACTATCTACAACCAGTGGCCCGGATTCTTCGACCTCAACGCGTTCTTCCTCCAGGCCACGGGCCTGGAGTCGTCGCTCGGCTACGCGACCTGGACACCGCCCGTCTACAACGCCGTGCTGCTCGCTCCCCTGCTGATGCTCTACCGGACGGTGACGCGTGACCGCAGGCTGGTCTGGGGAGCGGCGTGGGTGTACTACTCGTGCTCCTGGGTGGGTCAGGACTATTTCGCACCCCAGGCCTTCGCGTTCCTGCTCTTCGTGACGGTGATCGCCCTGGTCATGGGGCAGTTGCCCACCTCGGTGCTGTACGGTTCGGGCGGTGTCCGCGCAGGCCGATGGCCCGTCGGCCGGTTCGTGCTGGTCATGGTGCTCGTGGCCGTCATCATCTCCTCGCACCCGCTGACACCGCTCATGCTGATCAGCGCGCTGGTAGTGCTGTCGCTGCCGCGGCGCAACCGCCGTGTCGTGCTGCCCGTCCTGGCCGGTGCCGTGCTGCTGAACATGGCCTGGTACGCCACCGTCGCCCGCCCGTACATCTCGGAGAACCTGCAGGACTTCCTGGGCTCGCTGCTGAAACCTGACACCAACGTCGTCTCCGGGCTGGCCGCCCTCGGCACCGCGGCTCCGGGCCATGTCGTGGTGGCCTGGGTCGACCGGGGCCTGTCCGCCGCGGTCTTCCTGCTGGCGGCCATCGCGTTCGTGGCCCGCCCCTGGGTCCGCCGCACCGGCCTGCCCCTGCTCGTCCTTGCTCCGATGCCGGTCCTGGCTGCGAACGCGTACGGCGGAGAGATGATCTTTCGCGCCTATCTCTTCGCGCTGCCCGCGGCCTCGCTGCTGATCGCGGTCCTCCTCCTCGACCGGGGCAAGCGGCCGCGCCTTCAGGTGCTGGCCGCCTGTCCGCTGTTGCTCGCCCTGCTCGGGGGACTCCTGTTCGGCTACTACGGCAAGGAATCGGCGAACTACTTCACGAAAGACGAGGTGGCGGCCTCACGCTTCGTCGCGGCCACCGCTCCCCCCGGGTCCACGGTCGTCTCCCTCACCTCGGCCGTGCCCGGCCTCTACCAGCGCTACGACGAGAACCCCCAGGTGGAGTTCACCCAGCAGGACATCGACGACCGGCTGCGCCTGGTGAAGAACCCGTTGGACGGCCTGGAGGGGTTCGTCCAGCGGGCCAGCCCGCAACAGCCCGCCTACATCATCCTGAGCCGGGCCCAGGCCGCCGACATCTACCAGACGGGGGTCCTGCCCGCAGACATCATGCGACGCATGGACTCGGCCCTGGCGACGGACCCGGACTACATCCCCGTCCTGCGCAACAAGGACGCGGTGGTCTACCGGTATCAGGGCCCGAAGGGCTGAGCGCGGCCATGACCTCCCCGCGCTCGACGACCTCCCTGCGCTGGGGACTCGCGCTGTCCGGCTGGGCGGCCCTGGCGGTGGTCACCTTCCTGCCGGACGCCCCGGTCCTGCGCGCCGTGGTGACGACGGCGTTCCTGCTCGTCTGTCCCGGCCTGGCGGCCTCCCGGTGGGCGCGGCCGGGTGCCGTGCGGGTCACGGACCGGACGAGGGTGCTGGAGACGGGTGGCCTGGCCCTGACGCTCAGCGTGTCGATGGCGGTTCTCGTCGCGGCACCCCTGTTCCTGTGGGACGCGTTCACCGTCACCCGGGCGCTGCTCGCGCTCGCCGCCGCCACCTCCGTCCTGGCCCTGCTGCCCGGGCCCGGCCGAGGTCGCCGGGCGCGGCGAGCCGTCCCGGACCCGGAGTAAGGCGCCGGGGCGATCTCGCCCAGGGCCCTTCCGACGGAGATCCGTAGAAGGGCCCTGGTGGCCGCAACGCTCCATGTGAGGGCGTCGCGGCAGTCCCCCGGCTGTCAAGGCACCGGCTGCACATCGCTCTCTTGACGCCCTCCTCAAATCGGGCGAAAGTGTACATATACGCCGTAAATATATGGCGTAGATGCGCACCCGGAGATGCATGATCATGTACAACGACCCGATCATCGACAACGAGCGAGACGCCGGGGCACACGCCACCGTCAGCCTGGTCGTTCCGGCGCTCAACGAGGCCCGCAACATCGCGTGGGTCTTCGAGCAGATCCCGGCATGCGTGGACGAGGTCATCCTCGTCGACGGCGACTCCACCGACGCCACGGTTCCGATGGCGCAGCACTGCCTCCCGACCGTGCGCAACGTGCGACAGAGCGGCCCCGGCAAGGGCAACGCCCTGCGTACCGGCTTCCTGGAGGCGAAGGGTGACTACGTGGTGATGATGGACGCCGACGGCAGCATGTCACCGGCGGAGATCCCCCACTTCGTGCACTTCCTCGACCACGGCTACGACTTCGTCAAGGGCTCGAGGTTCGTCGCGGGCGGCGGCTCGCTCGACATCACCCCCATCCGCCGGATGGGCAACCTTGTGCTCCTGATCGCCGCCAACCGGATGTACCACGCCTCCCTGACCGATCTGTGCTACGGCTACTGCGCGTTCCGGCGCAGCTTCCTCGACCAGCTCGATCTGCACGCCTCGGGTTTCGAGATCGAGGCCGAGATGATCGCGCACGCCCTGCGTTCCGGTCTGCGCATCGCCGAGGTCCCCAGCCTGGAACTGCCCCGACGCAGCGGCTGCTCGAACCTCCACGCCATATCCGACGGGCGCCGAGTGCTGCGCACCCTGCTCTCGGAACGTCCGGGCGCCCGGTCCTCGGCCGCCCGGACCGACAGGAACGCATCGTGACCTCCGCCTCGGTCCGCCCCCCTCTCGTCCGGCCCCCGGTGCCGGTGGTCGACATCGACCTGGCCCGTCCGGGCGAGTTCCGGCTGCCCGGTGACCGTGGGCCGGTCCGCCCGCGGGGACAGGCCCGCGCACTCGTGCGACTGGACGGCCGGCCCCTGGGCATGGTCAGCGCCGTCGACACCTCCGGACCCGACAACCTGTGGCGGGCGCTGGCAGGTACCGCGCACGTGGAACTGGCGGAGCAGCTCGCCGGGCACCTCGCCGGTGACCGGACCGGACCGCCGGACGGCGACCCGGACGACCGGCCGCACCGGGGCGTCCGGCGCCACGCACCCCACCCGGCACCCGGCATCAGCGTGGTCGTGGCCACGCGCGACCGACCGGAGAGGCTCCGCCACTGTCTGCGTTCGCTGCTGCGCTCGGCGTATCCCGATTTCGAGATCATCGTGGTCGACAACGCCCCGGCCGACGGTGCGACCGAGGCCCTGGTCCGCGGAGAGTTCGCCGGACGCGTCCGCTATGTCCGCGAACCTGTCGCCGGGCTGGCCCGCGCCCACAACCTGGGGCTCGCCGGGGCGCGCGGATCGATCATCGCCTTCACGGACGACGACACGCTCGCCGACCCCGGATGGCTGTCGGCGCTGGCCGAGCCCTTCGCCCGCGACACGCGGACCGGCTGTGTCACCGGGCTGATCGTGCCGGCCGAACTGGAGACCCAGGCCCAGATCGCCCTCGAACTGCAGGGCGGTTTCGCGAAAGGGTACGTGCCGCGCACCTGGTCGCTGCTCGATCCGCCGGCGGACCCGCTGTTCCCGTTCACCGCCGGGCGCTTCGGCTCCGGCGCCAACATGGCGTTCCGCGCCGACGTGTTGCGCGCCCTCGGCGGCTTCGACACCGCGACCGGTGCCGGGACCCCCGGCCGGGGCGGTGACGACCTGCTCGCCTTCTTCGAGATCCTGACGGCCGGTCACACGCTCGCCTACCAGCCGAGTGCCATCGTCTGGCACTGCCATCGCCGTACCCGGGACGCCGTGGCCGCACAAGCGTTCGGCTACGGGGCCGGCCTCGGCGCCTATCTCACCGGCGCGCTGCTGCGCGATCCCCGCCGGCTGCCCGCCCTGCTCCGGCGGCTGCCCCGCGGCATCCGCTACGCCATGACCAGGTCACGCGCCCGCGGCGCCGATCCCGAGGCCGGCTGGTCCCGGCACCTGGCGCTCCTGGAAGTGCGGGGGATGGTCTACGGCCCCTGCGGCTATCTCCGCGGACGCTTCAACGGCGCCTGAACCGATGCCGAGGTGAGTGGCTTGGACACCAGCGGGGTCACCGACTCAGCGGCAAGGGGCGCCGGTATGCGACGAAGCCCCCTGGGCATGCTGCGCGCGGGTGTCGCCGCCGCGCTCCCGGGCGAGCCCCTCCTGCGCACGGGACACGTCCTCGCGGTCAGTTCCCTCGTCAACGCCGGTCTCGGCTTCTTCTTCTGGACTCTCGCGACGCACTGGTACGACGAGCGGACCGTGGGCCTGAGCTACTCGGCACTCTCCGCATCCCTCCTACTCACCGGCATAGGACAGCTCAACCTGAACGACTTCCTGGTGCGGTTCGTGCCGACCGCCGGCCGCCGCAGCCGCCGTCTGGTCCTCACCTGCTACGCGGCAAGCACGGCTTTCAGCGTGATGGTGGCCCTGCTGTTCCTCGCGTTGATTCCGTTGATCTCACCGAGGCTCGGCTTCCTGCTGACACCGGTCACCGCGACCTGTTTCGTGGTGGCGACCGCCGGTTACGCCGTCTTCGTCCTGCAGGACGGCGCCCTCACCGCGGTCCGTATGCCGGGCTGGGTCGTGGGGGAGAACCTGATCTTCGCCCTGGTGAAGATCCTGCTGCTCGGCCTCGGCGCGGCCCTGGGCCTCTTCTCCGGGATACTCCTGTCGTGGGCGGGAGCTCTCGTGGTCTCGCTGATCGTGGCCAACTCTGTCCTGTTGGGCCGGGGCATTCCCCGGCACGAGCGGGAGACGAAGACCGCGCCGCCACCGCCCCGCATGTTCGGGTACGCCGCGGCCGACTACGTCGGCTCCTTGTTCCGGGTCGCCGGATACACCGTGGTCCCGCTGATCGTGCTGAACAACTGTGGTGCCGAGCAGAGCGCCTTCTACTCGGTCGCCTGGGGTGTCGCCTACGTGCCCTACCTGATCGCCCGCAACATGGGAACGTCGCTGCTCGCGGAATCCGTGCGCGGGCCCGAACGACTCGTGGAGCACTCCCTGCGCGTCCTGCGCCACTCGGGTCTGCTGCTGGGCGGTGTCACCGTCGTCGTGGTCGCGGCCGCACCGCAGATCCTGTCGATCTTCGGTGCCTCGTACGCCGCCGAAGGGAGCACGCTGCTGCGGCTGCTGGCCCTGTCCGCGCTGCCGAACCTGCTGCTGAGCGTGGCCATCGACGTGGCCCGGGCGCAGCGACGGCTGCGCTGGGCGGTGTGGCTGCAGGCCGCGATGTGCGTCCTGGTGCTCGGGCTCACGCATCTGCTGCTGTCGACGGTCGGCCTCGTGGGCGCGGGCATCGCCTGGCTCGTCACCCAGTGTGTGATCGCCGGCTTCCTGGTCGTGTCCCGGTCCCGTTGGCTCGTCCCCGTCACCGAAGGCTCATCATGAACAGCGCACCCTCCACCGAACGCACCGTCCCCACCCTGGCGGTCGTCATCTGCGCCTACACCCTCGACCGCTGGGACGACATGCGGGCCGCGATCGCGTCGGTGCTGGCCCAGGACCCGCCCGCCGACGAGGTCGTGCTGGTGATCGACCACAACCAGGCCCTCCTGGAGCGCGCCGAGCGGGAGCTGACGGGCGTCCGTGTGGTGGCCAACCAGCGGCGCCGAGGTCTGTCGGGCGGCCGCAACACCGGAGTGTCGGTGTCGCGTGCCGACGTGGTGGCCTTCCTCGACGACGACGCCACAGCGGGACCGGGATGGACGGACCGCCTGCTGACGCCCTACCGCGACCCCCGGGTGGTGGGCGTCGGCGGATTCGTCCGGCCGTGGTGGCTGACCGGACGGCCGGTGTGGTTCCCGCCGGAGTTCGACTGGGTGGTCGGCTGCTCCTACCGGGGCCAGCCCCGGAGCGCCGCCCGCGTCCGCAACTTCATCGGCGCCAACATGTCCTTCCGCAGAAGCGAACTGCTCGCCGTCGGCGGCTTCTTCGACGCCTTCGGACGCGTGGGCAGCCGGCCGGTGGCGAGCTGCGACGAGACGGACCTGTGCCTGCGGATCGCCGCCCGCGACCCGGAGGCCGTCCTGCTGTACGAGCCGGCCGCCGAGATACGGCACCGGGTCCCGAAGTCCCGCACCAGCTGGGCCTACTTCCGCAACCGCTGCTACGTCGAAGGGCTTTCCAAGGCCCTGGTGGCGCGGCGCTGCGGCAGCGGCCCGGCACTGGCGAACGAGCGCGTGTACGTACGGTCGACCATCTCGCGGGCCCTCGCCCGCGACGTCACCCGGATCGGACGCCCCGGCGCGCTGCGCAGGATCGGGGCGCTGTCCGGGGGTGTGTGCGCGACCGTCACCGGCTACCTGGTCGGGTCGGTCAGGCCGCTGGGTTCCCGGCGGGGTGCGGCGCGGCCGAGGACGGCGGCACGGTCATGAGCGTCGTACCCGTCTTCCTCTATCACGCGGTGTCGGACCGCTCACCGTCGTGGCTGGCGCGGTTCACCGTCGCTCCGCGCACGTTCGTGGAGCAACTGGACATGATCGCCGACAGCGGACTGCGGGTGATCCCGTTGCGGCAGCTGGTCGCCGCGCTGCTCGGCGGTCCCGCGGTGCCACCGCGGTCCGCGGTGCTGACCTTCGACGACGGATACGCGGACTTCGCCTCCACGGTGGCTCCACTGCTCGCCGCACGGGGACTTCCCTCCACCCTGTACGTGACCACGGGCGCCCTGCGCGACGCCGGACGGACGTCGGGCCACTCGCCGTTCCCGTCGGTGGCGACGCTCAGCTGGGACCAGGTCAAGGAACTGGACGCGGCCGGGGTCGAGATCGGCGGTCACACCACGACCCATCCGCAACTGGACACCTTGTCCCGGAGGTCGGCGCGGGAGGAGGTGGCCGGCTGCAAACGGCGGATCGAGGACGAACTCGGGCACCGCGTCGACTCCTTCGCCTACCCGCACGGCTACTCCAGCCGTACCGTGCGCACACTGGTGCGGGAGGCGGGCTGGACCTCGGCCGCCGCCATCCGGGCGGCCTCGGCGTTCAGTTCGGACCAGGACGACCCGATGCGGTTCGCCCGGCTCATGGTCCGGGCCGACACCGGCCGGGACCGCTTCGCGCGCTGGACCAGCGGTGAGGGGGCCCCTGTGGCGCCGTTCTCCGAGGGGCTGATGACCAGGGGCTGGCGGGTCTACCGCCGGGCGAAAGCGGTGACCGGGCGGCCGTACCGGGCGCTGCCCGCCTGACCCGCGGCCGGGCGCCGCGGACACGGAGTGCGCCGACGGCACTTCACCTCAACGCCCCCGGACCCGGATGCGCCGACGGCACGTCAACGCTGCCAGACCCGGACCCAGTCCACGTACATGCGCGCCAGGTCGGTGTCCGGGTGCGGGGTGTACGGAAGGCCGACGGCCAGGTTGATGATGACCTCCATCGGCACGTGCGGGATGCGCTCGGGCTCCGTCACCCGGAACCGTTCGACGCCGTCCACGAGCCAGACGAGCTTGTCCTTCTCCCAGAGCAGCGCGAAGACGTGGTAGCCGTCGGGAAAGCCGTCCGCGGTGTAGGTCCCCCGTTGCTTCCTCTCCTCGCCCTCGTCGTTCAGCCAGTGCACGAACATCGACACCCTGCGGGTGTTGCCGAGGAACTCCATGATGTCGATCTCGGGCGGCGTGTAGCGGCTCGCGGGCATCATCCAGAACTCCGGTGCCATCCCGCCCTGCGGCGGGATGCGGATCGCCGCCTCGAAGTAGCCGTAGGTGAAGGTGTGCCGTGGCTCGGCGTACCAGTCGTCCCGGCCGGTGGAGATCATGCCGGACACCCAGGGGTAGACCTTGCCGTCACTGGCCCGGACGTCCCGGCGCTGGGCGGTGAGGGTCAGCTTCCCGCCGCCGACGGCCACCTGACCGGGCTGGTACCACTCCAGTTCGTTGTTCGAGGCGATGGTGCAGCCGTCCTCGTTCCAGTCGTAGCAGGTGGCCCAGCGGCCCGTGTCGAGCCGTGAGCCGTCGAACTCGTCCCGGAGCACCAGGCGCCACTCGGCGGTCTCCCCGGGCCGGGACGCCGTGTTCTCGGGTGTGGCACCGCCGGCGCCGCATGCCGCCAGCAACAGCATGAGCACACCGATCACCGCGCCCCGTGTCGTCATGGACCGGTGCGGTTCCTCGCGGCGACGGAGACGGCCGCCCGGCGCGCGGCGAATCCGGTGCCGGTGACGAACCGCAGGACGGGACCGAAGGTGGGCGCGGCGGCCAGTCCGGTGGAGTGCAGCCCGGGCACGGAGGCTCACGGCCGCGCACCGGCCCAACGGGCGCATTCGTCGAGCACGGGTGCGACCGTGTGCGCCAGCCACCCGTAGCTGTGGCCGAACCTCGGGGATTTGCAGACGTTGTTCGTCACGTGCCACAGCCAGCTCAGCAGGGGGATCGCCACCGGATCGGCGACGCCGTGATCCGGGTCCAGCCCGGTCGGCGCGAGCAGCGCGCGGTCGGCGTCCGCTACCCGGCCCGCGCTCAGCGTCTCGGCGACCAGGCCGCCGAGCGGGCGGCCGGTGAGGGTACTGCGCAGGGCCAGGACGAAGGTGTACGCGTCGATCTCGCACGGCCCGTCGGCGCGGCCGCTGCTCCAGTCGAAGACACCGGTGACCCGGAGGGGGACGCCGCCGAGCAGCACGTTGCCGGCGTGGTAGTCGCCGTGGGTCCAGCCCTCGGTCAGCTCGGCTCCGGCCAGGGCGGCGTCCAGCCGGCGGCGCAGGGCCTCGAACTCGGCCGCCCGCCGGCCGGACCGGTAGCGGGGGATTCCGGCGGAGAGGGCCCTGAGCTGCGCCTCGCACCAGGCGGGCGCCCTGTCGGCGGCCTTGCGGCGACGCCCGGTTGCGGCCCGCAGATCCGCCAGGAGTTTCATGGCGGGAGCCACGACGGCGTACGGATCGTCAGGGCTGTCCAGGATCAGCCGCTCCGCCGGGACACCCGGGAGCCTGGTCTGGGCGACGGTCCCCTCGGGCCCGCGTGAGCCGACGACACGCGGCAGAAGATCACGCCAGGGGGCGAGCCGGCTGTCCGCGTCGAGTTCCTTGAGGACCTCCCACTCCCGCGCCGTGACGGCGACCCCGGCCTCGTTCCTGGGGTGTTTGACCACCAGGCTGCCCGCGCCGCGCCGCAGCTCGAACACCAGCAGGCCCGCCTTGGGCAGTGAGGGGCGCCGGACCACGGTGATGTCCCTGGGACCGGCGCCGCGTACGAGCCAGTGGGCCCGGAGGCGGTCGTCCAGTCCGGCCAGCGCGCGAGGGAAGTACAGCGGCAGCAAACCGGAGAGCGAGGACATCGTGGCGGGTGTCTTCATACCAGACCTTGTCGGGCCGTCGACGGCACGACCCGCGCTTGCCGGGGATAGGGGATATGGGCGATACGCCCCTACTGGGACGACCTGAAGCTTTCATCCATGCTAGTGCCTTTCGGGAGGAGCTTCCCGGAGAGGGGCGGGTGACCCTCTCGCCGGACAAGGAAGTACCCGTACTCCTCGCCGGGATGGGCAACTACCCACTGCAGTCTGGGCGCGGGGCGCACGGTCGGCACCCGGGGCATGGCGGCGCCGCCGCGGAGCCGTGACGAACTCGTCGACTCGGGCCGCGAACTCGGTTGCCCACTGGCGCTCGAGAACCTGGCGCCGGTCAGCCGGCTCCGCACTCCGGCCTCAGCGGCACCACGACCGCGGCGCCCGGCGCGCCGCCTGCTGCGGCCGAGGCGATCCCGCCCGGCCACGTCGCGAGCTGCCGGGCCCGTAGGGTTCGCAGGCTTTCCTTCCCCTACACCCCTTTTGTGCGTTGACCTCGACGAGCCAAAGGGGGAAGATGTACATATACGTCGTAAATTTACAGGTCTACCCGGTCGTGGCACGTCGCCCGGCGCACAGGGCGACCCGGCCGAGCGGCAGGAGGATCACATGCGTGTGGTGGTGTCCGGTGGCGGCGGCTTTCTGGGGTCGCACCTGTGCGAGGAACTGCTGCGCAGGAATGACAGCGTCCACTGTCTGGACAACTTCTCCTCGGGCCGAAAGGCGAACGTCGCCCGTCTGCTGCCCCGGCCGGGCTTCCGGTGCTCCCCCTGCGACGTGACGGAGGGTTTCCACGTCTCCGGGAGGGTCGACGCCGTCGTGCACCTCGCGTCGCCCGCGTCACCCGCCGACTACCACCACCATCCGCTCGAGACGCTGGCGGTCGGCAGCCGGGGCACGGAGAACATGCTGCGGCTGGCCGAGAGCCACGGAGCGCGTTTCGTCCTCGCGTCCACGAGCGAGGTCTACGGGGATCCCGCGGTGCATCCGCAGACCGAGGACTACTGGGGACACGTCAACCCCATCGGCCCTCGAAGCGTCTACGACGAGGCCAAGCGTTTCGCGGAGGCCCTCACCATGGCGTACCGACGCAGCCGGGGGGTCGATACCGGTATCGTCCGGATATTCAACACATATGGCCCTCATATGCGTCCGCACGACGGCCGGGTGATCTCCAGCTTCATCAGGCAGGCGCTCCGGGGTGAGCCGCTGACGATATTCGGCGACGGCAGCCAGACGCGGAGTTTCTGCTACGTCGACGACCTGGTCCGCGGCCTGGTGGCCATGGTCGACTCCGCCGAGCCGGGCCCCTTCAATCTGGGCAATCCGGAGGAGCGCACGGTGCGGGAACTGGCGGAACTGGTGACGGGGATCACCGGATCCGGCAGTGAGCTGCGCCATCTCCCCCTGCCTGTAGACGACCCCGTCCGCCGGCGCCCTGTCATCACCCGGGCCCGCGAGGGGCTCGGCTGGGAGCCGCGGGTGCCACTGGAAGAGGGACTGCGGCGCACCGTCGACTGGTTCATGGCGGAGTCGCCGGCCCTCGCGCGAGCGCCGGTGCGGGCCGCCGCGGCCGGGCCGTCCTGACGTACGGCGACTCGCCCCGGACACCGCGCCGCCGCCCGGGGGACCGGCGCTCCGGGGCCGACGCGCCCTGGGCGCCCGCCGCAGGAGGCGGGCGCCCAGGGCGCGTGGGTCGGGTCGGTCAGTGCTGCCAGACCCTCACATAGTCGACCACCATGTCGGCGGGGGCAGCGTTGGTCCCGCTGTGACTGGGGTTGATCCCGTTGTTGAGGATCAGATACATCGGGGCAGAGGTGATCCCGGTGGTGATCCGGCCGACCTGCTTGCCGTCGTAGTAGTACGTGACGGAGCCCTGCTCCCATTCGGCGCCGAACGTGTGCCAGCCGCCGGAGTAGGTGCCCGGAGCACAGCCTCCCGGACCGCCCGCCGTGGAATGGAAGTGATAACAGGCGGAGCCGCCCAGGCCTTCCAGGATGTCCATCTCCCCGTCCTCGGGCCAGTTCTGCCCGTCGGTCCAGAAAGAGGGCCAGTTGGCCATCTTCGTCCCGATCGAGGGTGTGTAGATGCGGGCTTCGAAAGCGCCGTAGGTGAACTGGGCCTTTCCGTTGCTGTTCACCATTCCGGAAAGATAGGGATACGTCTTGCCGTCGACGGTGGTCGGCTTCTCGATCAGCTTGAGGCGGAGGGATCCGTCGCTGACGGAGACCTGCGACGGGGAATAGGCGGAACCTTCGGCCGAGTTGATCGGCTTGGTGACACACGTGGAACAACCGAACCAGTTCGGGTGCCACTTGGAACCGTCGAGAGAGGTGCCGTTGAATTCGTCGCTGAACACCTGGCGCCACGTGCCGGCGATACCGACGGGCATGGCGCCGGTCGTGGGCGCGGAGGGCGTGGTGCCGGAAGTCGATGTCGGGGTCGGCGTGGGGGTGGGCGTGGGGGACGCGGTCTGCGTGGGCGTGCCCGTGGAGGTCGAGGCCGGCGACGTCGGCGCCGCTGTCGGTGTGGGGGTGGAGGCGGGCGACGTCGGCGCCGCTGTCGGCGTGGGAGTGGAGGCGGGCGACGTCGGGGTCGCCGTCGGCGTGGGGGCGGAGGGGGTGCCGGAGGTGAAGGATTTCACCGGGGAGAGACGGTGCCAGTTGCCGCGAAGCTTGTACGCGACGAAATAGTCATAGGTGCCGGCCGGGAATACGCGGGAGCCCGAGGCATATGTGGTGGGCCGGGTTCCGAGAGTGGTCGCGGTGGCCCCGGGAAAGTCATAGTTTCTGTTCTGCGCGGATCGCACGGCGACGGTCAGTGCCTGCACTTTGACGGTTTTGGCGCTGTGGACCGTGGCAGTGGCTTTGAGTTGCCCGCCGGGGGCCGCCGACACGGACAGGGAATCGACCACGACGTTTTCGCTTGCGGCCTGTGCCCGGTCCGGCTGTGTGTGGACGCCTACGGCGAGTGCGGCAGTGGCGAGCGCCAGAGCGCCCAGCTTCGTTCGCACAGCGCGAGGGCGGCGATGTCGCCGGATGTCGTTCGTGGACTTCTTTGGCATGTACGCATGACCTTTCGCCCCCCTTGCGACAGTTGGATCATTCTCGACGGATGAGCAATGGCCGACCGAATAGCCATGGACTCTGCGCGAGGAGAACTCGATGCGCAAGTGCCGCACCCGGTGACGACAAACACACCAGGGGCAGTTCGGTGAGTTCTTTCACATGTGCGGATCCGGCGTGAGCGCGGCCGCGGGCCGGGCACCGACCGCCGATGCCCCACCGGTCCGGCGGCACCCCCGGAGGGAGTACGTTTCCTTACCCGTTCCAAGGTGGTCGAGGCGCAGCCATCCGTCTGTGGTGCAATCTCCCTGCACTTCCGTGGTTTTGACGGTTGCTCAGGGATCTCGGGCGGAGGATCGGCCATGCGCGCACTCGGCCGGGCACGGGCGGGCAGAACGGCACTGGCCCTCTTCACGGCACTCACCGCGTCGGCCGGTGCCGCCCTCACCGGGGCGGCACCGGCCGACGCCGTCGACCGGGCGTCACCTTTCGCACCGGCCGTCACCGCGCCCGCGGTGCCCGTCGCGCCGGGTGTCGTCTACGAGCAGTACGACCTCCAGGGGGCCCAGGGCCCGGCGCACGCCCATGTGCTGCGCGTCGACCTCGCCGAGCTCCGGGTGCGGCTGGGGCTGCTGTACCCCGGCGCGGTCGCGGCGCGGGACACCGTCTCGCGGATGGCCGCGGCCCGGGGCGCGGTGGCGGGCGTCAACGGCGACTTCTTCAACATCACCGAGACCCAGCACCCCGGCGTCCAGGCCACCGGCGCGAGCGTCGGCCCGGCGGTCGCGGACGGCCGGACGCTGAAGGCGGCGGTGCCGAACGGGCAGCGGTTCGGCCCCGCGCTGCCGCCGGGCACGAGCACCGAGGACGTCGTCGGGGTGGGCCGCGACCACCGGGCGCGGCTCGAGCGGCTCACGTTCGAGGGCTCGCTGCGCACCCCTGAGACGCGGCTGCCGCTCGGCGGGCTCAACCAGTACGCGCTGCCGGTGGGTTCCATCGGGGCGTTCACCGGGAGCTGGGGCTCCGCCTCCCGGGCGCGCGCCACCTGTGGCACGGACACCGATCGGGCGGCGCCGTGCAGCGCCGACACCTACGAGGTGACGGTCCGCGACGGCCAGGTCGTGGCCACCGCGGACACCCCGGGCGGCGGGCCCATCGCCGCGGGCACGACGGTGCTGGTCGGCCGGGAGGCGGGCGCGCGGCAGTTGAGGGAGTTCTCCCTCGGCGAGCGCGTGCGCATCAGGCACCGGCTGCGCACCACCGTCTCCCCCGATCCCCTGCGCTTCGCCGTCGGCGGCTACCCGGTGCTGCGGGACGGCCGCCCGCTGCCCGGCCTGGAGAACCGGACCGCCGCCGTGCGCACGGCCGTGGGCATCGCCCGGGGCGGGCGGAGGCTGCTCCTGCTCACACTGGACGGCGCGCCCGAGTACCGCACCGGGCTGACCGTCGCGGAACTCGCCGCCACGCTGGCGGACCTGGGTGCCGCGCAGGGGTTCAACCTGGACGGCGGCGGCTCCTCGGCCCTGGTCGCCCGCGACCCGGGCTCCGGCGCCGTCACCGCGCTCAACCATCCGAGCGGGGGCGCGGAGCGCGCCGTCCCTAACGGCATCGGGGTCTTCACGACCGGGTGAGGCCCGCGCGGCCTCGGCCCCGGAGGGCCGGAGACCGCGCGGGCCTCACGGCCGCAGGCTGCCGACGATGTCCGCGGTGGCCGTGAGACCACTGTGGATGGTGGGCGCCATGCCCGTACTGGCGAGGTAGAAGCCGAGCAGTGCGCACACCAGCGCGTGGGAGAACTTCAGTCCCCCGTTGCGCAGGAAGATCACCGCCAGGATGAACAGCAGCAGCACCACAGAGATGGAAACGGCCATCGTCAACCTCCTCCGCCACGCCGGTCGCGTCCGGTTCACGGCGTTCGGCCGCAAGTGTGGCGTAACGGAGGGTTCATCCGGGCGGCTGACATGTCCCCCGAACGTGTGGTGTCTGCGTGTGAGGGTCAGGCCCGACGCGCGTCCAGGAAGGCCTCCAGGCCCGCCAGGTCGTCGGTGTTGAGGAAGTCGACACCGGCGTCGAGGAGTTCGGCCCACAGGGCGTCACGGGCCGGGCCGGCCACGTCCGGGGTGGCCCAGAAGCGAACCGTCTGGCCGCGCTCATGGGCGGCCGCGGTGATGGCGTGCAGCCGCTCACGCTCGGCGGAGGGGAAAGGGCCGACGCCCTGCCAGGTGAACAGGCGGGTCCAGTTGTCGCTGATCAGCGGCACGAACGAGGCGGGCGCCGAGGAGCCGAGGTCGGTGAGCCGGCCGTCGTAGAAGGCACGGCGCACGGACTGGGCCTCCATCGGCACGCGGGCCGCGCGGTCGCCGGAGATGACCGCGGTGACCGGGCCGCGGTGGACGCGGCCGTGGGCGAAGGTGGTGAAAAGCTGCTTGTGGCGGCGCAGATGCCGGTCGAGCTCCAGGTAGGTCGAGGCGCCCTCGGTCTTGATGTCGATCAGGAGCTGGAGCGGTCGGCGGTGACCGCGGTACACCGAGCCGTGGTTGGCCTTCACACGCGCGGCGAGCGTGTCGAGGTAGAGGGACTCCAGGGTGCGGGCCGGGTCGAGGTCCTCCGGGTCGTGGGCGACCAGGAGCTGGTCGCCGACCAGGTAGATATCGGCCTCCAGGCTGCCGAAGCGGTGGTCGAGGGCGTCGAGGAGGGGGCGGGGGTGCTCGTAGTCGTTGTGCGCGTGGGCCCGCCACAGCGGGGACGGGCGGTGCTTGTTCCGCTCGCTCGCGAGGGCGGTGGCGCCGGGCAGGGCGATCGTGCCCGCGACGGCCGCGCCGAGGGCTGTCAGGGCTCTGCGACGGGTGGTGAGGGCCATGCGCTGCCTCCCTGTGGGGGTGCCGGTGTGAATCCCCAGCGAGTATGGGGCGTGCACACCTCAAAGAGGCCGTGTGGCGCAGGAGTTGGCCGGACCGCCGTCATGCGTTCACCGGCCGCGGCGCAGCGCACGGAAAAGCCCGCCCCGGGTGGGGCGGGCTTTCCCCGGTGGTCGCCGGGCGGACGTCAGGGAGCGCGCAGGTCGACCAGTTCGGCCAGCGCGTCCCGGTGGACGCCCGCGGTGCCGTAGGCGATGGAGTCGGCCTTGGCCCGCTTCAGGCAGAGGTGGACGGGGTGTTCCCAGGTCATGCCGATGCCGCCGTGCAGTTGGAGGGCCTCCTCGGCGGCGCGCACGGCGACCGGCGCCGCGTACGCCTGGGCGACGGCGACCGCCACGGCCGTCTCCGTGTCGTCGGGGCCGTACGCCAGGGCGTCGGCCGCGTTGCGGGCGGCGGCGCGCAGGCCGACGACGTCCAGCCACAGCTGGGCGAGCCGGTGCTTGAGCGCCTGGAAGCCGCCGACGGACCGGTTGAACTGCTTGCGCTCCTTGAGGTACCGCACGGTCTCGGTCAACGCCCATTCGGCGACGCCGAGTTGTTCGGAGGCCAGCAGTCCGGCACCGGCGCGCAGGGCGCGGCGCACCGCGGGTTCGGCGTCGCCGAGCAGCCGCCCGGCGACGCCGTCCAGGGTGACGGTGGCCAGCGGCCGGGTGAGGTCGAGCGACACCTGCGGTGTGACGGTGACCGCGCCCGTCTCCACCGCGTACAGCCCGCCGTCGTCCGCGGGGACCAGCAGCACGTCCGCGGCCGCCGCGTCGGCGATGCCGGTCAGCTCCCCGTGCAGTGCGTCGTCCTCGAACCGTACGACCTGGTAGGCGCGTTCGGGCGCGACGTTCAGCGCGACGGCGAGCGCGCCGATGCGCCGGCCGGACGCCAGCTCGGCGAGCAGACCGCCCTCGGCCTCGCAGGCGAGCAGGGCCTCGGTGGCGACCACGGCGCTGGTCAGGTACGGCACGGGAGCCACCGCGCGGCCGAGCTCCTCCAGGACCACGGCGGCCTCGCGGTGCGTGGCGCCCTGGCCGCCCCGGTCCTCGGGGACCAGCAGGCCGGCCAGGCCCATGCCGTCAGTGAGCGCCTTCCAGGCGCGGAGGTCGTGCGGGGCGTCGGACTCGGTGCGGGCGATGACGCCGGGCGCGTCGCAGTGGTCGGCGAGCAGGTCCCGGACGGCCGCGCGGAGCGCGTCCTCCTCCTCCGAGTAGAGCAGATCGGGCTCTTTGTTCACCGGGTCAGGTCCTTCCAGGCGACGTCCTTGTCGGTGCGCGGCTCGGCGGGCAGGCCCAGCACGCGCTCGGCGACGATGTTGAGCAGGACCTCGCTGGTCCCGCCCTCGATGCTGTTGCCCTTGGAGCGCAGATAGCGGTAGCCGGCCTCGCGGCCGGTGAAGTCGACCAGCTCCGGGCGCCGCATGGTCCAGTCGTCGTACAGCAGGCCCTCCTCGCCGAGGAGTTCCACCTCCAGGCCGCTGATCTCCTGGTTGAGGCGGGCGAAGGCGAGCTTCATGCCGGCGCCCTCGGGACCGGGCTGGCCCAGCGCGAGCTGCTGGCGCAGGCGTTCGCCGGTGAGCCGGACGACCTCGGCGTCGACCCAGTGCTTCAGCAGCCGCTGGTGGAGGTCGTGGGTGCGCAGTCCGGGGCGTTCGCGCCAGGTGCGGGCGACCGGTCCGATCATGCCGCCCTCGCGCGGCAGCCGCATGCCGCCGATCGCGACCCGCTCGTTGTTCAGCGTGGTCTGCGCGACCCGCCAGCCGTCTCCGGTCTCGCCGAGGCGGCGGGAGTCGGGGATGCGGACGTCGGTGAGGAACACCTCGTTGAACTCGGCCTCACCGGTGATCTGCCGCAGCGGGCGCACCTCGACGCCGGGGTCGGTCATGTCGCACAGGAAGTAGGTGATGCCCCGGTGCTTGGGCACGTCCGGGTCGGTGCGGGCGATGAGGATGGCCCAGCGGGCGACATGGGCGCTGGAGGTCCACACCTTCTGCCCGTTGACGACCCAGTCGTCGCCCTCCCGGACCGCCCGGGTGCCGAGCGCGGCCAGGTCGGACCCGGCGCCGGGCTCGCTGAACAGCTGGCACCACACCTCCTCGCCGGTCCACAGGGGCCGCAGGAAGCGGCGCTTCTGCTCCTCGGTGCCGTAGCGGAGGATCGTCGGCGCGGCCATGCCGAGGCCGATGCCGATCCGCCGGGGGTCGTTGTCGGGCGCCTCGGCGGCCTCCAGCTCGGCGTCCACGACGGCCTGGAGGGTGCGCGGGGCGCCCAGTCCGCCGAGACCCTGCGGGTAGTGCACCCAGGCGAGGCCGGCGTCGAAGCGGGCGCGCAGGAAGTCGGTGCGGTCGGTGGTCGCGGGCGGGTGCGCGGCCAGGAACTCCCGGGTCAGGCGGCGCAGTTCGTCGGCGTCGGTCATGCCACTGCCTCCGTCGTCACGGCGACGCGGCCGGTGGTGACACCGTCACCGACGCGCTGGACGGCGGCCGCGGCCTCGCCCAGCGGCACCCGCTCGCTGATCAGGGGCTTGATCGCACCGCGGGCGGCCAGCTCGGTGAGCTGCTCGTGACAGTGCAGGACCAGCTTGGGGTTCTTGACGTTGTACAGGCCCCAGTGGAGGCCGAGGACCGAGTAGTTCTTCACCAGCGCGTGGTTGAGCGCGGGGCTGGGGATGGTGCCGCTCGCGAAGCCGACGACGACGATACGGCCCTCGAAGGCGACCACCTTGGCCGACTGGGTGTAGGCCTCGCCGCCCACGGGGTCGTAGATCACATCGGCGCCGCGGCCGCCCGTGGCCTGCTTCACCGCGGCGACGACGTCCTCGGCGCGCCGGTCGATCACCACGTCACAGCCCAGCTCCCGGGCGACCGCGGCCTTGTCGGCGCCGCCGACCACGCCGATGACGGTGGCGCCGGCCGCCTTGCCGAGCTGGACGGCCGCGCTGCCGACCCCGCCCGCGGCGGCGTGCACCAGCAGCGTCTCGCCCGCCTCCAGGCCCGCCCGGCGGTGCAGCCCGAACCAGCCCGTCTGGTAGCCGATGTGCATCGCGGCCGCCTCGGCGTCGTCCAGGGAGTCCGGCGCGGGCAGCAGCGCGGCGGCGTCCGCGACGGCGTACTCGGCGAATCCGCCGTGGGGCAGCGCCGGGTTGGCGATCACCCGGCGGCCGTCCTCGGTCTCGCCGCAGATCTCCACGCCGGGCGTGAACGGCAGCGGCGGCCGTACCTGGTAGTGGCCGCGGCACATCAGCACATCGGGGAAGTTGATGTTCGCGGCGCGCACCTTCAGCAGGACCTGGCCGTCCCCGGGCGTGGGCCGCTCGACGTCCGCGAGCCGCATCACCTCGCTCGGCTCGCCGTTCTCGTGCACCTGCCATGCCTGCATTCGGGGCCTCCACGGACTGTGTCGTACGACCGGGTCGAGGGCATACTAAGCGGT
Organism: Streptomyces sp. NPDC005017; assembly: GCF_042873115.1. Taxonomy (NCBI): domain Bacteria; kingdom Bacillati; phylum Actinomycetota; class Actinomycetes; order Kitasatosporales; family Streptomycetaceae; genus Streptomyces; species Streptomyces sp. NPDC005017. The sequence continues at coordinate 138,621 of NZ_JBIALD010000003.1, read as the reverse complement.
CGCTTGCCGATCAGGGAACAGCCCTTTCCGGCAAAGTCGGCCGGCGTGGGCGGACAGCGCCTCGGCGGTGCCGGGCGCTTCGCGCACTTCCTCGCCGTGCCGGCCGATCTCGGCCAGGGAGAATCCCGGCACCCGGGCCGTGCGGACGTAGTACAGCCAGGTGACCACCTCCTCCGGGAAGCCCCGGCAGCCGGCCTCGCGGGGAGCGACGCGCCCCCCGGGTCCCCTCGCTCCCCGCGAGGCCGGCTACGCGTTCTTCGGCCGCGCCCGGACGTGCATCCGCTCCCCCTGCGGCCCGAACAGGCTCAGGAACTCCACCGGCCCCTCCCCCGTCGACCCGAACCAGTGCGGCACCCGGGTGTCGAACTCGGCGGCCTCCCCCGCCCCGAGCACCACGTCGTGCTCGCCGAGCACCAGACGCAGCCTGCCGGACAGGACGTACAGCCACTCGTAGCCCTCGTGGGTGCGCGGGTCGGGCTCCAGGGAGCGCTGGGGCTCGAGCACCTTGAAGGCCTGGAGCCCGCCCGGCTGGCGGGTGAGCGGCCAGTGGGTGCGCCCGTACCGCACGATCGGGGCGGCCCGCACCCGGGGGTCGCCGACCGGCGGCGCGCCGACCAGCTCGTCCAGGGGCACCTGGTGGGCCTGCGCGATCGGGAGCAGCAGTTCCAGGGAGGGCTTGCGCTGCCCTGACTCCAGCCGGGACAGGGTGCTCACGGAGATCCCCGTCGCCTCGGACAGCCCGGCGAGGGTCACCTCCCGCTCCTTGCGCAGCCGCCGCAGCCGGGGGCCCACTTCCGCGAGAACGTCTTCGGTGGTCATGGCCGACATTGCAGTTTCGGCAAACTGGTTTGTCAATCCGGTGAGGCCGGGGCGACCTTCTCGTCAGGAGGTGGTCACGATGACCGAGAAGACCGGGCCGGACGAGAGGAGGGAGAACGCCGTGACGTACGAGGTGATCGTCGTCGGCGGGGGCGCGGCGGGGCTGTCCGCGGCGCTGGTGCTGGGCCGGGCCCGGCGCCGCACCCTCGTCATCGACGCGGGCGAGCCGCGCAACGCGCCCGCCGCGCACATGCAGGGCTATCTCACCCGTGACGGGATGCCGCCCGCCGAGTTCCTGGCGGCCGGGCGCGAGGAGATCGCCCGGTACGGCGTCGGGCTCGTCCGGGACCGGGTGACGGACGTCGCGAGGGACGGGGACGGGGACTTCACCGTCACGCTCGACAGCGGCCGGACCGTACGGGCCCGGCGTCTGGTCGTCGCGACCGGTCTGCGGGACGAGCTCCCGGCGGTGGCGGGCGTCGCCGAGCGCTTCGGCCGCGATGTGCTGCACTGCCCGTACTGCCACGGCTGGGAGGTCCGTGACCGGGCGTTCGGGGTGCTGGCCGCGAACGCGCTGAGCGTGCACCAGGCGCTGATGGTGTCCCAGTGGTCCGAGGACGTCACGCTGTTCCTGCACGAGGTCGCCGGGTCGGAGCTGTCCGAGCAGGACGTGCGCCGGCTCGCGGCGGCCGGGGTGAAGGTCGTGCCCGGCCGGGTGGCGGGGCTGGTGGTGGAGGACGACCGGCTGACCGCTGTCCGGCTCGCGGACGGCACGGCGTACGAGCGTGAGGTGCTGTTCGTGGCGCCCCGGCCGGTGCCGTGCACGGAGCTGTTCGTGAAGCTGGGCGCGGAGATGGACGAGACGCCGTTCGGCACGTACCCCGTGATCGACGAGCGGGGTCTGACCAGTGTCGCGGGGGTGTGGGCGGCGGGCAACGCGTCGGGCTTCGCCGAGCAGGTGGTGAACGCGGCGAGCCGTGGGTATCGGGCTGGTGCCGCGGTGAACGGGGAGTTGCTGTTCGCGGACCTTGACGCGGGGGCGTGACGTGGGGCGTTGCCCTGCCGGGGGCGTCGCGGGTGCGGGGCGTGGTCGGCCGGTCGCGCCGTTCCCCGCGCCCCTCAGGGGCGGGCCGTTCCATCGCGGGTGCGGGTCGTGGTGGGCTGATCGCGCAGTTCCCCGCGCCCCTTGAAAATGGGGCGCCGCCCAAGCCCCGGCCGCCTCGGGTGCGGGGCGTGGTCGGCCGGTCGCGCCGTTCCCCGCACCCCTCAGGGGCGGGCCGTTCCATCGCGGGTGCGGGTCGTGGGGGCTGGTCGCGCCGTTCCCCGCGCCCCTTGAGAGACGGGCCGCCGCCCAGGGCCCCGGCCGCCTCGGGTGCGGGGCGTGGTCGGCCGGTCGCGCCGTTCCCCGCGCCTCTGAGGGCGGGGCGGCGCACCATGACTGCATGTTGTTGAGTCGGGTTGCCGAGGTGTCGCGGGAGGTCGCCGCCGCGTCGGCGAGGTCTCGCAAGATCGCTCTGCTCGCCGGACTGTTCCGGGAGGCGGACGCGCGGGACGCGCCGGTCGTCATCCCGTATCTCGCGGGCCGGCTGCCGCAGGGGCGGCTCGGGGTCGGCTGGAAGACGCTGAGCCGGCCGGTCGAACCGGCCGCCGGGCCGGGCCTGACCGTGCGCGAGGTGGACGCCCGGCTCACCGAGCTCGGCGCGCTCTCCGGCCCCGGCTCGCAGGCCGAACGCGCGAGGCTGGTGGGTGAGTTGATGGGCGCGGCCACGGCGGACGAACAGCGCTTCCTGCTCGGCCTGATCACCGGCGAGGTCCGGCAGGGCGCGCTCGACGCGGTCGCGATCGAGGGGCTGGCGCAGGCGACGGGGGCCGGGGCCGCCGAGGTACGCCGTGCGGTGATGCTGGCCGGGTCGCTGCAGGCCGTGGCCGAGGCGCTGCTCGCCGACGGCCCGCCCGCCCTGGACCGCTTCCGGCTCACCGTAGGCCGCCCGGTCCTGCCGATGCTCGCGCAGACCGCCGCCTCGGTGGCCGAGGCCGTCGGCAGGCTCGGCGCGTGCGCGGTCGAGGAGAAGCTGGACGGCATCCGTGTCCAGGTGCACCGCGACGGCACCGACGTACGCGTCTACACCCGCACCCTCGACGAGATCACGGACCGGCTGCCCGAGGTGACGGCGGCGGCGCTGGGTCTCGCGGGCGAGCGGTTCGTCCTGGACGGGGAGGTGCTGTCGTTCGACGCGGAGGGCCGGCCCCGCTCCTTCCAGGAGACCGCCGGGCGGGTGGGCTCCCGCGTCGACGTGGCGACGGCGGCCGAGTCCGTGCCCGTCTCCCCCGTCTTCTTCGACGCCCTGTCCGTCGACGGCCGCGACCTCCTCGACCTGCCGTTCACCGAGCGGCACGCGGAGCTGGCCCGGCTGGTGCCCGAGCCGATGCGGGTGCGCCGCGCCCTCGCCGCGGGCGCCGACGACGTGGCCCCGGCCGAGGACTTCCTCGCCGGGACCCTGCGCCGCGGCCACGAGGGCGTCGTCGTGAAGGCCCTCGACGCCCCCTACAGCGCGGGCCGAAGGGGAGCGTCCTGGCTCAAGGTGAAACCCGTGCACACCCTCGACCTGGTCGTCCTGGCCGTCGAGTGGGGCAACGGCCGCCGCACCGGCAAGCTGTCCAACCTCCATCTCGGCGCCCGCCGCGCCGACGGCTCGTACGCCATGCTCGGCAAGACGTTCAAGGGAATGACCGACGCGATGCTGGCCTGGCAGACCGAGCGGCTCCGGGGGATCGCGGTGAAGGACGACGGCTGGGTGGTGACCGTACGCCCCGAACTCGTCGTCGAGATCGCCTACGACGGTCTCCAGCGGTCCTCCCGCTACCCGGCGGGCGTCACGCTGCGCTTCGCCCGGGTGGTGCGCTACCGGGAGGACAAGCGGCCTGAGGAGGCGGACACCGTGGAGACCCTGCTGGCCGCCCACCCGGAGGTGCGGCCGTGAGCGCCGCGGGCGGGCGCAGCGCGGGCCTGCTGCTGTACCGCCACGGCGAGGACGGCCTTGAGGTGCTGCTCGGCCACATGGGCGGTCCGTTCTTCGCACGGAAGGACGCCGGCGCGTGGACGGTCCCCAAGGGCGAGTACGACTCGGAGGAACCCGCCTGGGAGGCGGCCCGGCGCGAGTTCCACGAGGAGCTGGGCCTGGAGCCGCCGGACGGTGCGGCCGTACCGCTCGGCGAGGTGCGGCAGCGGGGCGGCAAGGTCGTCACGGTGTGGGCGGTCGAGGCGGACCTGGACCCGGCCACGGTGGTCCCCGGCACGTTCACCATGGAGTGGCCGCCGCGCTCGGGCCGCACCCAGGAGTTCCCCGAGCTGGACCGGGTCGCCTGGTACGGCCTGGAAAGAGCCCGCGAGGTCGTCGTCTCCGCGCAGGCCGCGTTTCTCGACCGCCTCGCGGAACACTCGCCCTGACGTCCACGCGTTGCGGCCCCGGCCGGGGCGCGGGATCGTCGAGACACAGCCCACCCAGGGAGGTCCGGTCATGCCCATCGCTACGGTGAACCCGGCGAACGGCGAGACGCTCAAGACGTACGAGGCCATGGGGGACGAGGAGCTGGAACGCCGGCTCCAGCTCGCCGAGGCCACGTTCCGTACGTACCGCACGAGCGCCTTCGCCGACCGCGCCCGGCTGCTGAACCGGGCCGCCGAGCTGCTGGACGCCGACCAGCAGGACATCGGGCGGGTGATGACCACCGAGATGGGCAAGCCGGTCAAGCAGGCCCGGGCCGAGGCCGCCAAGTGCGCCAAGGCCATGCGCTGGTACGCGGAGAACGCCGAGGCGCTGCTCGCCGACGAGGAGCCCGCCGCCTCGGACGTACGGGACTCCGGGGCGTCCCGGGTGCGGGTGCGCTACCGCCCGCTCGGGCCGGTGCTCGCGGTGATGCCGTGGAACTTCCCGCTGTGGCAGGTGATCCGGTTCGCCGCGCCCGCGCTGATGGCGGGCAACGTGGGCCTGCTGAAGCACGCGTCGAACGTGCCGCAGACCGCGCTGTACCTGGAGGACCTGTTCCACCGGGCGGGCTTCACGGAGGGCTGTTTCCAGACCCTGCTGATCGGCGCCGCCCAGGTGGACGGCGTCCTGCGCGACGAGCGGGTCCGGGCGGCGACGCTCACGGGCAGTGAGCCGGCCGGCCGGGCTGTCGCCTCCACCTCCGGCGAGATGATCAAGAAGACCGTCCTGGAGCTCGGCGGCAGCGACCCTTACGTCGTGATGCCCTCCGCCGACCTCGACCGGGCCGCGCAGACAGCGGTGACCGCGCGGGTGCAGAACAACGGGCAGTCCTGTATCGCCGCGAAGCGGTTCATCGTGCACACGGACGTCTACGACGCCTTCGCCGAACGGTTCGTGACCGCGATGAAGGCGCTCAAGGTCGGTGACCCGATGGAGGAGGACACGGACGTCGGTCCGCTCGCCACCGAGCAGGGGCGCGCGGACGTGGAGGAGCTGGTGGACGACGCGACACGCAGCGGGGCGGACCTGCTGTGCGGCGGTCACCGGCTGCGCCGTCCCGAGCTGCCGGGCTGGTACTACCCGCCGACGGTGCTGGCCGGGATCACCCGCGAGATGCGCATCCACCGCGAGGAGGCGTTCGGTCCGGTGGCGACGCTGTACCGGGCGGGCGACCTGGACGAGGCCGTGCTCATCGCCAACGACTCGCCGTTCGGGCTGAGTTCGAACGTCTGGACCCGCGACGAGGCCGAAGTGGACCGGTTCGTCCGGGATCTGGAGGCGGGCGCGGTCTACGTCAACGGCATGACCGCCTCGCATCCGGCGTTCCCGTTCGGCGGTGTGAAGAGCTCGGGGTACGGGCGTGAGCTGTCCGGGCACGGAATCCGCGAGTTCTGCAACATCACGACGGTTTGGCACGGTGCGTGACGGTCGCGCGGTTACGATCGCCGATGTGCGCGAAGTGACTCTGCCGCTGATTGTCGACGACCGTGGGGCCCTGCAGGTGGCCGCGGCCGATGTGAGCAAGCTGCTGCGCACGATGGGCGCGCGCTGGGTGCATCTGGTCGAGGCCGGGGACCGGGAGCTCGACGAGGAGACGGTCGCCGCCCTGACGATCGAGCTGGCGAAGCTGGCCGACCGGATCGACGTGGCCTGTATCGCCCACAGCAGCGGGCAGTCCTGAGTCCGGCCTCCCCGTTCCGGGTGCTCGCCCCGCCGGGGTCCGGCGGCGCCACCCGGGTACGCGTCCGGGGCGGGGAGTCGTTCTCCGCCCCGGAGGGCGAGCCGGACGGGCTCGCCTCCGGGCGGCGCGGAGAGACCGCGGTCAGCGGATGGGCAGCCCGGCGAGGGTGCGGGCGATGACCAGGCGCTGGATCTCGCTGGTGCCCTCGAAGATCGTGTAGATCGCCGAGTCGCGGTGCATCCGCTCCACCGGGTACTCACGGGTGTAGCCGTTGCCGCCGAGGATCTGGATCGCCTGGGCGGTGACCTGCTTGGCGGTCTCGGAGGCGAACAGCTTCGACATGGAGCCCTCGGCCGCGGTGAACGGCTTGCCGTTGACCGCCATCCAGGAGGCGCGCCAGACGAGCAGCCGGGCCGCGTCGACCGAGGTGCGCATGTCCGCGAGCTGGAAGGCGACGCCCTGGTTGTCGATGATGGGCCGGCCGAACTGCTCGCGGGTCCTGGCGTAGTCGAGGGCGACCTCGTACGCGGCACGGGCGGTGCCGACCGCCATGGCGCCGACCGCGGGGCGCGAGGCCTCGAAGGTGGCCATGGCCGCGTTCTTCACGCGCTCGCCGCCGGACCTGGCGCGCTCGCGGGCGCGGGCCAGCCGCTCGTCCAGCTTCTCCTTGCCGCCCAGCAGGCAGGAGCCCGGCACCCGTACCTGGTCCAGGACGACCTCGGCGGTGTGCGAGGCGCGGATGCCGTGCTTCTTGAACTTCTGGCCCTGGGAGAGGCCGGGGGTGTTCGGCGGGACGATGAAGGAGGCGTGGCCCTTGGAGCCGAGCTCCGGGTCGACGACCGCGACGACCACGTGGACGTTGGCGATGCCGCCGTTCGTCGCCCAGGTCTTCGTGCCGTTGATCACCCATTCGTCGGTGGCCTCGTCGTACACCGCGCGGGTGCGCATCGAGCCGACGTCGGAACCGGCGTCCGGCTCGGAGGAGCAGAACGCGGCGACCTTGACGTCGTTGGCGTCGCCGTACATCTGGGGGATCCAGGTGCCGATCTGCTCCTCCGTGCCGTTGGCGAGGACGCCTACGGCGGCGAGACCGGTGCCGACGATGGACAGGGCGATACCGGCGTCGCCCCAGAACAGCTCCTCCATGGCCATCGGAATGCCGAGGCCGGTCGGGTCGAAGTACTGCTGGGCGTAGAAGTCCAGGGAGTAGATGCCGACCTTGGCGGCCTCCTGGATGACCGGCCAGGGGGTCTCCTCACGCTCGTCCCATTCGGCGGCCGCGGGCCGGATGACATCGGCGGCGAAGCCGTGCAGCCAGTCGCGGACCTCCTTCTGTTCGTCGTTGAGCTCCATGGTGAACTCGGCCATGTCCCCTCCAGCGGCGGCACCTGCGCGTTACTTGCGGTAACCGCAGTCTGTTACCGACGAGTAGGAAAAGTCAACTCATCGTGGTTCCTCGGCATCCCGTTCGATGCGCGGGACGTCCCGAGTGTTAGTTTGCGCTGGCGTCACCGAATCAGCACGGGTGGGGAGAGCACATGGACACCACGCAGCGGACCGAGCAGCAGAGGTCCGCCGACCGCCGACGGCGCGAGCTGCTGGAGGCCGCGGACCGAGTGGTGCTCCGGGACGGCCCCCAGGCCTCCATGAACGCCATCGCCGCGGAGGCCGGGATCACCAAGCCGATCCTCTACCGGCACTTCGGGGACAAGGGCGGTCTGTACGCCGCCCTCGCCAAGCGGCACACCGACGCCCTGCTGGACTCGCTGCGGGCCGCCCTGGACGCGCCCGCGGACCGGCGCGAGCGGGTGGAGGCGACCCTCGACACCTACCTCGCCGCGATCGAGGCCCGGCCCCAGGTCTACCGGTTCCTGATGCACCCCTCGGAGGGCGGCCAGCCGGGCGACGCCGGGTTCGACATCGGCAGGTACTCCGCCCCGGTGCTGCGGCGCATGGGCGAGGAACTGGCCACGGTCATCGAGGAACGGCTGGACCTCGGACCGGGGTCGCAGCAGCTGGCCAGGGTGTGGGGGCACGGCATCGTCGGCATGATGCACGCCGCCGGTGACTGGTGGCTGGGCGAACGCCCCTGCTCCCGGGCCGAACTGGTACGGAGTCTGGCGGACCTGCTGTGGGGGCGGTTGGCCGCCGCCGGGGACCGGGTCGGCGGGCCCGGGTTCTGACTCAGGCCGCGTCTCACGGAATCGCCCGCGTCCGCCGTGGGGGCCCGCGCCCCGGAGGCTCAGCTCCAGGGCGACTTGGCCACCTGCCTCATCAGCCGGCGATGGCGCCGGCCCGTCACCCGGTCCGCGTAGACCGTCCCGTCCAGGTGGTCGCACTCGTGCTGGAGGCAGCGGGCGAACCAGCCCGTGCCGTGGATCGTGACGGGCTCACCCGTCACCGTGAAGCCCTCGACCACGGCGTGGTCGTGGCGGACCGTGCCCGCCTCCAGCCCCGGCAGGGACAGACAGCCCTCCGGGCCGCGGATCTCCACACCGTCCACCGCGACGAGCCGGGGGTTCACGACATGCCCGAGATGCCGTACGTCTTCGTCGTCGGGACAGTCGTAGACGAAGACGCGCAGTGACTCCCCCACCTGGTTGGCGGCCAGGCCCACGCCCTCGGCGGCGTACATCGTGGCGAACAAGTCCTCGACGAGGGCGGCGAGTCCGGGGCCGAAGTCGGTGACCTCGGCGCAGGGGGTGTGGAGCACCGGGGAACCGAGCAGGGTGAGGGGCCGGACCCGCCCGCGGGCGCCCGGGATGAAGCCTTGTCGCATGGCGGCAAGGGTACGGTCTGCAGGTCGCGACAGGTGCGTGCCTGGATCGTGACGGTGCCGCGATTCGGGCACGTGAGTGGATCTCGATAGGCTGAGGCCACACCACGTGGCCGTCGAGGCTTTCGAAGCGGCGCGTAAGCAAGGAGGATCGAGGACTGATGGCAGGCAATTCGGACCCGCTCACTCCGCGGGCCAAGCTCGCCGTGACCGCCGGCAAGGCTGTCGCGGCGGCATCCCGTGCCGCGGGGCGCGGGAGCGGTTCGGTGATCGGCGGACGGGTGGCCCTCAAGCTCGACCCCGACCTGCTCGCCCGGCTGGCACAGAACCTGGACGTGGTCCTGGTCTCGGCGACCAACGGCAAGACCACCACCACCCGGCTCATCGCCGAGGCGCTGCGCGCGGCCGGACCGGTCGTGTCCAACGCCCTCGGCGCCAACATGCCGGCCGGTATCACCTCGGCGCTGGCGGGCGGCTCGGAGTCGAAGTTCGGCGTGATCGAGGTCGACGAGAAGTACCTCGCTGGTGTCGCCCGGGACACCGCCCCGAAGTGCATCGCCCTCCTCAACCTCTCGCGCGACCAGCTCGACCGCGCCGCGGAGACCCGCATGCTCGCGGAGAACTGGCGCGAGGGTCTCGCGGGCTCCAAGGCGGTGATCGTGGCGAACGCCGACGACCCGCTGGTCGTGTGGGCCGCGTCCTCCTCGCCGAACGTGATCTGGGTCGCCGCCGGCCAGATGTGGAAGGACGACGCCTGGTCGTGCCCGTCCTGCGGCGGTGTGATGCAGCGCCCCGGCGACGACTGGTTCTGCGGCGACTGCGGCTTCCGCCGCCCGAACCCGACCTGGGCGCTCTCCGGCGACCACGTCCTCGACCCGCACGGCTCCGCCTGGCCGATCCATCTCCAGCTGCCGGGCCGCGCCAACAAGGCCAACGCCGCCTCCTCGGCCGCCGTCGCCGCCGTGTTCGGCGTGCCGCCGCAGGTCGCCCTGGAGCGGATGTACCAGGTGCAGGCCGTCGCCGGACGCTACGACGTGGTGCAGTACATGCAGCGCGATCTGCGGCTGCTGCTCGCCAAGAACCCCGCGGGCTGGCTGGAGACGTTCTCCCTGATCGACCCGCCGCCGACCCCGGTGATCCTGTCCGTGAACGCGCGCGGCGCCGACGGCACCGACACCTCGTGGCTGTGGGACGTCGACTACACCCGCCTGACCGGCCACCCGATCTTCGTGATCGGCGACCGGAAGCTGGACCTCGCGGTGCGTCTGGAGGTCGCGAACCAGCACTTCCAGGTCTGCGAGAACCTCGACCAGGCCGTCCAGCAGGCCCCGCCCGGCCGGATCGAGGTCATCGCGAACTACACCGCGTTCCAGGACCTGCGCCGGATCGTCGGCAACTGAACAGGGAGGACGATCACTTCATGAGCGACAACCAACTGCGGCTGGTGTGGATCTACCCCGACCTGCTCAGCACCTACGGCGACCAGGGCAACGCGCTCGTCGTCGAGCGGCGGGCCCGCCAGCGCGGTCTCGACGTGGCCCGGATGGACGTGCGCAGCGACCAGCCGATCCCGACGTCCGGCGACATCTACCTGATCGGCGGCGGCGAGGACCGGCCGCAGCGGCTGGCTGCCGAGCGGCTGCGCCGCGACGGACATCTGTACCAGGCGGTGCAGAACGGCGCGATCGTGTTCGCGGTGTGCGCCGGGTACCAGATCCTCGGCCACGAGTTCGTCAACGACCTCGGCCAGCGGGAGCCCGGCCTCGGGCTGCTGGACGTCACCACGGTGCGCGGGACGGGCGAGCGGTGCGTCGGCGACGTCCTAGGCGACATCGACCCGCGGCTGGGCCTGCCCCCGCTGACGGGCTTCGAGAACCACCAGGGCGTCACCCAGCTCGGCCCCACCGCCCGTCCGTTCGCCCGGGTCCGCCTGGGCAAGGGCAACGGCACGGGGGACGGCACGGAGGGGGCGTACAACGACACCGTGTTCGGCACGTACATGCACGGGCCGGTGCTCGCGCGCAACCCGCTGATCGCCGACCTGCTGCTGAAGCTGGCGCTCGACGTCAACGCCCTGCCGCCGATCGACGACCGCTGGTACGAGGCGCTGCGCAACGAGCGCATCGCCGCCGCGCAGCAGCCCGCCTGACCCCGTACGGCGTCGCACGAGCCGCCCTGGGCCCCCGTGGCCCCGGGCGGCTCTTCTTTCATGTCCCGTCGACCGCTCTCCAGATGCCCGAAACGCGGAGGAAAGACGGAGGAAAGAAGGCTCCGTCACCGTACTGCGAGGGCCCCTCTGACAGGCCGTCCGCTCACATGTGCGGGCACGTCCACCAGGCGGACGCCCATGGTGGTGCGACCCCCTCACGCCGGTAGGGTGACCGGGATCAAGCCGGACGACGTGGTCCGGTCCTCGGCCCCCACGTTGCAAAGGTATTTCGGGCTATGCGCATTGGTGTCCTCACGTCCGGCGGCGACTGCCCCGGCCTGAACGCCGTCATCCGGTCCGTCGTGCACCGTGCCGTCGTCGACCACGGCGACGAGGTCATCGGCTTCCGGGACGGCTGGAAGGGCCTCCTGGAGTGCGACTACATGAAGCTCGACCTGGACGCGGTGGGCGGCATCCTCGCCCGCGGCGGAACCATCCTCGGTTCCTCCCGCGTCCAGCCGTCCCATCTGCGGGACGGGGTCGAGCGGGCCAAGGGCCATGTCGCGGACCTCGGACTCGACGCGATCATCCCGATCGGCGGCGAGGGCACGCTCAAGGCGGCCCGGCTCATGTCCGACAGCGGTCTGCCCGTCGTCGGCGTGCCGAAGACCATCGACAACGACATCGCTGTCACGGACGTCACCTTCGGCTTCGACACGGCCGTCGGTGTGGCGACCGAGGCCCTCGACCGGCTCAAGACCACCGCCGAGTCCCACCAGCGGGTGCTCGTCGTCGAGGTCATGGGACGGCACACCGGCTGGATCGCCCTGCACTCCGGCATGGCCGCGGGTGCCCACGCCATCGTGGTGCCCGAGCGGCCCTTCGACATCGAGGAACTCGCCACCGTGGTCGGCGAGCGGTTCGAGGCGGGCAAGCGGTTCGCGATCGTGGTCGCCGCGGAGGGTGCCAAGCCGCGGGCCGGGAGCATGGAGTTCGACGAGGGCGGCAAGGACATCTACGGCCACGAGCGGTTCGCGGGCATCGCCCGGCAGCTCTCGGTCGAACTCGAGCGGCGGCTCGGCAAGGAGGCCCGTCCGGTCATCCTCGGGCATGTGCAGCGCGGTGGTACGCCGACCGCGTACGACCGGGTGCTGGCGACGCGGTTCGGGTGGCACGCGGTGGAGGCCGTGCACCGGGGTGAGTTCGGGAAGATGACGGCTCTGCGGGGCACGGACATCGTCATGGTGTCGCTGGCCGAGGCCGTGCAGACGCTGAAGACGGTGCCGGAGGGGCGGTACGCCGAGGCGGAGTGCGTGCTCTAGCCGTCCGGCGGTCGGCGGTTTCCTCCGGCCCGTGGTGCGGGTGCGGGTTCGTCGTGGCTTGTCGCGCCCGCGCGGCGGAGCCGCGTGATCGATACAGCCCCGCGCCCCTGATTGCGCTGATCCGCCCCCGGTCGCGAGTGCGGCTGGGGGCGGTTCTACTCTTGGTGCCGGACCAAAGCGCACAACCCCCCACGAAAGCAGGAGCCGGCTATGGAGCACAGCGGGCACGGCATGACCATGGATCTGCCGCCGTTCACGCTGGGGCGCGGTCTTCAGTGGTCGCCGGACGGGTTCTTCCTCGTCGCCTGTCTGCTGGGGACCGCGCTGTACGTGTGGGGGGTCGTGCGGCTGCGGCGGCGCGGGGACGCCTGGTCGCTCGGGCGGACCGTGGCCTTCGTCTCCGGGGTGCTGAGCATCGCGCTGGTGATGTGCACCGGGCTGAACGACTACGGCATGGTCATGTTCAGCGTGCACATGGTGCAGCACATGGTGATCAGCATGCTGTCGCCGATCCTGATCCTGCTCGGCGCGCCGGTCACCCTCGCGCTGCGGGCGCTGCCCGTCGCCGGACGGGGCCGCAAGGGTCCGCGGGAACTGCTGCTGGCGCTGCTGCACAGCCGGTACATGCGGGTGGTCACGCACCCGGCGTTCACCATCCCGATGTTCATCGCGAGCCTGTACGGGCTCTACTTCACCCCGCTGTTCGACACGCTGATGGGGTCCCAGGCGGGCCACACCGTGATGATGATCCACTTCCTGCTGGTCGGGGTGTTCTTCTTCTGGCCGATCATGGGCGTCGACCCGGGCCCGCAGCGGCCGGGGTATCTGATGCGGATGCTGGAGCTGTTCGCGGGCATGCCGTTCCACGCGTTCTTCGGCATCGCGCTGATGATGGGCTCGACCCCGATGGTGAAGACGTACAGCGACCCGCCCGCCTCGCTCGGGATCGACGCGCTCGCCGACCAGAACGCGGCCGGCGGTATCGCCTGGGCCTTCAGCGAGATCCCCTCGGTGCTGGTGCTGATCGCACTGCTGTTCCAGTGGTACGGCTCCGAGCAGCGGCAGGCCAAGCGCAGCGACCGGGCCGCGGACCGGGACGGCGACAAGGAGCTGGAGGCGTACAACGCCTATCTCGCCTCGCTGAACGCGCGCAGCCGCTGAGCGGTCGTCCCCGCCCGGGACCCGTCTCGCCCCCTCGCTTCTCTCCCGTTTCTCCTCCTGTCCCCGCGCCGGAAACCGGACGTATTTGCGGATCGGGGCCGCTTCGGCGCGGATCCGGGGCACCATGGAGGGACGGACCACGAGGAGGGTGTCGCGATGCCCGGTTCCACGGACAGCTCCACGAAGACCATGGGGGTTCTCACCCTCGGCGGGCTCGTCATGGTGACGGCCTACACGGCGGTGCTCGGCAGCAACGGCTGGCTGTGGTTCGGCTGGGTCGTGCTGGGTCTGATCACCCTCGGCATGGTGGCCACCCGCAGCACCTGAGCAGTACGGCGCCCTGGTTCAGCCCCGGCCGAGGCGGGCCGCCGAGTGCACGCCCGGCTGGTACTTCGGCAGCCGGGCGGTCACCTTCATCCCGGCGCCGGGGGCGGTCTCGATGACGAGGCCGTGGTCGTCACCGTAGACCTGGCGGAGCCGGTCGTCGACGTTGCACAGCCCGATGCCGCCGGAGGGGCTGACCTCGCCCGCGAGGATGCGGCGCAGCAGCGCGGGGTCCATGCCGGCGCCGTCGTCCTCGATGACGACCAGCGCCTCGGCGCCCGCGTCCCGCGCGGTGATGCCGATGCGGCAGGTGTCCGCCGTGCCCTCGAGGCCGTGCTTCACGGCGTTCTCGACGAGCGGCTGGAGACAGAGGAAGGGCAGCGCGACGGGCAGCACCTCGGGTGCTATCTGGAGGGTGACGGCGAGGCGGTCGCCGAAGCGTGCGCGGACCAGGGCGAGGTACTGGTCGATGGCGTGGAGCTCGTCGGCGAGGGTGGTGAAGTCGCCGTGCCTGCGGAACGAGTAGCGGGTGAAGTCGGCGAACTCCAGCAGCAGCTCCCGGGCCCGCTCGGGGTCGGTGCGCACGAAGCTGGCGATCACCGCGAGCGAGTTGAAGATGAAGTGGGGCGAGATCTGGGCGCGCAGGGCCTTGATCTCGGCCTCGATCAGCCGGGTGCGGGAGCGGTCGAGGTCGGCCAGTTCCAGTTGGACGGAGACCCAGCGGGCCACCTCGCCCGCGGCGCGGACCAGCACGGCGGACTCCCGGGGCGCGCAGGCGACCAGGGCTCCGTGGACCCGGTCGTCGACGGTGAGCGGGGCGACCACGGCCCAGCGGACCGGGCAGGCGGGGCTGGGGCAGGTCAGCGGGAAGGCCTCGCCCCGACCGGTCTCCAGCGCGCCCGCGAGGCGTTCCATGATGTCGTCGCGGTGGTGCGCGCCGACGCCGTCCCAGACCAGGACCCGTTCCTCGTCGGTGAGGCACAGGGCCTCGGTGCCGAGCAGGGAGCGCAGTCGGCGGGCAGACCTGCGGGCCGTCTCCTCGGTCAGGCCTGCCCGCAGCGAGGGTGCCGCCAGCGAGGCGGTGTGCAGGGTCTGGAAGGTGGCGTGCTCGACGGGTGTGCCGAGGCCGTCGCCTCGGCCCTCCCGGCGGGCCGTGCGCCGGCCGAGCCAGAAGCCCGCCGCCAGCAGGGGCAGGACGGCCACGCAGAGCCCCGCCACGAATCCGGTCACGCCTTCGCCTCCACTCTCAGCTCCTCGGGGAGATGGAACCGCGCGAGGATCGCCGCCGTGCCCGCCGGGACCCGGCCCGGGGTGGCGAGCGACACCAGGACCATGGTGAGGAAGCCCAGCGGCACCGACCACAGCGCGGGCCAGGCCAGCAGGGCGTGCAGTCCGCCCGGCCCGAGGAAGCCGGCCATGGTGGCGGTGACGGCGAGGAACGCCGAGCCTCCGCCCACCAGCATCCCGGCGGCCGCGCCCGGCGGCGTCAGCCGGCGCCACCAGATGCCGAGGACGAGCAGCGGGCAGAAGGAGGACGCCGACACGGCGAAGGCGAGCCCGACCGCGTCCGCCACCGGCAGCCCGCCCGCCAGCGCGCTCGCCGCCAGCGGCACCAGCATGGCGAGGCCGGTGCCCAGCCGGAACTGCCGTACGCCGCGGAGATCCGTCAGCAGGGCCCTGGGCAGTACGTCCTGGGTGAGGACGCCCGCGACGGCCATGGTCAGTCCGGACGCCGTGGACAGGAACGCGGCGAAGGCGCCCCCGGCGACCAGCGCCCCGAGCAGGTCGCCCGCGGCACCACCGAGCATCCGGCCCGGCAGCAGCATGACGGCCGCGTCGGCGTCGCCGGTGATGGTCAGCTCGGGGGCGTAGAGGCGGCCGAGGGCGCCGTAGACCGGCGGCAGCAGATAGAAGCCGCCGACCAGGGCGAGGACGGCGACCGTGGTGCGGCGGGCGGCCACACCGTGCGGGCTGGTGTAGAAGCGGACGACGACGTGGGGCAGGCCCATGGTGCCGAGGAAGGTGGCGAGGATCAGGCCGTACGTCGCGTACAGGGGGCGTTCGGCGCGGCCGGCCGCGAGGGAGGTCGACATGCCGCCGTTGCCGCCGCGCTCGGCCGTGGGGACGGCGGTGCCGGGGGCGAAGGTGAGCCGGGTGCCCCCGTCGATGCGGTGGGTGCCGGCGGGCAGGGTGGTCTCGCGGTCCTCGTAGCGGGCGCCGTCGACGGTGCCGGTGACGGTGGCCGTCAGGGGGCGGTCGAGCTTGAGGTCGAGGCTGTCGTCGACGCGGACCGTGCGCTGCTCGCGGAAGGCGGCGGGCTCCTCGAAGGCGTGGCTCGGGCGGCCGTCCTGCTGCCAGGCCAGGACCAGGAAGAGGGCGGGCACGAGGAGCGCGGTGAGCTTGAGCCAGTACTGGAAGGCCTGCACGAAGGTGATGCTGCGCATGCCGCCCGCCGCGACGGTGACCGTGACGACGACGGCGACGATGACACCGCCGAGCCAGTCGGGGGCGCCGGTCAGGACGGTGAGGGTGAGCCCGGCGCCCTGGAGCTGGGGCAGCAGATAGAGCCAGCCCACACCGACGACGAAGGCCCCGGCGAGCCGCCGTACGGCCTGGGAGGCGAGCCGCGCCTCGGCGAAGTCGGGCAGCGTGTAGGCGCCGGAGCGGCGCAGCGGGGCGGCGACGAAGAGCAGCAGGACGAGATAGCCGGCGGTGTAGCCGACCGGGTACCAGAGCATGTCGGGGCCTTGGACCAGGACGAGGCCGGCGATGCCGAGGAAGGAGGCCGCCGACAGGTACTCGCCGCTGATGGCGGCGGCGTTCAGCCGGGGGCCGACCGTGCGGGAGGCGACGTAGAAGTCGGAGGTGGTGCGGGAGATGCGCAGGCCGAAGGCGCCGACGAGGATCGTCGCCACGACCACCAGGGCGACCGCCGGTACGGCGTAGCCGGGGTTCACCGGACGTCGGTCACGGGGCGGCTCACCGGTCCTCGACGAGGCTGACGAAGTCCCGCTCGTTGCGTTCGGCGCGGCGCACGTACCAGCGGGCGAGCAGTACGAGGGGTGCGTACAGGCCGAAGCCGAGGACGCCCCACTCCAGGCGGCGGGCGGCGGGCATGGCGCTGAAGAGCAGGGGCAGCGGGCCGACGAGCAGGACGAGGACGGCGAACGCGGTGAGCGCGGCGCGCAGTTGGCTGCGCATCAGGGAGCGGACGTAGGTGTGGCCCAGGGTGGTCTGCTCGTCGATCTCGGTGCGCGGGCGCAGGCGGGCCGGGGTGCGGCGGGTGCGGCGGGGCGGGCCGGTGACGACGACCCGGGTCTCGGCGGGGTCCTGGGGCATGTCAGGGCCTCCGCATCAGCAGGTCCCGCAGCTCGCGCGCGTGCCGGCGGCTGACCTGGAGCTCCTCGGCGCCGACCAGGACGCTCACGGAGCCCGCGTCCAGGCGGAGTTCGGCGATGTGGCGCAGGGCGACGAGGTGGCGGCGGTGGATGCGGACGAAGCCGCGGGCGCGCCAGCGGTCCTCCAGGGTGGACAGCGGGATGCGGACCAGATGGCTGCCGCGGGCGGTGTGCAGCCGGGCGTAGTCGCCGCGGGCCTCGACATGGGTGATGTCGTCGACGGCGACGAAGCGGGTCACACCGCCGAGTTCGACGGGTATCTGGTCGGGGTCGGGCTCGTGCACGGGTATGCGCGGGGCGGGGCCGGCCGGCGGTTCCGTGCCGCGCGGGGCGCCTGGCTTGAGGTCGCAGGCGCGGCGGACGGCCTCCGCGAGGCGTTCGCGGCGGACGGGTTTGAGGACGTAGTCGACGGCGTCGAGGTCGAAGGCCTGGACGGCGAAGTCCTCGTGGGCGGTGACGAAGACGACCAGCGGGGGCCTGGCGAAGCCGGTGAGCAGCCGGGCGAGGTCGAGGCCGTCGAGGCCGGGCAGGTTGATGTCGAGGAAGACGACGTCGATGGCCTCGGGACCGTCGGGGCCGCTCTCCAGGGCCCGGTTGATGCGGCGCAGCGCCTCGGTGGCGTCGCCCGCGCCCTCCACGCTGCCGACGCGGGGGTCGGCGTTGAGGAGGTAGAGCAGTTCCTCCAGCGAGGGGCGTTCGTCGTCGACAGCCAGGGCGCGCAGCATGAACGTGGAGTGTAGGCGTGATCGGCGGGCCTGGACACGGACTCGGCGAGGACGTTCGCGTGGGACGCGGCAGGCGCGTTTGCGCTGGATACAGTGGCGGTGTGAACAGCAGCACCCCTCCGTTCGACGAGCTCGACCGGAAGATCATCACCGCCCTGATGGCGAACGCCCGGTCCAGTTTCGCCGAGATCGGCGGGGCGATCGGGCTGTCGGCGACGGCGGTCAAGCGCCGGGTGGACCGGCTGCGCGAGACCGGCGTGATCACCGGGTTCACGGCGACCGTGCGGCCCTCGGCGCTGGGCTGGCGCACGGAGGCGTACGTCGAGGTGTACTGCGAGGGCGCGGCGCCGCCGCGGCGGCTCGCCGAGGTGGTGCGCAACCATCCGGAGATCACCGCGGCGATGACGGTGACGGGCGGAGCGGACGCGCTGCTGCATGTGCGGGCGCGGGACGTGGGGCACTTCGAGGAGGTGCTGGAGCGCATCCGTACGGAGCCCTTCATCCGCAAGACGATCAGTGTGATGGTGCTGTCCCATCTGCTGCCGGAGAGTCCGGAGGCGGGTGCGTCCCAGCCCGCCCCCGAGGGCGCATGAGACGTGCGTAAGCCCTGATCGACACGCAGCATTCCTGCGCGGACGCGCAGCTTTTGTTTCTTGTCGGGCGTCGGTGTCGGTTTCTACCGTGGTATCACCCCTGACCGATCACCCCAGGAAGCGGAGGGACCCCTCTGTGACCGACAGCCGTGTGCCGCGCCGGCGGCGTTACCTCGTCTGCGAACCCAGACACTTCGCCGTGCAGTACGCGATCAATCCCTGGATGCATCCCGACGTCGAGGTCGATGTCGACCTGGCCCAGGAGCAGTGGCAGGAGCTGATCCGCACCTACCGTGCCCACGGGCACACCGTCGACTCCGTGCAGCCTGTCGCCGGACTGCCCGACATGGTGTTCGCCGCGAACTCGGCGGTCGTCGTCGACGGCCGCGTCCTCGGCTCGCTGTTCCACGCGGAGGAGCGGCGCCCGGAGTCCGTGCACTACGACATGTGGTTCAAGCAGGCCGGTTTCGCCGTGCACCGCCCGGAGTCGGTGTGCGAGGGCGAGGGCGACCTGGTCTGGACGGGCCGGTACCTGCTCGCCGGGCACGGCTTCCGCACCACCCGTGAGGCGCACCGCGAGGCGCAGGAGTTCTTCGGCCGTCCGGTGATCAGTCTGAACCTGGTGGACCCGTACTTCTACCACCTGGACACGGCGCTGTTCGTGCTGGACGACTCGGGCGACGGCAACAACATCGTCTACTACCCCGAGGCGTTCTCGCCCGGCAGCCGTGAGGTGCTCGAACGGCTCTTCCCGGACGCGGTGAGGGCGACCCGCGAGGACGCCACCTCCTTCGGGCTGAACTCCGTGTCGGACGGCCGCCATGTGTTCATCGCGCCGCAGGCCGAGGCGCTCGCCGGGAAACTCGCCGAGCGCGGCTATGTCCCCGTCGCCGTCGACCTGTCGGAGTTCCTGAAGGCCGGCGGCGGCATCAAGTGCTGCACCCAGGAGATCCGCTGATGACCGCACCCGCCCGCACCCGCTCCTCCGCCGAGCTGATCCGCGCCGAGGAGCCGGTCCTCGCCCACAACTACCACCCGCTGCCCGTGGTCGTGGCGCGTGCCGAGGGCACCTGGGTGGAGGACGTCGAGGGCCGCCGCTATCTCGACATGCTGTCCGGGTACTCGGCCCTCAACTTCGGCCACCGCAACCCGGCGCTGACCGAGGCCGCGCACCGTCAGCTGGACCGCCTCACGCTCACCTCGCGGGCGTTCCACAACGACCGGCTCGCCGAGTTCGCCCACCGGCTCGCCGCGCTCACCGGGCACGACATGGTGCTGCCGATGAACACCGGCGCCGAGGCGGTGGAGAGCGCCATCAAGGTGGCCCGCAAGTGGGCCTACGAGGTCAAGGGCGTGCCCGCCGACCGGGCCACGATCGTGGTCGCGGCGGAGAACTTCCACGGCCGTACGACGACCATCGTCGGCTTCTCCACCGACGAGACCGCGCGGGCCGGGTTCGGACCGTTCGCGCCCGGCTTCAGGATCGTGCCGTACGACGACCTCGCCGCGCTGGAGGAGGCCGTCGACGAGACGACCGCCGCCGTGCTGATCGAGCCGATCCAGGGCGAGGCCGGCGTCGTCATCCCCGGCGACGGCTACCTCACCGGGGTCCGTGAACTGACCCGCCGCCAGGGGTGTCTGTTCATCGCCGACGAGATCCAGTCCGGCCTCGGCCGCACCGGGCGCACCCTCGCCGTCGAGCACGAGGACGTCGTCCCGGACCTGGTGCTGCTCGGCAAGGCGCTGGGCGGCGGCATCGTGCCGGTGTCCGCGGTGATCGGCAGCCGCGAGGTGCTCGGGGTGCTGCGGCCGGGCGAGCACGGCTCGACCTTCGGCGGCAACCCGCTGGCCGCGGCGGTCGGCACGGCCGTGGTGGAGCTGCTGGAGACCGGCGAGTTCCAGCGCCGTGCCTCGGAGCTGGGCGTGGTGCTGCGCGACGGGCTGACCGAGCTGGTCGGCAAGGGTGTCGTCGGCTTCCGCGCGCGCGGCCTGTGGGCGGGCGTCGACATCGATCCGGCCATCGGCACGGGCCGCGAGATCAGCGAGCGCCTGATGCGCGAGGGTGTCCTGGTCAAGGACACGCACGGCTCCACGATCCGGATCGCGCCGCCGCTGACCATCACCGCGGAGGAACTCCTGTCGGCGATGGGCTCGCTGGAGAAGGTGCTGACGGGCTGACCGGCGTCCCGGTCCTTCGGGGGCGCGGCCTTGGGTCGGCCGCGCCCCGCTTCCGGGGGCCGGGTTTCCGGCTCCGGCGGGCCGGACCGCGCTTCCGCGGCGCCGGGTTTCCGGCTCCGGCGGGCCGCGCCCCGCTTCCGCGGCGCCGGGTTTCCGGCTCCGGCGGGCCGCGCCACGCTTCCGCGGCGCCGGGTTTCCGGCTCCGGTGGGCCGGGCCGCGGAGGCCGGGTTCCCCGCACTGACGGGCCGAGGACCGGGATTCCCTCGTCCGGAGGGATCGTTTCCCGTCACCCGCCCGTCCCCGGCACGGCCGGGCCCGGTTCCCGTCCCGGGCACCCGCGCCTACACTGACTCCCCATCAGAACGGGCCGGTTGACCTGCGGGAACAAGGGGGTTGGGCGGCTTCGCCGGAGTGAGGAGCGCCCTTGTTCTACCACTTGCTCAAGTACGTACTGCTGGGCCCGCTGCTGAGGCTGGTCTTCCGGCCCCGGATCGAGGGCCTGGAGCATGTGCCGTCCTCGGGGGCGGCCATCGTCGCCGGGAACCATCTGTCGTTCTCGGACCACTTCCTGATGCCGGCCGTGCTCAAGCGCCGCATCACCTTCCTGGCGAAGGCCGAGTACTTCACGGGGCCGGGTCTCAAGGGCCGGCTCACCGCGGCCTTCTTCCACAGCGTGGGGCAGATCCCGGTGGACCGCTCGGGCAAGGAGGCGGGACAGGCCGCCATCCGCGAGGGCCTCGGCGTGCTGGCCAAGGACCAGTTGCTGGGCATCTATCCCGAGGGCACCCGCTCGCACGACGGCCGCCTCTACAAGGGCAAGGTCGGCGTCGCCGTCATGGCGCTGAGGGCGGGCGTCCCCGTCGTCCCGTGCGCGATGATCGGCACCTTCGAGGCGCAGCCGCCCGGCAGGATCGTTCCCCGTTTCCACCCGGTGGTCATCCGGTTCGGCGAGCCGCTGGACTTCTCCCGCTACGCGGGGATGGAGCACGAGAAGGCGGTCCTGCGCGCGATCACCGACGAGATCATGTACGCGATCCTGGAACTGTCCGGCCAGGAGTACGTCGACACGTACGCGGCCGTCGCCAAGGCGGAGCAGGCCGCCGACGCCAAGGAGCGCAGGTTCCCGCGGATGCCGCTGACCTGACGCGCTCTGCTGTCGGCAGACGCCCTTGGGGCCCGGGCCGCCGGGCGCGTACGGTCGCCGCATGGGACGAGCTGTGGTGATCGGGGCGACGGGACAGATCGGGCGACCGGCGGTGGCGGCGCTGGCCCGGGACGGCTGGGAGGTGACGGCCGCCTCGCGGGGCGGCGGCCGTGACGCGGCCTGGCCGGAGGGAGTGCGCGCGGTCCGGCTCGACCGCGAGGACCACAGGGCGCTGGAGGCGGTGGTCGGCGAGGACTGCGAGGTGCTCGTCGACATGGTCGCCTTCCGGGAGCACCACGCCCGCCAGCTGACCGGGCTGGCCGGCCGCGTCGGCTCGGCCGTGGTGATCTCCAGCGTTGCCGTCTACGAGGACGGCGCGGGCCGCGGCTTCGACACCCAGTCCGAGCCCGACGGCTTCCCGCACTACCCGCTGCCGATCCCGGAGACACAGCCGACGGTCTCCCCCGGCGACGCCACGTACAGCACCCGCAAGGTGGCGGTGGAGCGCGAACTCCTCGCCGCAGGCGACCGGTTGCCGGCCACGCTGCTGCGCGCCGGCGCGGTGCACGGCCCGCACTGCCGTACCCCGCGCGAGCTCTACTTCGTCAAACGCAACCTGGACGGCCGCCGCAGCCGCGTTCTCGCCCACGGCGGCGAGAGCCGCTTCCATCCCGCGAGTGTGCACAACCTGGCCGAGCTGATCCGGCTGGCGGCGGCCCGGCCCGGCTCCCGGGTCCTCAACGCCTGTGACGACGAGGCCCCGACGGTCGCGGAGATCGCCGAGGCCATCGACACGGTGATGGGGGTGGCACCGCCCAGGACCGTCCTGGTCGACGGTCCCGCACCGGCCCCGACGGTGGGCGACTCCCCCTGGTCGGTGCCGGTGCCGGTCATCTGCGACATGTCGGCGGCCCGCCGGGAGCTCGGCTACCGCCAGGTGACCGGATACGCCGAGTCCCTCCCGGAGACGGTCGAGTGGATCACGGACCGCCTGTCCGGAAGGGACTGGCGAGAGGCGTACCCGAAGATGTACGCCACGTACGGCGACCTCTTCGACTACGACGCCGAGGACGCCTGGCTCACCTAGGGGCGCGGGGCTGTGTCGGTGTGCGGCTCCGCCGCGCGGGCGCAGCCACAGGGCACCGAACCACATCCCGCCGAGCGGAGCGCTACGGCTTCGGGGTGGCGTGCGCCGCGCACGTCACGTCCGACGAGTCCAGCGCCCCGGTCAGCAGATAGGCGTCCACACGGTCGTTGACGCAGGAGTTGACCAGGCCGGTGACACCGTGCGAGCCCGCGTTCTTCTCGGTGATCAGACGGGAGCCCTTGAAGCGCGCGTGCAGTTCCACCGCACCCTCGTACGGCGTCGCCGCGTCCCGGTCGGCCTGCACGATGAGCACGGGCGGCAGACCCTTGTGGGTCTTCACGTTCACCGGCGTCCGCTGCTTGGCCGGCCAGGTCGCGCACGGCAGGTTCATCCAGGCGTTGGACCAGGTCATGAACGGGTGGTCGCGGTGCAGCCGCGTGTTGTCCCGGTCCCACTTCTTCCAGCTGGTGGGCCACTGGGCGTCGGCGCACTCGACGGCCGTGTAGACGGCGTTGCCGTTCTCCGAGGAGGCGTTGCCCGCGGTGTCGCTCGGGTCGGGGGCGGCGGCGTCCACGACGGCCTGGGTGTCACCGGCGGCCCACGCGCTCAGGACGCGCGCGCTCGAGGCCCAGGTGCTGTCGAAGTACGGGGCGCTCTGGAAGAAGGAGATCAGCTCGGCCGGGCCGACGACCCCGCCGAGCGGGCTCTTCTTGGCGGCGGCCCGCAGTTCGAGCCACTTGGCCTGGACGGCGTCACGGGTGGTGCCGAGGTGGTAGGTGGCGTCGTTGGCGGCGACCCAGTCCTGCCAGTCCTTCCAGCGGCCCTCGAAGGCGACGTCCTGGTCCAGGTTGGCCTGGTACCAGATCTTCTCGCGGGAGGGGTTGACCACGCTGTCGACGACCATGCGGCGCACGTGCGTCGGGAACAGCGTGCCGTAGACCGCGCCGAGGTAGGTGCCGTAGGAGACGCCGAGGAAGTTCAGCTTCTTCTCGCCGAGCGCGGCGCGGATGACGTCCAGGTCGCGCGCGGTGTTGGGCGTGGTCATGTGCGGCAGCATCTCGCCGCTGCGCTCGGCACAGCCGTCCGCGTACTCACGGGCCAGCTTGCGCTGGGCGCGCTTGTCGGCCTCGCTGTCCGGCACCGGGTCCATCTTGGGCGCCTTGACGAACTCCTGCGGGTCGACGCAGGAGATCGGAGCCGACTTGCCGACCCCGCGCGGGTCGAAGCCGACGAAGTCGTAGGCCTTGGCCGTCTTCGCCCACACGGGCGCGCCGGTGACGACGCGGCGCGGGAAGCGCAGGCCGGAGCCGCCGGGGCCACCGGGGTTGTAGAGGAGGGCGCCCTGGCGCTCCTCGGGGGTGCCGGTGTGGCCGATGCGGTCGACGGCGAGCTTGATCTGCTTGCCGTACGGCTTGGCGTAGTCGAGCGGCACGGTGACCCAGCCGCACTTGATGGGCTGCTCCAGGCCCCAGTCGGGCGGGCAGTCCTGCCAGTTGATCCCGGCCTTCGCGGCGCGGGCCGCCGCGATCGCGGCGCCGTGCGCCTCGCTGACGGTGCGGTGACGGCTGTCACCCTGGCTGGCGCTGGCCGTGGGCGCGGTCACTGCCCCGGCGATCAGCGTCGCGGCGATCAGCGCACCGGCCGAACCCGCGGCGGCCGTACGCCTCTTCGCTTCGGTGTCTCTCAAGTAGTCCTCCCCGTACATGATTTCGACGTTCAGACACGAGTACGGGGTGATCCTGGTGGCTGCGAGGTGGTGCGGGACAGGGGCGGCCGCGGTTCTTTGCCAATCCGATAACCGGAACCGGATGACCGGTCAGCGGTCACCCCGGTCGAGCCCGCCGAGCGCCTCGTCCAGCACCCGGCGCAGCCGCAGGGCGTCGGGGGCGACGGCGCCGACGAGCGCGGCCGGCCCGGCGAGGGGCATCAGCACGGCTCCCTCGCCCAGCACCCGGGCCGTGACCGGCCGTTCCGCGAACTCGGTTCCCACGACGATCAGTTGTCCGACCGCGCGGTGCCCCCCGAGCACGGCGGGGCCGTCCCAGCCGCCCGGTGCGCCGGGCCCGCAGGACAGCTCCTGGTCGAGCAGGGTGCGGCCCTCGATCCGCACCGTGAGACGGCTGGTGAGCCGCCCGGGTTCCTCCCCGGCCCGGCCGAGTACCTGCTCCTCGCGCAGCACCAGCCGGGCGGAGGCGGCCAGTTCGGCACGAGTGGTGACATACAGGTCACTGCCGCGCGCCGAGATCAACTGCTCGGGGAGCCAGCGCAGTTCACCTCCGTCGGCGACGTCGAGCAGGACGTCGTAGCGGGCCTCCGTCTTGGTCTGCCCCGGCAGCGCCAGGGTGGCGGCGGCGGAGCCGACCCGCAGCCGGGCGCCTGCTCCGGCCTCCGCGCGGACCGTGAGGTGGTCGCCGCCGAGCGGCCCGCTCATGGCCCCGACGAGCATCACCCGCGCCTCGTCGCCGTGCGCCCTGGTCCGGCGCAGCGCCAGCGGGCCCTCGCTCTCCAGGACGGGCAGGGCGGTACCGCCCCGTCCGTCGGCGCGGGCGACGACCCGTGCGGTGGCGCGTACGCCGCTCATCCGCGGGCCCGCCACACGGCGAGCTGTCCGCGCACCCACGCGGCCACCTCGGTGACACCCCGCTCCTCGCGCAGGGACTGGAAGACGACGGGCAGTTCGGCCCGCTGCACCTTGGCGTCGGCCGCCATCCGCGCGAGGTCCGAGCCGACGTAGGGGGCGAGGTCGGTCTTGTTGACGACCAGCAGGTCGGCCGTGGTCACGCCGGGTCCGCCCTTGCGCGGGATGTCGTCGCCCCCGGCCACGTCGATGACGAAGATCTGCGCGTCCACCAGCCCCTTGGAGAAGGTGGCGGTGAGGTTGTCGCCGCCGGACTCGACGAGCACCAGGTCGAGCGGACCCACCTCGTCCTCCAGGTCCTCCACCGCCTCCAGGTTGGCGGAGATGTCGTCCCGGATCGCGGTGTGCGGGCAGGCCCCGGTCTCCACGGCGGCGATCCGCTCGGGCGGCAGCACGGCCTCGCGCAGCAGGAACTCGGCGTCCTCGCGGGTGTAGATGTCGTTGGTCACGACGGCGAGGGACAGTTCCTCCCGCAGGACCCGGCACAGCGCCGCGACCGTCGCCGTCTTACCGGACCCCACGGGCCCCCCGAGCCCGACCCGCAACGCCCTCCGCCGCCCGTCGGGCCGCCGGGCATCGGCACTGACGGCGGAGGCACCGGGGTGAATCGAATCCAGATGCATGTCTCACGGCTCCTTCGGTTCCGAACCGGCCCTTCTCGGCTGCCGGTTCCGGGTGGTGGGCGGGCGAGGCCCGGGGGTCCGGGGGCGGAGCCCCCTGGGGACGGGACGGGACGGGACGGCGGGGGCGAGGAACTCCTACGAAGCGAACAACCGCACGGGCCACGCCGCATGCGCCTCCGCCGACAGCTCCAGCAGCGGCGCGGACCCCGCGGGCAGTACCCCCACCCCCTCCCCCACGGCCCGCCCCGCCGCC
The DNA here is from genome assembly GCF_042873115.1 of Streptomyces sp. NPDC005017. Taxonomy (NCBI): domain Bacteria; kingdom Bacillati; phylum Actinomycetota; class Actinomycetes; order Kitasatosporales; family Streptomycetaceae; genus Streptomyces; species Streptomyces sp. NPDC005017. Next base: position 112,261 of record NZ_JBIALD010000003.1, on the reverse strand, counting down.
TCCACCGCCCGGTCGGCCACGAGATCCAGCTCTGGCGCCAGCCGCGCCAGCACCGCCGTGGCCTCGAACGGATCCAGACTCAGCAGTCGCACCACCGCCGTCGCCGGCCCGCTGACGCTCTCGTAGACCGCGCAGTACGCCGCGTCGAGCGCCCCGAGCCCGGCCGCCCGCGCCACGGCACCGAGCACCACGGGCTGGTGGGCCCCCTTGGGGAACCGCCCCGCCAGTGCGTCGAGTTCGGGCGAGGGCCAGGTCGCCCGCGCGGCCCGCAGCAACTGCCGCCCCAGTCGGCGCGCGGCCGTCCGCAGCGCGGGCGACGGCGTTCGGGCGTCGGCTGCGGCGTCCAGTTCCACCGGGTCCAGCCCGCGCGCGGCCGCCGCCGCGAGCCCCGCGGCCACCAGCCCGGCCGTGTGCAGCCGCCCCCGGCAGAAGTCCTCCAGCGTCGCCGCGTCCGTGACCCGCCCGGCCTTGACCGCGGCCTCGGCCCCGCCGGAGTGCGCGTGCCCTCCGGCGGGGAAGCGGCCGTCGGCGAGGACGAGTAGCGCTGCCCGGGACATCAGAAGAGGAAGTAACGCTGGGCCATGGGCAGTTCGGCCGCCGGGGTGGCCTCGACGAGTTCGCCGTCGATGTGCACGGCGAAACTGTCGGGGTCGACCTCGACCCGGGGCCGGGCGTCGTTCTCGCGCATGTCGGCCTTGGTGACCGCCCGCGTGGACTCGATCGCCACGAACCTCTTCCCGAGCCCCAGCCGCTCCGGCAGCCCGTCCTCGACGGCGAGGGGGGCGACGAAGTTCACGGAGTTGGCCGCCGGAGCCCGGCCGATCGCGCCGTACATGGGGCGCGGCAGGATCGGCTGCGGGGTGGGGATGGAGGCGTTGGCGTCGCCCATCTGCGCATAGGCGATCTGGCCGCCCTTGAGGACGAGCTGGGGCTTGACGCCGAAGAACGCCGGGTCCCACAGCACCAGGTCGGCGAGCTTGCCGCTCTCGACCGACCCGATCTCCCGGGCGAGTCCCTGCGCGAGGGCCGGGTTGATCGTGTATTTGGCGACATAGCGACGTACTCGGTGGTTGTCGGCGTGCGAGTCCCCCGGCAGCGCGCCCCTGCGGCGCTTCATCACGTGCGCGGTCTGCCAGGTACGCAGGATCACCTCGCCGACGCGGCCCATGGCCTGGGAGTCGGAGGAGATGATCGAGATGGCGCCCAGGTCGTGGAGTACGTCCTCGGCGCCGATGGTCGAGGGCCGGATGCGGGACTCGGCGAAGGCGAGGTCCTCGGGGACGGCCGGGTTGAGGTGGTGGCAGACCATCAGCATGTCGAGGTGTTCCTCGGCGGTGTTGACGGTGAAGGGCCGCGTCGGGTTGGTGGAGCTGGGCAGCACATGCGGCTCGGAGACCACGGTCATGATGTCCGGCGCGTGGCCGCCGCCCGCGCCCTCGGTGTGGTACGCGTGGATGCCGCGCCCGGCGATCGCGGCGAGGGTGTCGCCGACGAAGCCCGCCTCGTTCAGCGTGTCGGTGTGGATGGCGACCTGGATGCCGGTCCGCTCCGCGACGGTCAGCGAGGCGTCGATCACGGCCGGGGTGGAGCCCCAGTCCTCGTGCAGCTTCAGACCGAGGGCGCCCCCGCGGATCTGGGACAGCATGGCCTCGTGGGAGACGGTGTTGCCCTTGCCGAGCAGGCCGATGTTGAGGGGATGTGCCTCCATCGCCTCCAGCATGCGGGCCAGATGCCAGGGGCCGGGCGTGACCGTGGTGGCCTTCGATCCCTCGGCCGGTCCGGTGCCGCCGCCGACCAGGGTCGTGATCCCCGAGGACAGCGCCTCGTCGGCGATCTGCGGGCAGATGAAGTGGACGTGCGCGTCGATGGCACCGGCGGTGAGGATGCGCCCGTTGCCCGCGATCACCTCGGTCTCGGGGCCGATCACCAGGTCGGGGTGGACGCCGTCCATGGTGTCAGGGTTGCCCGCCTTGCCGATGCCGGTGATCCGGCCGTCACGGATGCCTACGTCGGCCTTGACCACACCCCAGTGGTCGACGATCACGGCGCCGGTGATCACGGTGTCCGGGGTTCCGTCTGCGCGCGTAGCACGCGCCTGGCCCATGGACTCGCGGATGACCTTGCCACCGCCGAACACCGCCTCGTCACCGGCGAGTCCGGGTCCGCCCGAGCGGTCCTCCTCGATCTCGATCAGCAGGTCGGTGTCGGCGAGCCGGATGCGGTCGCCGGTGGTCGGCCCGAACAGGTCGGCGTAGGCGGCACGGGAGATCTCACGCATCGAGGGCACCTCCGGTCTCCCCGCGCAGTCCGGGCACGATCCGCGCGCCGGCGAGCGGGACGAGTTCGACCTCGACGGGGATGCCGGGCTCGAACCGTACGGCCGTACCGGCGGCGACGTTCAGCCGCTTGCCGCGGGCGGCGGCGCGGTCGAAGTCGAGGCCCGGGTTGGCCTCGGCGAAGTGGTAGTGGGAGCCGACCTGTACGGGCCGGTCGGCGGAGTTGAGGACGGTCAGCCGGGTGACCTCACGGCCCTCGTTGAGGACCACGGGGCCGTCCGCGAACAGGATCTCGCCGGGAATCATCGGGCCGCCCCTCTCACACGATCGGGTCGTGGACGGTGACGAGCTTGGTGCCGTCCGGGAAGGTGGCCTCGACCTGGACGTCGTGGATCATCTCCGGGACGCCGTCCATGACGTCGTCACGGGTGAGCAACTTCCGTCCTGAGGCCATCAGTTCGGCGACGGTGCGGCCGTCGCGGGCACCTTCGAGGAGGTGCGAGGTGATCAGGGCCACGGCCTCGGGGTGGTTGAGCCGCAGACCACGGGCCCGGCGCTTCTCGGCGACGTCGGCCGCCACGTGGATCAGCAGCCTCTCCTGCTCGTGCGGGGTCAGTTGCACGTCCCACCTCACCTCCTCGCTCCGGGCCGTGCGGGGCCCGGACGCCGCTGCCACCGGGGAAAGTGCCTGGTGGCGTGGTGGGGCAGGCTAGTTGCGCCGGGTTTCGGTCACGTTAACCGAGCTGTGATCCGCCGACGCCCGTCATCGCCCGCAGTCCGGCGCGCAGCGTCTCCTGCGGGACGTCGCCGAACAGGGCCGTCCGCACGGCGAATCCCTGCACCACGGCGACCATCACGCGGGCGAGCGCGTCGGCGTCCGCGTCCTTCGCCGGCAGCCCCGCCCGGCGGTAGGACTCGGCGACCTCCCGCCGGCCCTCCGGGATGCGTTCGAAGCCGGGCGCGAGCAGCGCGGCGAGCTGTTCGTTGCGCAGGGTCTCGGTCCACACCTGCACCATCAGCCGGGGGAACATCCACTCGCCGCCCTCCAGCAGCAGCGGCCGTCGCTCGCGCATCCCGGCCGGCACCCGGGGCATCAGCACGTCCGGCCCGAGGACGACCCGCGCGGGGCGACGCCGGGCGCCAGCGTGCCGCCGCTAAGCCTCGCCGGTGTGGCGATGGGCGCCCTGGTCGTCCTGGGCGGACTGCGGGGCGGTCGCGCGGTGGCCGTGCTGTGGGCACCGCGGGCCTGGCCGGCGCGGTCGGGGCGGCCCTCGCGCACAGCCGGCCGGGTGTGCTGACGGGCGACTGGTGGACGGAGGCCGCGGGGTCCTCGCCCTGCCCGCGCCGGCCGTCGGCGGCACGGTCGCGGGCCTCGCCTCGCTGATCGGCCCGGCCGGATCGGCCTCGCCTCGGGCGTGGTCGTCCTGCTGGGCGACCCCTTCTCCCGGGCCGCCTCCGCACCGCAGATGCTGCCCGAGCCCGTAGGGGTCCTCGGCCAGTGGCTGCCGCCCGGCGCAGGGGCGACGCTGATCCGCTCGGTCTCCTGCTTCGACGGCGCCGCGGGGGCCGGCCCGGCCCTGACGCCGACCGTCTGGGCGGTGCTGGGACTCGCCGCGGTCGTCCTGGACGGCGCGCTGAGGGCGCGGGCCGTGCCGTCGGCACCGGCCGCCGCCGCGCACCGGCCGGTGCCGGCCGGCTGATCCACGGTCACCAGGAGTCGAGCGGCCGCCCGCGACGGACGGAGAGTCAGTTGACCGATCGTCACCAGGAGACGTCCGCGCGCCGTCGGCCGTCTCCGGGACCGTTCGCCGAACCGCCCCGCGGGCCGTCTCCGAGTCCGTTCGCCGAACCGTCCGGACCAGCCGCCAAACCGACCAAATGACGTACCCCCTATTGGAGTAGAAACCTCTCGACCTGAGGGGCCCGCGCGGTTGCGCAGCACGCGCGGACGAGAGCCCGCGGCAGGGGTTTCCGTGCTGGTCCGGGGCCGTTCCGGGGTCTCGACAAGCCCCGGTTGATCACTGTGTCCACCCGAACGGGTGAGTGGTGAGCAACAACACAAATCCCCGTTTCCGTTGGGCATTTCGGTCACTTGTGAGTGAAGATCCCTGTCTGACGACAAGCCCCCGCCACCGCGGCGGGGCGGTCCGGGCGGACGCCGAGTCCTGCCGCCGCCCGGATGACCGGTCGACAGGAGTGGATCGGCAGGAGTGGAGGACCCAGGCACGACGGGCCGCCGGAGCGCAAGTTCCGAGTGGTCCTTGGGGTGAAGCCGCCTTCGGGCGGCCGGGCTACTTCGCCAGTCCGAATCCGACAGGTCATCCTTCTCAGGCGGTTTGACGAAGGGTTGCGCATGACCGCGCAGAATCGTGTCCCGTCGCTCATGGCCCGAGCCGGTACGGCTTCGGCCCTCACCATCGCCGCGGTGGGCGGCTCGCTCGTGGTGCCGGGGGGCGCCGCCGAGGCCGCCGCCGCCACGCCCGCGACGAAGGCGCTCCAGGTCGCCGCCTCGAAGAAGGGCTCGCCGTACAAGTACGGCGCCACCGGGCCGTACCGGTTCGACTGCTCCGGGCTGACGATGTACTCGTACAAGAAGGCGGGCAAGACGCTGCCTCGTACGGCGGCCCAGCAGTACAACAAGACCCGGCACATCTCGGCCAGGAGCCGCAGGGCCGGGGACCTGGTGTTCTTCCACTCGGGCTCGAACGTGTACCACGTGGGCATCTACGCCGGTAAGGGCAAGATCTGGCACTCGCCGAAGACGGGTGACGTGGTGCGGCTCCAGAAGATCTGGACGAGCAGTGTCTGGTACGGGCGTGTGAGCTGATCCGCTCCCGGGCGGTGCGGTTGCCCTGACAGGCCGTCACCGCCCGGGTCCGCCCGGTTTCGCCGGGGCGGTTTCGCCGGGGGCGACCTGAGCGGTGTGGGTTCTTGCTCGCGCCTGCCGGCGGGCGTGCGTGGAGCTGTGCGGGCCTGTGTGGGCTTGTCGCGCAGTTCCCCGCGCCTCCTTGTCGGGGCTGGTGGTCGCGCCGTTTCTCGGGGCCTGGCGGGGCGGTCGTGGCGAGCTTGGTGCGCAGTTCCCCGCGCCCCTTCTCGGGCCCTGGCGGAGCTGTCGTGGCCGGCTTGTCGCGCGGTTCCCCGCGCCCCTTTCTCTTGCCCCTCTGCAGCCCGTTGTCAGGGGTCGTTCTGGACGGCTGTGGGGATCGGGTGGGCGGGGACGGTCCAGGGGAGTTCGATGGCGACCGTCTTGCCGCCCTCGCGGGTGGGGCGGACGCGGAGCCTGCCGCCGCATTCCGCCGTCAGCCAGCGGATGATGACCATGCCGCGGCCGTTGTCCTGCTGCACGGCGGCCGGGAGCCGTTTGGGGAATCTCGGGTGGCTGTCGGTGACACCGATGCGCAGCTGTTCGTCACGCTCCAGGCGCATGGCCACCGTGAAGGTGGGTGACTGCCCGAAGGTGTGCTGTACCGCGTTGGTGGCGAGTTCGGAGACGATGAGCCGGATGCTGTCGGCCGCGTCCGTGTCCGACGGCAGGCCCCACTCCGCCAGGGTGTCGAGGACGTAGGCACGAGCCGCGGAGACCGAGGCGGGATCGCTCGGCAGAGTGACGGATGCTTCCAGGTGGTCTGCCATGGCGACGTCGTCCCTTTCCCACGGGACCGCGGTCCGACACGGATCGGATGGTTCGAGTACGGTCCCGGACTGGTGCTTCTCCGCCAGACTGCCACCAGTGCGCCGGTCATGGTGCCGAACCACCAAGATATGCATATATCTGTCGCTCGAAGCGGTGAACTCTGCGACGGCAGAACGTATTTGGGCGGCTCTTGAGGAGTAGGGAGTACTCCCGTGCAGCACGGTCCCGCGGTGCGCCGCCGCAAACTCGGCGCCGAGCTGCGTGCCCTGCGCGCCCGGACGGGGCTCACCAGTGGTGAGGCGGCCCGTCTGGTGGGCTGGCACCAGTCGAAAGTGAGCCGGATCGAGACGGGCGCGAGTGGCGTGAAACCGGCCGACGTGCGGTTACTGCTGGACGCCTACGGTGTCTCGGAACCCGAGCTGCGCGAGCTGCTGCTGACGTTGGCGGGCTCGGACGACGGGGTCGGCCGGCACCACTGGTGGCACGCCTACCGCGGGGTGCTGCCGCCCGCGTACCGGGACTTCATCAGCCTGGAGTCGCAGGCCAGTGCGATGCGCACGCTGGAGACCTCGGTCGTGCCCGGGCTGCTCCAGACGCCGGAGTACGCCCGCGCGGTGACCGGCGCCGCGGTCGGTGACCTGCGCGGCGAGCCCGACGACCGGCTGGACGCGCTGGTACGGGTACGGCTGGCCCGGCAGGACGTGCTGCGGGCTCGGCCGCCGCTGGAGCTGACCGCGGTGCTGGACGAGGCCGTACTGCGCCGGGAGGTGGGCGGGCCCGAGGTGATGGAACGGCAGTTGCGGAGCCTGCTGGAGGCGGCACGGCTGCCGCAGGTGCGCATCCAGGTGCTGCCGTTCTCGGCCGGGGCGCATATCGGCATCTCCGGGCCTTTCGTTATCTTCTCATTTCCGCGCACTTCTGATCTGGACGTGGTTGTTCTCGACCATATGACGAGTAGCCTCTACCTCGAACGGAAAGAAGACCTCGATGCCTACGTCGAGGCCTTCAACAGCCTTCAGAGGCACGCTCTTTCACCTGAGGACTCGCTGGATTACATCGCCACCACGGTCGACGGCGCGTAAGGAGGCACCATGACCGCACTGCCTAGCGATTTACCCTCCCGCACCTCACCGAACAGCGCACAGTGGCTGCGCAGCAGCTACAGCACCGGAGCCAACAACTGCGTCGAGACGGCCCGTCTGAGCGGACGTCTCGCCGTGCGCGACTCCAAGGATCCGGACGGACCCTCCCTGTTCTTCTCCCCCGAGAGCTGGGCGGGATTCACGGCCGCGTTCCACTGACAGTTTTCGACCGAATCTGAAAACGCTCAGTTCTGAATACGCATCGGTTCCGAAACACGGCCGTGTCACGCCGACTTACGGTCGCGTCTCGCCGATCACCCGTACAGCGCGCTCGATCTGTTCCCCGGAGAGGTCCGCCCGGGCGGTCAGCCGCAGCCGGGAGATGCCGTCGGGCACGGAAGGAGGCCTGAAGCAGCCCACGGCGAGCCCGGCCGAGCGGCAGTCGGCCGCCCACTGGAGGGCCTGCTCCGGGGACGGAGCCCGCACCGAGACCACGGCCGCGTCCGGCCGTACCGCCTGATGTCCCTCCGCGGTGAGCCGGGCGTACAGCTCGGCCGCCACCTCGCGGGCCCGCGCCGCGCGCTCGGGCTCGCGCCGCAGCAGTCGCAGGGCGGCGAGCGCCGCGCCCGCGGCGGCCGGGGCGAGTCCGGTGTCGAAGATGAAGGTGCGGCCGACGTTGACCAGGTGGTCGATGACCCGCGCGGGCCCCAGCACCGCGCCGCCCTGGCTGCCCAGCGACTTCGACAGGGTCACCGTGGCCACGACGTCGTCGGCGCCCGCGAGCCCGGCCGCGTGGGGCGCGCCGCGCCCGCCGTCGCCGAGGACGCCGAGTCCGTGCGCGTCGTCGACGAGCAGCCCGGCGCCGTACTCCCGGCAGGCCTCGGCCAGAGCGGCCAGCGGGGCGGCGTCGCCGTCGACCGAGAAGACCGTGTCGGAGACGACGATGGCCTGTTTGTCGTGGGTGGCGAGCGCCTTGCGGACCGCGTCCGGGTCGGCGTGCCCCACCACCTGTGTGGTGCCGCGGGCCAGGCGGCAGCCGTCGATGAGGGAGGCGTGGTTGCCCTCGTCGGCGACGATCAGCGCGCGCAGCGGGCCGAGCCCGGTGACCGCCGCGAGGTTGGCCGCGTAGCCGGAGGAGAAGACCAGGGCCGCCTCGAAGCCGCAGAAGTCCGCCAGCTCGCGCTCCAGCTCGCCGTGCAGCTCGGTGGTGCCGGTGACCAGCCGTGAGCCGGTCGCCCCGCCGCCCCACCGGGCGGCGGCCCGCGCCGCGCCGTCGGTGACCTCCGGATGGCGGGTCAGACCCAGGTAGTCGTTGCTCGCGAGGTCCAGCAGGGGTGAGTCGGCCGCGCGGGGGCGCAGGGTCCGGACGAGTCCGCGACGGCGCCTGATCCGCGCCTGGTCGTCGATCCACCCGAACGCCATGGGTCCTCCGGAGTATTTGTAGGCAGCGCACAGACCCTAGCTGCACGGACAGCCGCCCAGTGTGTGGCAATACCCACACGCCGACAGGGCTTCGTTGTACGAAGTCTCCTTGGCCCGGAGCGGTTCCGTACGTCAGGATCGGATCTCATGGATCTCCTGAATACGCTGGTGGACAAGGGGCTTCGGCGCGAGCTGCCGACCCGCGAGGAAGCGCTCGCCGTGCTGGCCACGTCGGACGAGGAACTGCTCGACGTGGTGGCCGCGGCCGGCAAGGTGCGCCGCCATTGGTTCGGGCGGCGCGTGAAGCTCAACTACCTGGTCAACCTGAAGTCCGGGCTGTGTCCCGAGGACTGCTCCTACTGCTCCCAGCGGCTCGGCTCCAAGGCCGAGATCCTGAAGTACACCTGGCTCAAGCCCGACGAGGCCTCCCAGGCGGCCGCGGCCGGTCTCGCCGGGGGTGCCAAGCGGGTCTGCCTGGTGGCCAGCGGGCGCGGTCCGACGGACCGTGACGTGGACCGGGTGTCCGAGACGATCAAGGCCATCAAGGACCAGAACGAGGGCGTCGAGGTGTGCGCGTGCCTCGGTCTGCTCTCCGACGGCCAGGCCGAGCGGCTGCGCGAGGCGGGCGCCGACGCCTACAACCACAACCTCAACACGTCCGAGGAGACGTACGGGGAGATCACCACCACGCACACCTACGCCGACCGCGTCGACACCGTGCAGAAGGCGCACTCGGCGGGCCTGTCGGCCTGCTCGGGCCTGATCGCGGGCATGGGCGAGACCGACGAGGACCTCGTCGACGTCGTGTACTCGCTGCGCGAGCTGGACCCGGACTCGGTGCCGGTCAACTTCCTGATCCCGTTCGAGGGCACGCCGCTGGCCAAGGAGTGGAACCTCACCCCGCAGCGCTGCCTCCGCATCCTCGCGATGGTCCGGTTCGTCTGCCCGGACGTGGAGGTCCGGATCGCGGGCGGCCGTGAGGTGCACCTGCGCTCGATGCAGCCGCTCGCGCTGAACCTGGCCAACTCGATCTTCCTGGGCGACTACCTCACCAGCGAGGGTCAAGCGGGCAAGGCCGACCTGGACATGATCGCCGACGCCGGCTTCGAGGTGGAGGGCGCCGGCGAGGTGACCCTGCCGGAGCACCGCGCCACGGCCGGAGGCTGCGGCTCCCACGCCGCGGCGGGCGGCTGCGGCTCGCACGAGGGCGGTGGCTGCGGCTCGCACGAGTCGGCGGGCGGCTGCGGCTCCCACGAAGGGGGCGGCGTATGCGGTACGGCGGCCCCGGCGGCCGCCGCGCCTTCCGCGGCCCCGTCCAACGAGCCGCGCCCCGACCTGGTCGCGGTCCGCCGCCGTGGCGCGGGAACGGACCTCGCGCCCAATGCCTGAGCTGAGCGTGCCGCAGCTGCTGGACCTGGACCAGCGGCACGTCTGGCATCCCTACGGCCCGATGCCCGGCCGGGCGCGGCCGCTCGTCGTGGAGTCGGCGAGCGGTGTCCGGCTGCGGCTCGCCGACGGCTCCGGCGAGCTGGTCGACGGCATGTCGTCCTGGTGGGCGGCGATCCACGGCTACCGTCACCCGGTGCTGGACGAGGCGGTGCGGGACCAGCTCGGGCGGATGAGCCATGTGATGTTCGGCGGGCTCACCCACGAGCCCGCCGTAGGTCTGGCGAAGCGTCTTGTCGACATGTCACCCGAGGGTCTGGAGCATGTGTTCCTCTCCGACTCCGGCTCGGTGGCGGTCGAGGTCGCGGTCAAGATGTGCCTTCAGTACTGGCGCTCGCTGGGCCGCCCCGAGAAGCGGCGCCTGCTGACCTGGCGGGGCGGCTACCACGGGGACACCTGGCAGCCGATGGCCGTGTGCGACCCCGACGGCGGCATGCACTCCCTGTGGAGCGGCGTCCTGCCCCACCAGGTGTTCGTCGACGCGCCGCCCGTCGGGTACGAGGAGGCGTACGCCGACCTGCTGCGCTCGGCGATCGCGGAGCACGCGGGCGAACTGGCGGCGGTGATCGTCGAGCCGGTGGTGCAGGGCGCGGGCGGGATGCGCTTCCACTCCCCCGCCTATCTGCGGGTGCTGCGCGAGGTGTGCGACGCGCACGACGTGCTGCTCGTGTTCGACGAGATCGCGACCGGGTTCGGCCGCACCGGCGCGCTGTTCGCGGCCGACCACGCGGCCGTGACCCCGGATGTGATGTGCCTGGGCAAGGCGCTGACCGGCGGTTATCTCAGCATGGCGGCCACGCTGTGCACCCCTCGGGTGGCCGACGGGATCTCGCGGGGCGAGGTGCCGGTGCTGGCGCACGGACCGACCTTCATGGGCAATCCGCTCGCCTCCGCGGTGGCCTGCGCCTCGCTGGACCTGCTGCTCGGGCAGGACTGGCAGTCGGAGGTCAAGCGGATCGAGGCCGGTCTGCGCGAGGGCCTGGCCCCCGCGGCCGAGCTGCCGGGCGTGCGGGACGTACGGGTGCTGGGCGCGATCGGCGTGGTCCAGCTCGACCGTCCGGTCGACATGGAGAAGGCGACCGCGGCCGCGGTGCGCGAGGGCGTGTGGCTGCGGCCGTTCCGCGACCTGATCTACACGATGCCGCCGTACGTCACCGGCGACGAGGACGTGGCGCGGATCGCGCGCGCGGTACGGGCCGCCGCGCACGAGGGATGAGCCGGCCGGCGGACGCCGGCCGGCGGCGAGGACGAACGGGAAGGACGACATGCCGGTCCTGGTGATCACGGGCACGGGCACGGAGGTCGGCAAGACGGTCACGACCGCCGCGGTGGCCGCCGCGGCGCTCGCGGCCGGCCGGTCGGTCGCGGTGCTCAAGCCCGCGCAGACGGGCGTACGGCCGGACGAGCGCGGTGACGCCGAGGAGGTCGCGCGGCTGGCGGGCGAGGTGACGACGGCGGAACTCGCGCGCTACCCGGAGCCGCTGGCCCCGGGGACGGCAGCGCGCCGGTCGGGGCTCCCCGCGGTGCGGCCGCACGACATCGCCCGGGCCGCGGCGACGCTGGCCAAGGAGCACGACCTGGTGCTGGTGGAGGGCGCGGGCGGACTGCTCGTCCGCTTCGACGAGGAGGGCGCCACCCTCGCCGACGTGGCCGAACTGCTCGGCGCGCCGGTCCTGCTGGTCGCCTCGGCCGGCCTGGGCACACTGAACACCACCGAGCTGACGGCCCGTGAACTGCGCCGCCGCGGTCTCGACCTGGCCGGTGTGGTCATCGGCAGCTGGCCCGCCGAGCCCGACCTGGCCTCGCGCTGCAACGTGGCGGATCTGCCGGAGGTGGCCGCCGCCCCGCTGCTGGGCGCGCTGCCGGAGGGCGCCGGGGCGCTGGAACCGGCCCGGTTCCGCGCCGAGGCTCCGGGCTGGCTCGCGGCCCGCCTGGACGGTGTCTGGGACGCGACGGCGTTCGGCACGGACGTCTGAGGCGAAGTCCCTTCCGGCGCGTCTCCGGCGCTCTGACGGCAAGGCTCCTCCCGGCGCGTCTTCGTGGTCACGGGATGCGCCGGAAGGGTCCTGGGGTGCGCGGCCGCCCGCCGGGGCAGAATCGTGGTAAGGCCCGTCCTGAGAGGGAGGTCCCCATGCCGCTGTGGCCGGCCGTGACCCGCGGGTCCGAGCGCGATCCCGTGCACCACCCGCTGTTCGCCCGGTACTACGCCCGGGTCAGCGTGGCCGCCGAGTCCCGGATGGGCATGGCCCGGGTACGCCGGCGACTGCTGGCCGGGCTGTCCGGGCGGGTACTGGAGGTGGGGGCGGGCAACGGGCTGAACTTCGCCCACTATCCGGACACCGTCTCGGAGGTCGTCGCCATCGAGCCGGAGCGCACCCTGCGCGTGCTGGCCGTGGAGGCCGCGGTGCGCGCCGACGTACCGGTCGACGTGGTGCCGGGCACGGCGGAGGCCCTGCCGGTCAAGAGCGAGGCCTACGACGCGGTCGTGCTGTCGCTGGTCCTGTGCAGTGTGCGCGATGTGCCGAGGGCGCTGGCCGAGGTGCGCCGGGTGCTCAGGCCGGGCGGTCAGCTGCGGTTCTTCGAGCACGGCCGGGGCGGCGGACCGGCGATGCGGACGACACAGCGCGTGCTGGACCGGACGGTGTGGCCGCGGCTGAGCGGCGGCTGCCATCTGTCGCGCGCCCCGGTGGCCGCGCTGCGGGAGGCCGGTTTCGAACTGGGGCCCTACCGCTCGATGCTGCTGCCGGAGACGGGTCCGACGCTGCCGCCCTCGTTCTGTGTGCTGGGCACGGCGTGGCGGCCGCCCGCCGAGGACTGAGCAGGACCCGGTGCCGCGGCCGGCGTCACTCGCTCCACCGACGCAGTTCGCGCTCGATGTCCTGGACGGACGCGTCCCCGGTCTTGACCAGCCGCGCGAGGTCGCGCACCTGCTCGGGCGAGATGACGACCTTCAGCCCGCTGGCGACGAGGTAGGCGTAGGCGACGGCACAGGCGAACAGGGCGTTGGAGCGCTCCAGCGCCGGGATGTGGATCAGGAGCTGGAGCAGCGCGGCCGCGCGCGCCTGCGGGGTGTCGTAGACCGGTACGTCGAAGATCTCTGCCCGGTGGCGTGCGACGGCGGCGACGAGCGCGCCCCAGTCGGTGACCTGGGGGTCCCCGGGGGTGTTCTGCTCGGCGAGCATCAGCAGCCAGGCGAGGTCGATCCTGAGGTCGCTCAACGGCTCAGGGCCGGCCTTCGCGCTTCCCTTCGCCGAACTCCTCGGCGAAGACGGACTCGTAGCTCTTCATGAAGTCGGCGGCGGCCTCCACGAAGGTGTGGCCCACCTCGCCGGTGTCCTGCCGGACCAGTTCCTCGATGTACCGGTTGACGCTCATGCCACGGGCCAGGGCGCGTTCGCGCGCCGCGCGGGCCGTGCCCTCGTCCACGCGGACGTTCAGCTGGGTCTTCGCCATAGCTCGAAGCTAGCGCCGATGCGCTAGCGCGGGCAAGGGGCGCCTTCGGGGCGCGGGGTGCGCGGCGGGGCGCACGACGGGTCCGCGGCGCGGCGGAGGCCCTGTCACGAACCAATGGCCGGTGCCCCTTACACATGTCCGGGCGATCCCGTACCTGGGAGGGAGGGACGGCCTGGACCCAAGAGGGATACCGGGTGTGCCCCGGCTCACACTAGGCTCGCCCTCGACAAGGGAGTGCCCTATGTCCACTTCCGAGGAGGCGGCCTTGTCCACATCAGCTGCGGAGCACGCCCCGGGCCGTGCGGGGGCCGACTCCGTCGCCGCGCGCGCCCGGGCTCTCACGAAGGCGTACGGCTCGGGAGAGACGGCCGTGCTCGCCCTGGACTCGGTGGACGTGGACATCGCGCGCGGCCGGTTCACGGCGGTCATGGGCCCCTCCGGCTCCGGGAAGTCCACGCTGATGCACTGTCTGGCGGGGCTGGACGCCGTCTCGGCCGGACAGGTCTGGCTCGGCGACACCGAGATCACCGGGCTGCGGGACCGTGAGCTGACCCGGCTGCGCCGGGACCGGATCGGCTTCATGTTCCAGTCGTTCAACCTGATCCCCACGCTGAACGCGCTGGAGAACATCACCCTTCCGATGGACATCGCCGGGCAGAAGCCGGACCCGGAGTGGCTGGACCAGGTGATCGACACCCTCGGGCTGCGAGCCCGGCTCGAGCACCGGCCCACGCAGCTCTCGGGCGGTCAGCAGCAGCGCGTGGCGTGCGCGCGGGCGCTGGCGTCCCGGCCCGAGCTGATCTTCGCCGACGAGCCCACGGGCAACCTCGACTCCCGCGCGGGTCTGGAGGTGCTGGGCTTCCTGCGGGAGGCGGTCGACACGCTCGGTCAGACCGTGGTGATGGTGACCCACGACCCGGGCGCCGCGGCCCACTCGGACCTGGTGCTGTTCCTCGCGGACGGCCGGATCGTGGACGAGATCGAGCGGCCCAGCGCGGACGCGGTGCTGGAGCGGATGAAGCGCTTCGACGTGGTCCGCGGGCAGTCGGAGACCGCTCCGGGCGCGGGGGCCGCGGCTGCCTCGTCCGGCGACGCCTCCGGCGGTCCCGGCTCACCCGCTGATGACGGCGGGCACGCCGCCGAGGAGGCCTGAGACCTGTGCTCAAGGCGACCCTCCGCAGCTTCCTGGCCCACAAGGGACGGCTGCTGCTGTCCGCGCTGGCCGTCGTGCTGTCCGTCGCGTTCGTCGCGGGCAGCCTGATCTTCTCCGACACGGTCAGCCGCACCTTCGACCGGCTGTTCGCCTCCACGGCCGCGGATGTGACCGTCAGTCCGGACGAGAAGCTCGACGAGGCCGTGCCCACGGGCTTCACCCCGACCCTCCCGGCCGCGCTCGCCGGCCGGATCGCCCAGGTCGACGGCGTCGCCGAGGCGCGCGTGGACGTGGACGTGGCGGGCATCACCGTCGTCGACGAGAACAACGACTCGGTCGGCCCGACCACCGGCGCCCCGACCATCGGCACCGGCTGGAACCCCACGAAGCGCAGCCCCGTCGAACTCACCTCGGGCCGCGCGCCGCAGGGCCCCACCGAGGCGCTGCTGGACTCCGAGACCGCCGACCGCAAGGACCTCGGCATCGGCGACACGCTCAAGGTGATCGCCGCGCCCGGGTCCTTCGACGTGAAGGTCGTCGGGATCGTCACCTTCACCACCACCAACCCCGGCGCCTCCCTGCTGTTCCTGGACCCGCCGGCCGCCCAGGCCGAGCTGCTCGGCGACCCGAAGGCCGCGACCAGCATCAACGTCGACGCGGCGGACGGGGTGAGCGACGCCGAGCTGAAGCGGCGGGTGGCGGCCGCGCTCGGCGACAGCGGCGCCTACACGCTGCGCACCGCCGACGAGCAGGCCGAGTCGGACGTGGAACAGCTCGGCGGGTTCCTGGACGTCATCAAGTACGTGATGCTCGGCTTCGCCGGGGTGGCCGTGCTGGTCGGCGTCTTCCTGATCGTCAACACCTTCTCGATGCTGATCGCGCAGCGCACGCGCGAGCTCGGCCTGCTGCGCGCCCTGGGGGCCGACCGGCGTCAGGTGCGCCGCTCGGTGCTCACCGAGGCGCTGCTGCTCGGCCTGTTCGGCTCCACGCTGGGCCTCGCCGCCGGTATCGGCCTGGCGGCCGGACTGATCGAGCTGATGGGCCTGCTCGGCATGAACATCAAGGCCACCGAGATGGTGGTCGGCTGGGTGACACCGGTCTCCGCGTACGTCGTCGGGGTGGGCGTCACCTTCGTCGCGGCCTATCTCCCGGCCCGCCGGGCGGCCCAGGTGTCCCCGATGGCCGCCCTCTCGGACGCGGAGATCGCCGGCGTGGGCAGGCCCATGCGGGTCCGTGCGGTGGTCGGTGTGGTCGTCGGGGCGGTCGGCGCGGCGGCGCTGGTGGGCTGTGCGACGGCGTCCGAGACCTCGTCGGCGGCGTCCCTGCTGGGCCTCGGTGTGGTGCTGACGCTGGTGGCCACCGTGATCGCGGGCCCGCTGCTGGTGCGTCCGGTGATCCGGGTGCTCGGGGCGGGCTTCCCGGCGCTGTTCGGCTCGGTCGGCCGGATGAGCCAGCGCAACGCCCTGCGCAACCCCCGCCGTACGGGCGCCACGGCGGCGGCCCTGATGGTGGGCCTCGCGCTGGTGGGCGGCATGTCCGTGGCGAGCGCCTCGATGACGCGGTCCTTCGACGAGCAGATCGACAAGACGCTGGGCGCGGACTTCGTCGTGCAGAACGCCAACTTCGTGCCGTTCCCGGCCGAGGTGACCGACAGCATCCGCGACACCGAGGGCGTGGGCCAGGCGGTGCGCTCGCGGTTCACCCCGGTCGCGGTACGGCTTCCCGACGACGACCGCGTCGAGACCACCGCGGTCGGCTACGACCCGCAGCTCGACGAGGTCGCCAACATCACCTACGCGCAGGGCGACACGGCGGCCGCGCTGGCCGACGGGCACCTGGGCATGGACGTCGACTTCGCGCGCGAGCACGGCGTCCGCCTGGGTGGCACGGTCCCCGTGGAGTTCCGCAGCGGGCGGACCGCCGAACTGACCGTGGGGGCGCTGACCGACCAGGAGTCCGCGGACGGCTTCGGCAACCAGGGCGGGATCTACTTCTCGCTGTCCACCCTGGAGCGGTTCGCGCCGGGCGGCCAGGACTCCGTGGTCTACGTCAACGCCGCGGCCGGCACCGACGCCGACGCCCTGCGCGCGAACCTGGAGCGGACGCTGGAGCCGTACCCGCAGGTCCAGGTGCGTGACCTCGCGGACTACAAGCAGCTGATCCACGACCAGATCGCGGTGCTGCTGTACCTCGTGTACGCGCTGCTGGGGCTGGCGATCGTCATCGCGGTGCTCGGCGTGGTCAACACGCTCGCCCTGTCGGTCGTGGAGCGCACCCGGGAGATCGGGCTGCTGCGGGCGATCGGGCTGGGGCGGCGCCAGTTGCGGCGGATGATCCGGCTGGAGTCCGTGGTCATCGCCGTGTTCGGCGCGCTGCTGGGACTCGCTCTGGGGCTGGTGTGGGGCGTCTCGATGCAGCAGGTGCTGGCCCTTCAGGGCATGACCGCCCTGGCGATCCCGTGGAGCACGATAGTGGCGGTGGTGATCGGCTCGGCGGTCGTGGGCGTGGTGGCCGCGCTGCTGCCCGCCGCGCGGGCGTCGCGGATGAACGTGCTGGAGGCCATCGCGCACGAGTGAGCCCGGGAGGCCGACGTTCCCCGCCGTCGGGCGCCGGGGGCCGGCGTCGGGCGGCCCGCCCGTCCCGCATCGTGGAATCCGCGGTCCGGCCCTGCCGCGCGTGATGTGATCACCGCATGACCGACCTGCGGATACGGGCCGTGACGCCCGACGACCTGGACGCCGTCCTCGCCTTCTGGAAGACGGCCGCCGAGGGGACCAGCATCAGCGACGACCGGGCCGGGGTGGAGCGGCTGGTGGAGCGCGACCCGGAGGCACTGCTGCTGGCGGAGCTGGACGGCGAGCTGGTGGGCACGGTGATCGCCGGGTTCGACGGCTGGCGCTGCCATCTGTACCGGCTCGCGGTGCACCCGGAGCACCGCCGCCGCGGGATCGGCTCGGCCCTGCTCACGGCCGCCGAGGAGCGGTTCGCACGGCTGGGCGGGCGGCGCGGCGACGCGATGGTGCTGACCCGCAACGAACAGGCGCACCATGCCTGGCGGGCGGCGGGGTACACGCCCCAGGAGCAGTGGCGGCGCTGGGTCAAGCCCCTCGCCGACTGACATGCTTTGCCGATCCTTTACCATTGGGGGATCGCATCCCGTCCTCCGATGAAAGGTGTGAGCGTCCGTCCATGGGCGAGCCTCCCAGTAGCCGACATCGCGCACTCCCCGCCACCCTGTCCGATCATGGGACGGAGGTGACCCGATGACCGAAGTGCTCCTCCTGCTGGTGGCGATCCTGCTCTCGCTCGCCTGTGGCGCCTTCGTCGCGGCCGAGTTCTCCCTGACGACGGTGGAACGCGGCGACCTGGAGCAGGCGGCCGAGCGCGGCGAGCGCGGCGCGGCCGGCGCCCTCAAAGCCGTCCGCAACCTCACGTTCCAGCTCTCCGGCGCCCAGCTCGGCATCACCGTCACCAACCTGGTGGTCGGCATGCTCGCCGAGCCCTCCATCTCCCGGCTCATCGCCGGCCCGCTGGAGTCCCTCGGCATCTCCGAGTCGACCGCGTCGTCCCTGGCCCTGGTGCTGGGCACGGCCCTGTCGACGGTGTTCCTGATGGTCGTGGGCGAGCTGGTGCCCAAGAACTGGGCGATCTCCTCGCCGCTGGCCGTGGCCAAGCGGGTGGGCAACGCCCAGCGGCTGTTCAGCTCCGCGTTCCGGCCGTTCATCGCGCATCTGAACAACACGGCGAACCGGGTGGTCCGCCGGTTCGGTCTGGAGCCCGCCGAGGAGCTGGCCTCCGCGCGCGGACCGCAGGAACTGGCCGCGCTCGCCCGGCACTCCGCCCGCGAGGGCGCGCTGGAGGCGGACACGGCCGAGCTGTTCGTGCGGACCCTGAACCTGGCCGACCTGACCGCGGAGAACGTGATGACGCCGCGCGTGCAGGTCGTGGCCCTGGAGGTGCAGGCCACCTGCGAGGACGTCGCGAACGCCACCCGGGCGACGGGCCTGTCCCGCTTCCCGGTCTACCGCGGCAACCTCGACTCGGTGGTGGGCACCGCGCACATCAAGGACGTCCTGGCCGTGCCCGCCGAGCGGCGGGGCCGGGTCCGGGTCGCCGAGCTGATGCGCGAGCCGCTGCTGGTGCCGGAGTCCCTCACGGTCGACCGGCTGCTGGACCGGCTGTCCGGCAAGCGGACCATGGCGGTCGTCATCGACGAGTACGGCGGCACCGCGGGTGTCGCCACCCTGGAGGACATCGTCGAGGAGGTCGTCGGCGAGGTCCGCGACGAGCACGACCCGCACGAGACCCCCGACCTCGCCCCGGCGGGCACCGACGAGGACGGCCAGGTCCTGTACTCCGCCGACGGCGCCGCGCGGATCGACCAGCTCGCACGGGTCGGCCTGCGTCCGCCCGACGGGCCGTACGAGACCCTGGCCGGCCTCGTCGCCACCGAACTGGGCCGTATCCCGGCCGAGGGCGACAGCGTGGTGGTCGGCGGCTGGCGGCTGGACGTGGTCGACGCGAGCGGCCGCAGAGCCGCCCGGGTGCTGCTGCACGCTCCGCTGGACAACGCCGTCGAGAACGAGGAAGGGGGCCGGTGATGGTCGCGGTACAGCTGTTGATCGGTCTGGCGACGCTGGTCGTCAACGCCTTCTTCGTCGGCGCCGAGTTCGCGCTGATCTCCGTACGACGCTCCCAGATCGAGCCGTACGCGGAGAACGGGGACCGGCGCGCCCGCGGTGTGCTGTGGGGCCTGGAGCACGTGTCCGCGCTGATGGCGGCCGCGCAGCTCGGTATCACGCTGTGCACCCTGGTGCTCGGTGTGGTGGCCGAACCGGCGATCGCGCATCTGCTGGAGCCGGTGTTCCACGGGCTTGGCGTGCCGTCCGGCGCCGGTCACGCGGTGTCGTTCGTGATCGCGCTGACCCTGGCGACGTATCTGCACATGCTGCTGGGCGAGATGGTGCCGAAGAACATCGCGCTGGCCGAGCCGGTGCGCAGCGCGCTGGCGCTCGGTCCGCCCCTGGTGACGCTGGCCCGCGCGCTGCGGCCGGTGATCTTCGCGATCAACGCGTTCGCCAACGGGCTGCTGAAGCTGATGCGGATCGAGACCAAGGACGAGGTGACCGCGACCTTCTCGGACGCCGAACTGGCCCGGCTGGTGCACGACTCCGGTGAGGCCGGGCTGATCGACGCCCGCGCCCGCGAGCGGCTGAACGACGCCCTCGAACTGGGCCGCAGGCCGGTGCGGGACGTCGTCGTGCCGCTGGAGCGGGTCGTCTACGCGCATGTGGGCGTCACCCCGGAGGAGCTTGAGCGGCTGTCGGCCGAGTCGGGGTACTCCCGGTTCCCGGTCGTGGACGAGAGCCGTCGCATCGCGGGCTATCTGCATGTGAAGGACGCGCTGGACGCCTCTCCCCGGGACGTCGCCTTCCGGCTGCGGGACATGCGGCCCATCGCCCGGGTGAAGGAGACCACCCCGCTGGACGACGTCCTCACCGCGATGCGCGGCAGCCGGACGCATCTGGCCGCCGCCCTCGGCGACGACGGCCGACTGGCCGGACTGGTGACGATGGAGGACGTGCTGCGGGAGCTGTTCGGACAGCAGGCCTGATCGGGGCGCCGGCGTGACCGGCGCCCCCCTGCGTACCGGCCGGGGCCCTGGACCCCGGCCGGCCGTGTTTCCAGGGGACCGTCCGGCCGTGTTTCTAGGGGACCGTCCGGCCGTGTTTCCCGGGGGCCGTCTGGGGTGACCGACCGCTAAGTATGGAACCGGGTTACCATCGCTGACGCCATGCAGAAGAACCCTACGTACACCAGCCTGGTCGCCGTCGGCGACTCCTTCACCGAGGGCATGTCCGACCTGCTGCCCGACGGCTCCTACCGGGGCTGGGCGGACCTGCTCGCGACGCGGATGGCCGCGTGCACGCCCGGCTTCCGGTACGCCAACCTGGCGGTGCGCGGGAAGCTGATCGGGCAGATCGTCGACGAGCAGGTGGCGGTGGCCGCGGCGATGCGGCCCGATGTGATCACGCTCGTCGGCGGCCTGAACGACACCCTGCGCCCCAAGTGCGACATGGAGCGGGTGAAGGGTCTGCTCACCGAGGCCGTGGAGCGGCTCGCCCCGGCCTGCGAGCGGCTCGTGCTGATGCGCAGCCCCGGCCGGCAGGGCCCGGTGCTCGAGCGGTTCCGGCCGCGCATGGAGGAGCTGTTCGACTGCGTCGACGGGCTCGCCGTGCGGCACGGCGCGGTGGTGGTGGACCTGTACGGGGCGCCCTCGCTGAGCGATCCGCGGGCGTGGGACGTGGACCGGCTGCATCTGACGCCCGACGGCCATCGCCGGGTCGCCGAGGCGGTCTGGCAGTCCCTGGGACACGACGCCGAGGACACCGAGTGGCGGGTGGCCCCGCCCGCCACGCTGCCGCCCGGCTGGTCCGCGCGCCGGGTCGCCGACGTGCGGTTCGCCCGGCAGTACCTGCTGCCGTGGATCGGGCGCCGGCTGACCGGCCGTTCCTCGGGCGACGGCCGCCCGCCGAAGCGCCCGGAACTGCTGCCGTTCGAGGGGCCGGTGGGCTAGGCCCTGTCGTCGAACTCCCGCCCGCCCCGCGACGCCGTGCACGCTCCCCCACTTCGTGGGAGGCGCCCCCACTCGCCGCACCCGGCACCAGCCCGAGTACGTCCGGTACGAGGGCTTGCACCCGGCACTCCCCCGGAGGGGGGGACCCCCAGAGCACGCACCTGACGCCGCGGGGCCGCCCTCCGGGCGACGACGGGAGTCCGACGACAGGACCCAGGCCTGTCGGGGCCCGGGGCGGCCGGTGGTCGCGGGGCCGGAGGGGGCGTGCCGACCGGACCGGGCGTCCCGCGTGTGGGCTCGGCGCGGCCGCTGTCGTGCTTCGGGGCGCCGGTCACAGGGCCTGACGGGGCGGACCCCGCACGTGACGGCCGTCTCGTAGCTTCCGCCGAACCGGGCCGCGGCGCTGGCCTGCACGAATCGCCAGTAAACTCTGGACACGTGACTTCAGCTCCCGCCAAGCCCCGCATCCCGAACGTCCTCGCCGGACGGTACGCCTCCGCCGAGCTCGCCACGCTCTGGTCCCCCGAGCAGAAGGTGAAGCTGGAGCGTCAGCTCTGGCTCGCCGTGCTGCGGGCCCAGAAGGACCTCGGCATCGAGGTGCCGGAGGCGGCGCTCGCCGACTACGAGCGTGTCCTGGACCAGGTCGACCTGGTCTCCATCGCCGAGCGCGAGAAGGTCACGCGGCACGACGTGAAGGCGCGGATCGAGGAGTTCAACGACCTCGCCGGGCACGAGCAGGTCCACAAGGGCATGACGTCCCGCGACCTCACGGAGAACGTCGAGCAGCTCCAGATCCGCCTCTCCCTGGAGCTGATGCGCGACCGCACGGTGGCCGTGCTGGCGCGCCTGGGCAAGCTGGCCGGGGAGTACGGCGAGCTGGTCATGGCCGGCCGCTCCCACAACGTCGCCGCGCAGGCCACCACCCTCGGCAAGCGGTTCGCGACCGCCGCCGACGAGCTGCTCGTGGCGTACGGCCGCGTCGAGGAGCTCCTCGGCCGCTACCCGCTGCGCGGCATCAAGGGCCCGGTCGGCACCGCGCAGGACATGCTCGACCTGCTGGGCGGCGACGCCGGCAAGCTCGCCGAGCTGGAGGACCGGATCGCCGGGCACCTCGGCTTCTCCCAGGCCTTCACCTCGGTCGGCCAGGTCTACCCGCGCTCCCTGGACTACGAGGTCGTCACCGCGCTGGTGCAGCTGGCCGGGGCGCCCTCGTCGCTGGCCAAGACGATCCGGCTGATGGCCGGGCACGAGCTGGTCACCGAGGGCTTCAAGCCCGGCCAGGTCGGCTCCTCCGCGATGCCGCACAAGATGAACACCCGCTCCTGCGAGCGCGTCAACGGCCTGATGGTCATCCTGCGCGGCTACGCGTCGATGACCGGCGAGCTGGCGGGCGACCAGTGGAACGAGGGCGACGTGTCCTGCTCGGTGGTGCGCCGGGTCGCGCTGCCGGACGCGTTCTTCGCGCTCGACGGTCTGCTGGAGACGTTCCTGACGGTGCTCGACGAGTTCGGCGCGTTCCCGGCCGTCGTCGCCCGTGAGCTGGACCGCTACCTGCCGTTCCTGGCCACCACCAAGGTCCTCATGGGCGCGGTGCGGGCCGGGGTGGGCCGCGAGATCGCCCACGAGGCCATCAAGGAGAACGCGGTGTCGACCGCGCTGGCCATGCGGGAGCAGGGCGCCGAGCGCAACGACCTGCTGGACAAGCTGGCCGCCGACGGGCGGCTGCCGCTCGACCGTGAGCAGCTGGGCGCCCTCATGGCCGACAAGCTGTCCTTCACGGGTGCCGCGGCCGCCCAGGTCGCCGTGGTCGTCGGCCGGATCGAGGAGATCGTCAAGCGGCACCCGGAGGCCGCGGGCTACACGCCGGGAGCGATTCTCTGACCCGGTTCACCGCGCAGGACCTGGAGGCCGCCCGCGACCGTCTCGTACCGGACGTCGTCGCGGACGGCCTCCGTGTGCTGTTCTGCGGGATCAACCCCGGTCTGATGACCGCCGCGACCGGCCATCACTTCGCCCGTCCCGGCAACCGCTTCTGGCCGGTGCTGCTTCTCTGCACTTCACTCGAAAGGGTGAGGAGGGGTATGAGGTTCAGGGCAGTGCTCCTTTGTTGAGGGCAGTTCATCGGTTGCTGACACTGGGTGACGACGGACGAACCGGGAAGCCGTGGGGTTTCCAGCCGCGAGAACGTCCTGTCCGCCCGGCGCAGATTGTTGGCTGTCTCGGCTTCTTTGGGAGCCATTGACGGCAACTTCGGGAATCGCGTTGGGACGCCTGGCATGATCAACAGCGGCCAGTGTGATGTCAGGCAGGAGCCGCCGATGGATGAGACCGAGCCACTACCCGCCTCACGTGTATCCGCTTATGCGGCCGTAGGAGCACAACTCTCGTTGCTCAGCGACCGAAGGCTCGGCGATGCGGTGGCTGCCGCGCCGGCACTGGGCTCGGGCATCGGTGGCAGTCGGAGCGAGATGGAGGTCGCGGGGATACCCGTCTTCGTCAAGCGGATCCCGCTGACGGACATCGAGTTGCGGCCGGAACATGTGCGCTCGACCGCCAACCTGTTCGGGCTCCCTCTCTTCTATCAGTACGGGGTGGGGTCGGCAGGGTTCGGGGCTTGGCGTGAACTGGCCGCGCACGTCATGACTACCGCTTGGGTTCTGAGGAACGAGTTTGCCGGTTTCCCGCTCATGTATCACTGGCGGGTTCTGCCGGATCGTCCTCCTGTCGACTTCGCCGATGAGTTCGGAGGCGTCGAGGGAGCCGTAGCGCATTGGGAGGGATCGCCTGCCGTGCGTCATCGGCTGGAAGCCATCGGCAAGTCCTCCCTCAGCCTGGTGCTCTTCCTGGAGCACGTGCCTCAGACACTCGCGGCCTGGCTCAGCGACACCCGTGATGCGGCTTGGACGGAGCCAGGAGGCGACTCCTCCTATCTGTGGGTGGAAGACGCGCTGCTGCGGGGGACAGAGTTCATGAGTTCACGCGGGCTGGTGCACTTTGACGCACACTTCGCCAACCTGCTGACCGACGGTCAGCAGGTGTACTTCGCGGACTTCGGGCTTGCTCTCAGCCGCCACTTCGAGCTCTCGGCGCAGGAAGCCGCCTTCCTTTCCGACCACCTCGTGTACGACCGCTGCTACGCACCGTGGCATCTGCTGCGCCACCACCTGCCCGAGGCCGTGCGCGGTGACACAGAACACGGGACTTTCCTGCGCGAATGGATTGCAGGCCGCCGCCCCGACGGCGTTCCCCCCGGGATCAGGGCGATGATTGATCGCCATGCCCTGCACGCCGTCGTCATGGACGACTTCGCCCATCGACTTGTCACGGAGAGTAAGCGCACTCCATTCCCCGCGGCTGAGGTCCGGCAGGCCCTGGCCAGCGCGTCAGCGTCGGAGTGAAGTGTGGGCCGCAGTCGTGCCTCACGGGTTCTCCCTCACCCTGCGCGGTGTGGGGATACCGAGATCGACAGATGGACGCGAGGCTCGTCGTTGAGTTTCCTCACGCTTGGCGCGGAGGAAAGTGAGTGTGAGGTTGATGCCTTCGGTCTCGCCGAGCCAGTTCTCCTCTTCTGCCCGCCGCAGGCGGGCTAGGAGGTCGGCTTCGAGTTCTTCGAGTCGGTCGAGCATCTTCGGGTTGATGTGGAGCATTGGGCAGCGGATGCAGGCATGCTCGTGTTGGCAGGGGGTGCCGTAGGGGCGCCCGCAGGAGCCGAGCTCGACCTTGCGGCGGTCGAAGTGCTCCTCGAACTCCCCCCATTCCTGGTCCGTCGTGTCGCGGTACTCGCCCTCGGGTCGAATCTGGCGGCGGTGGTGCAGATGCTCCTGGTAGTGGCGGATCTTCGCCACCGAACTCGTCGTACTCGCCCTCGGGTCGAATCTGGCGGCGGTGGTGCAGATGCTCCTGGTAGTGGCGGACGACATCCTCGTCGAAGACCGCGACGTAGCCACGGGTGGTCTGGATGTTGAGGTGACCCAACAGGGCCGCTCCGATGTGGATCGGCAGGCCGCTGTTGACGAGTTCGGTGGCGAAGATCCTTCGGAAGTCGTGCGGGGTGAACTTCAATCCGCGAAAGCCGGGATGGACTTCGGCAAGGGCCTGGCCGCGCCGACTGATCATCTCTTGGATGGTGCCCGTGCAGAACACCGCGGGCGTGGTGCCGTTCTGCCGTTGGAAGAGGAAAGGCATGGGTGCGCTCCACTCCTTGTCGTGCGGGTCGTACCGACTGACGAGGGGGATCGGGCGGCCTGTGCGGGTGTGCCGGCGGATGATGGATGCGATGACGTGGAAGAGTTCGGCGGACATCGGAATCACGCGTTCGCGGTCGGTCTTCGATGGTGCGATCACCAGCAGTGCGATGACCTCTCCGTTTGCCCGCTGGTATTGCCGAACGCTGAGGTGGGTGAGCTCGATGAGTTCTTCCACCCGCACCCCGGAGTGCCGCAGGGTCTCGACCGCGGCCCACTCCCAGAAGGCTGTTTCTTCGTCGGTTCCGATGTGGATGATCTGGCCGCTGGACTCTTCGATGACGCGGGTGGGGACCGCGTCGCCGTGGCGGAGGAGCTTGCGGTCGGCTTCGGTGATGACGCGGCGGTAGTCGGTCCCGTCATGGGTGAAGACTTCTTCGTCCGCTGCCTTGTTGGCCCGCTCCAGCAGCAGGCGGGCACGGTCGTAGCGCGTCTCCACGTGGTCGACCAGGGCGGGCAGCAGGGGCTGGCGCTGACGGGTGCGGTTGGCTGAGCGTTCGTTGATCCGGCGTCGACGAGTGCCGAGGCCGTGGAGTTCGCTGGGGGGAACAGGACAAGGGGCGACCCACGCTGCCCAGCGTTCTGGTTCCTCGGCGGCCCAGGTGTGCAGGTCGAAGTAGAAGCTTCGGACCGCGATGATGATGCTGTCCTGGCCGGCACGAGGCTTGCCGTTGTCCTTGACGGTGATCATCTGCCGCCAGGTCGCGTAGTGCTCGGGGGAGATCCGCAGATCAGCCTGGTTGGGGTTGACGCGCTCGATCTTCTCCCAGAAGTGGTGGGCGACCAGCAAGACGAGGTTCTTCAGCGTGGAGTAGTCCGTGTCGGCCCGGCGACGCGTGAAGTAGTCGATCAGCAGAGCCCGCACCGCCTGATTGCGGATGGGATACTGGGCGACCATCTCCTCGACGGTGCGTTGGCCCCGCATCAGAGCGGCTCGGAGCGTGGGAGGCGTCGCGGGCGGGAAGTGCCCCATGACATGTAGGACGTTCCACATCCCTTGGCCGACCAGCCGGTTCGCCACCTTGTTCCCCGGCTGAAGGACGCTGCGGGCCCGACGGTTGTCCTGAGTGAAGTGCAGCACCGCTGCTGGCGTCACATCGCCCAGTGCCACTCCCTGGACCGCGAGGAGGGTGCACAGCTCGGCCATGGCCTCTCGACGGTGGACGTGCCGCATCGGTTGCGCTTGAACCTGTGCGGCGTACTTGTCCAGGAGCGGGTCGTCCTGGGCGGCGACAAACATCGGCGCGAAGTTGTGCAACACGTTGCGCCGGAAGGTGACGAGGGTCGGTTGGATGACGCGCAGGCAGTAGAGCGCCCGCACCCCCGGGGTGATGGCCACGCCCGTGGAGCGTCGAGTTCCGAGCGTGTTCGCGGCGACCTGTCCTCGTCCGATGGGGCTGGCATCCCATCGCTCCTGCCATGTCTGACCAGGAAAGTCACGCAGGTACTGCAAGACGCATTCGGTGGCCTGCGCTCGCTGGAATCGGGTCACCTTGTCCGCGTCCATCCAGACTGTGGCGGCAAGTCGGGAGATGTGAGCGACGGAGGCGGAGCCGAGCTCGCCGTGCGGGCGAGGCGGTGCCTCAGCAACGGCCGGTTCGGGCGTGATGGCCCCACCGACGAATCGGCTGGCGAAGTCGAGACCTTCGGCAACCGGGCCGTGACGTCGACTTGCCCCCGTGGTGGTACTGAGACGGGACTTAGGCACCGAACACCGCCGTGATGTCGTCGGCGTCGTAGCCGGCGGGATAGCTCCGTTCGACGCGCGGAGTGTTGTAGTGCTCGGTGAGCTTGTCGAAAAGCTCCTCGACACGCACCGTCAGGTAGCGGCTGGTCGTCTGGATGTTGGCGTGCCGCAGGATGGCTTGCACCTCGGGCAGCGTGAGCTTGCCGCTGTTGGCCATACGGCTCGCGGCCGTGTGCCGCAGGTCGTGCAGCGTCCAATTGGTGCCCAGCACCTCGTTGGCGCGCTGCATGATGCGCCGCATCGCCCAGTAGGACAAGGGCCGATCTACCCCTCGGCGAGTCCGCCACAAGGGCTCGTCCGACGGCGGGGTGCCGATCTCGTCGAGGTAGTGTGCCAACCGCACGAACGCCTGCGGGGAGGCCGGAACAGGCTGACGCTCCCGCGACCCTTTTGAGATCACGTAGACGCGCTGGCCAGCCCAGTCCAGGTCACCGATTCCGACGCCGAGCAATTCCTCGGCGCGGGCGCCGCTGGAGACGTAGAACTCCAACAGGGCACGGTCGCGTTCGCACCCCATGCACTCGAACAACTCGTCCCAGAGAAGATCGGGGATCGACCGCGGCGGCCGGTCTGCCACCTTCTGGCGCAGTCGAGCTCGGCCCAGCACCGGCATCGGCTCCAGCGGGCTGCGATGGGCCAGGGCCCGGCGCCGCTGTGGGGAAACCGGGACCGGGTTGGTGACCGGCCCGTTGCCCTGGTGGGCGTGGAACTCGTAGAACCCGCTCACCACCGACAGCGCGTGGTTGATCGTCCGCGGCGCGTAGCCGACACGCAGAATGGGCTTCCCAGTGCGCAGGTTCACCGAGCCCGGAGCCGGGCCACCTGCCGACTTGCGCTGTCGTTGAGGGTTCGGCGCGGTCCGCAGCCACCCGGCCAGCACCGCGGTCTCGGCCTCGGTCGCCTTCTCCCAACCGACCCCGAGCAGCCACAGCAGGCGGAACCAGCGCAGCAGGCCGTACCCGTAGCTGCGGACCGTCAGCGGGCTGCTGTCGTACAGGGCCAAGTCCCGCAGATACGCAGTGACCGGCTCGATCTCGTCGTCATACCCATTGAGGACGATGTACGGGGGATGCACCCTCCTCGCCGGGACTACCGCCCCGGCACGGGGGACGTCCGCTCGCCCCTCCATCAGTTCATGTCGCAGGTCCACTCGCACTCTCCTCGTTGATCTCGGGTACCGGCACCGAGACCAACGAGAAGACGTAGTGCAGATAACTGTGCATCTGTCCGGGTTCACGCCACGGCTGATGAAGCCCGCCGAGCAGGCGGAGCTGCTGTCCTTCGGGCTCGGGATCACCAATGTGGTGGCCCGGGCGACCGCGCGCGCCGACGAGCTGAGCGCCGAGGAGTACCGCGAGGGCGGGCGGCTGCTGGCGGCGAAGGTGGAGCGGCGGAAGCCGGCCTGGCTGGCGGTGGTGGGAGTGACCGCCTACCGGGCCGCCTTCGACGAGCGCAAGGCCGGGGTGGGGCCGCAGGAGCGGACGATCGGGGGCGCGCGTGTGTGGGTGCTGCCGAATCCGAGCGGTCTGAACGCGCACTGGACGACGGCGGCGATGGCGGAGGAGTACGCGCGCCTGCGGACGGCTACGGAGAACTGAGCCACGCCTGTCTGCGGCGAAGCCGATCCTTGTGCTTTCGTCGCGCAGTCCGGTCGCGGCGAGGGCTCGGTTGCGTCTTCGTCGCGCAGTCCGGTCGCGGCAGGGCCGAGCCTTGCGCCTCCGTCGGGCAGGCCGCGCGGGAAGCGCTGGAGCGGGCCCGGCTGACCGAGCGCGAGGCGCAGGTGCTGCGGCTGATGACCCGGGGCCTGTCCACCGCGGAGATCGCCGTCCGGCTGACGGTGGGCACGGAGGCGGTGAAGTCGCACGTCAGCGCCGTCCTGGCGAAGCCGGGGGCGCGCGACCGCACGCAGGCGGTCGTCGTGGCGTACGAGTCGGGGTTCGTCTCGCCCGGTTGAGCCCGGGCTTCGCCCGGAACCGGCACCTCCGGCACTCGCCGCGGTCACCCGTGCCGAGTAACATCCGGCCAACACGCGCACGAGCTGGGAGGACGGACGGTGGGGCGGCTGACCGGCGGGGATCCCTCGCTGCTGCGAAGGATCAATTCCGCGGTGGTGCTGCACGCTCTGCGTGCCACCGACTGCGCGACGCTCACGGAGATCACCCGCGTCACCGGGCTGTCCCGGCCGACCGTCGAGGGTGTCGTCGAGGGACTCATAGAGGCCGGTCTGGTCGTCGAGAAGGCGGCCGAGGAGGGTGCCACCCGGCGGCAGGGCCGGCCCGCGCGGCGGTTCCGGTTCCGGGCCGAGGCGGGCCACCTGCTGGGCCTGGAGATCGGTGTCCACCGGGTGGCCGCGCTCCTCGCCGACCTGGACGGCCGGGTGCTGGGCGCCCAGACCAAGGAGGTCGACGAGACGGTCGACGCGGACGAGCGGCTGGAGCGGGTGCGCGGCGCGGTGGCCGAGCTGCTGCGCCGGGCCGGTGTCTCGCGCGCGTCGGTGCGGGCGGTGGGCGTGGGCACGCCCGGGATCGTCGAGGCGGACGGCACCGTACGGCTGGGCACCGCGCTGCCCGGGTGGACGGGGCTGCGGCTGGGCGAGCGGCTGAGCCGCTCCTTCAAGTGCCCGGTGCTGGTGGAGAACGACGCGAACGCCGCGGCGGTCGCCGAGCACTGGAAGGGCTCGGCGACGGACTCGGACGACGTGGTGTTCGTGCTGGCCGGGCTGAGCCCGGGCGCGGGCGCGCTGATCGGCGGCCGGCTGCATCGCGGCTACGGCGGGGCGGCCGGGGAGATCGGCGCCCTGCATCTGCTCGGCCGCGAGGTCACGCCGGAGAAGCTGCTGTCCACGACGGACGAGCCGCTGCACCCGCTGGACGAACAGGCCGTCGCCGATGTCTTCGCCCGGGCACGCCGGGGCGACGAGGGTGCCCGCGCGGCGGTCGACCGCTTCATACAGCGGCTGGTGCACGACGTGGCGGCCCTGGCCCTGGCCCTGGACCCGGAGCTGGTCGTGATCGGCGGCTGGGCGGCCGGCCTGGACGACGTACTGGAACCGCTGCGGCGCGAGCTGGCCCGCTACTGTCTGCGGCCGCCGAGGGTGGCGCTGTCGCTGCTGGGCGAGGCGGCGGTGGCGACGGGCGCGGTGCGGCTGGCCCTGGACCATGTGGAGGAGCAGCTGTTCGCGGTGGAGGGCACGGTCACGGCCCGGCGGTGACCGGCGGCCTGCCCTGCCGCGAGGGGTCGGCGGCCTTCCCTGCCCCGAGGGTTCGGCGGAGAACTCCGGTGCCCCGTGGGGAAGGGCACCGGCGGGCCTCGTCGCCGCCCGGGGAGGCGGGATCCTCAGGACGCCCGGCGCTGCGGGTCCTCGTGGATCTCGACGCGGCCCGAGTCACCGAAGGTGAGCCGACAGGTGTCCGCGCGGTAGGTGGCGACCGACAGCGCGGCCGTACGCCCGGCGGCGAGGAACCGGGTCGTGACCATCAGGACGGGCGCGCCGGGCAGCCGGTCCAGCTCCTTGGCGTCCTCGGCGCGGGCGGAGCCCAGCTCGACGGCGTTCTCGTGGCCCTCCGGCTCCAGGCGCTGGAGCTCGCGCAGCACCGCACGCGCGCGTGCCGCGCCCGAGGGGGCGTCTATGGCGGACAGGGCGGGCACCGAGGCCGCCGGGATGTGCAGCAGCTCGGCGGCGACCGGCTGGCCGTGGGTGACACGGATACGGCGCACGGTGTGCACGGGCTCGCCCGCGCCGGTCTCCAGCGCGGCGGCGACGGCCGCGGGCGGCACCTCCAGGACGCAGTCGACGGGCTGCCAGGCGTCCCCGGGGCCGCCGGGCCAGGCGTCCTGCTCGCTGCCGACGGCGACGCCCACGCGCGGCGGGGCCACCGTCGTGCCGACACCGCGGCGGCGCTGGAGGCGGCCCTCCAGCTCGAGCTGTTCCAGGGCCTGGCGCAGAGTGGCGCGGGCGACGCCGAACCGGGCCGCGAGATCACGCTCGTTGGGGAGGATCTCCCCCACCGCGAACTCGGAGTCCAGTGCCTCGGTGAGCACGGTCCTGAGGTGCCAGTACTTCGGTTCCGGCACCGATTCCAGCTGCTGGGTCCCCACCCTGTCCTCCGCAATCGCCGTGATCCGGCGGCGTTTTAGCGCCCTTGTTTATTAAAGGTTGTTGCACTTATACGCGACCATAGGGCGGCCCCCACCCTTGGTCAAGACCAATCCTCGATCCCCTCGGCGGCTCACGGGACGCGCGCGGCGGAGCGTTCACGGCGCGTTCGCACAGGGCCGCATTCGTGACATGACGGCAAAACCCCCGTCGCCCAGGTCAACGCGTCGCCACCCTGCGGGCGTTGGCGTGAACACGGGGTGTACAACCGGGGCTACCCACGAGTAGCAATCGCTGACAAGCTGTCCGCCAAGCGTCGGCCGTCGTCGCGGGAGTCGTCGGAGGCCTCCGAGCCGCCGGAACCAAGGGAGCCGCTCATGTCCGCCACCGTCACCTTCGAGGTCCCCTCACCGCAGGGGCGGCGGTCCGTGACCGTGTCCTACGCGCGCGTGGGCAGCGGCGAGCCGCTGCTCCTGCTGCACGGCATAGGCCATCACCGGCAGGCCTGGGACCCGGTCATCGACATCCTGGCCGCCGAGCGGGACGTCATCGCCGTCGACCTGCCGGGCTTCGGCGTCTCCCCGTCCCTGCCGGACGGCCTCTCCTACGACCTGCCCACCACCAACACCGCGCTCGGCGCGCTGTGCGAGGCCCTGGACCTGGACCGCCCGCACGTGGCGGGCAACTCGCTCGGCGGTCTGCTCGCGCTGGAACTGGGCCGGGAGAAGCGCGTGCGGTCCGTCACCGCCCTGTCCCCGGCCGGGTTCTGGAGCCAGGCCGAGCGGCGCTACGCGTTCGCGGTGCTGCTGGCGATGCGCCACAGCGCGCGCCGGCTGCCCCTGCCGCTCGTCGAGCGGCTGTCCCGTTCGGCGGCCGGCCGGGCCGTCCTGACGAGCGCGATCTACGCCCGCCCCGGCCGCCGTTCCCCGGAGGCCGTGGTGGCCGAGACGCTCGCCCTGGTCAACTCCGACGGCTTCACCGACACACTGCGCGCGGGCACCGACGTACGGTTCTCCGACGACGTCTCCGGCATCCCGGTCACCGTGGCCTGGGGCACCAGGGACCGGCTGCTGCTGCCCCGGCAGGGCGTGCGCGCCAAGGCGACCATCCCCAAGGCCCGGCTGGTCCGGCTGCCGGGCTGCGGCCATGTGCCGATGAACGACGACCCGGCGCTGGTGGCCCGCGTCATCCTGGACGGCAGCCGCTGAGCCGACGGGCCCGGCCGCGGGGTGACGGGCCGGCGGGCGGGGCCGCGGGTGACGGGCCGTCGGACCGGCGCGCCCCGGCGGGGCCGCGGGTGACGGGCCGTCGGACGGGCGCGCCCCGGCGGGGCCGCGCGGGCCGGTGGCTGCCGTAGGCTCCGAGTGTGCCGCGCACCGGCGTCATCCCCCGGTGTGCGGCACCCGGCGGGCGCCGGGGCCGAGTTGGGTGATCGCGAAACGGTCAAAGAGGCAATAAACCGCACGGAAGCATGCTTTACCCATCGGTCACAAAGCGTTCGTGATCACGCAACACCAGTCGTTCAGAGTGGCGTCATGAAACAGAAAATCTCTGACGTCACACGCGCGCGGCACGGCCGCCCCGTCCACCACTGGCGGCGCGACGTGGTCGAACTCGCCGCCCTGTTCACGGCCGTCGCGGTCGCCGACGCCGTCGCCAACCTGATCGGGCACGGCCCCGACGGTCCGGCCCTGCTGGTGATCTCCGCGGTGGTGCTGCTCGCCACGGCCACGTTCCACATCTGGTGGGCCCGCAGGCACGGCCACGAACCGCCCACGAGCCATACGAGCCATACGAGTGATACCGACGCCCGGCCGCGCTCCACCGAGCGGCAGGCCGGGCCGTCGGGACCGTCCGCCGAGGACGCCGCCGGGCACAGCGCCCTGTGGCGGATGCGGACGACCGTGAAGGACACCCCCGGTTCGCTGGCCGCGCTGTGCACCGCCCTGGCCGCGCGCGAGGTCGACATCCTCACCCTCCAGACGCACCCGCTGGGCGAGGACACCGTCGACGAGTTCCTGCTGCGCTCGCCGGGCACGCTCACCGCGACGGAGATCACCCGCGCGGTGGCCGAGGCCGGCGGCACGCGGACCTGGATCGAGCGGGCCGACGCCCACGACCTGGTCGACGCGCCCACCCGGGTGCTCGGCCTCGCTACCCGCACCGCCCTGGACGCTTCCGAACTCCCTCTGGCACTGCGGCAGTTGCTGGGCCGCTGCACCATCCGCTCGCTGCCCTCCGCTCCCCCGGCCGGCGAGGCCACGGGTCCGGTGGAGGGCGCGCTGGAGGACACCGTGCTGCGCCTGCGGGCGCCGGAGGGCGGAGTGATCACCGTGGAGCGGCCGTATCTGCCGTTCACCCCGACCGAGTTCGCCCGGGCGCGGGCGCTGGTGGAGCTGGACGCGCGGCTCGGTCCGCGGGTGCCGCACGGCCAGGACGTGCTGACCCTGCCGCAGGGCGAGGCCATCACCGTGCGCCGGGCCGACCTGCCCGACGTGGAGGCCGCGAAGGCGATGCACGAGCGGTGCTCGCAGGGGACCCTGAGGATGCGCTACCACGGGCCGGTCAAGGACGCCGACCGCTATCTGAACCACCTGCTCGGTCCGCGCTTCGGCCGGACCCTCGCGGCGCAGACCCGCTCGGGACGCATCGTGGGACTCGGTCACCTGCTGTGGGACGGTGACGAGACGGAGGTCGCGCTGCTCGTCGAGGACGAGTGGCAGCGCCGGGGCGTCGGCGCGGAACTGCTCGGCCGGCTGGTGACGATGGCTGTGGAGGCGGGCTGCGACAGCGTGTACGCGGTGACGCAGGCCTCCAACACCGGCATGGTCGCCGCGATGCGGGGCCTCGGACTTCCGCTGGACTACCAGATCGAGGAGGGCACGCTGGTGATCACGGCCCGCCTGGACGCGACGCCGGTCGCCTCGCGGCTGCCGTACGACGTGCCGAAGGAGTGGAGCGTGCGGGACTGAGCCACGGCGGCCCCTGGGAGCACCGACCGCGACGCGGCCGGCCCCGAACGGGAGTCACGGCCGGTCCTGAGGAGCGCCGACCGCGGCCGGACCCGAACGGGGACGAGTCGCGGCCGGCCCCGGGAGGGACGGCCCGGCGCGATACGCGCCGGGCCGTTCCTTGTTCGGTGCGGGACGCCCCTGACGGAACACGCCCGGCCGTCCGCACCTCGGGTCAGACCCCGGACACCGCCTCGACGCGGGCCGTCGCGCCCGCGGAGCCGTCGCCCCGCCCGAGCGCCTGGTCCAGGTCGGCCCACAGGTCCTCGACGTCCTCCAGGCCGACCGACATGCGCAGCAGCCGGTCGGAGACGCCCGCGCCCCGGCGGTCGTCGGCGTCGACGATGCGGTGGCTGATGGACGCGGGGTGCTGGATGAGGGTGTCGACGCTGCCCAGGCTCACGGCCGGGGTGATCAGGCGGACGCCCGCGATCACCTCGTGCGGCTCCCCGTGGACCTCGAAGGCGACCATCGCGCCGCCGATGCGCGGGTAGTGCACCCGGGCCACGCGCGGGTCGGCGGCGAGCCGGCGGACCAGCTCGGCGGCGGTGTCGGACGCCGCGCGCACCCGGACCGGGAGGGTGGACAGGCCGCGCAGCAGCAGATAGCCGGCCAGCGGGTGGAGGACACCGCCCGTGGCGAAACGTATCTGCCGGAGCTTCCCGGCGAACTCCTCGTCGCAGGCCACGACACCGGCCATGACGTCACCGTGGCCACCGAGGTACTTGGTGGCGCTGTGCAGCACCAGGCGGGCGCCGTGCTCGGCGGGGCGCTGGAGCACCGGTGTGGCGAAGGTGTTGTCGGCCAGCAGCGGGACCGAGCCGCAGGCGTGCGCGACAGCCCGCAGGTCGACCTCCGCGAGGGTCGGGTTGGCCGGTGTCTCCACCATCACCAGTCCGGTGTCGGGGCGCAGCGCGTCGGCGATGCCGGCCGGGTCGGTCCAGGTGACCTCGGAGCCGAGCAGCCCCGCGGTCAGCAGATGGTCGCTGCAGCCGTACAGCGGGCGCACGGCGACGACATGGCGCAGGCCCATGGACGACCGCACCAGCAGCACCGCGCTGAGGGCGGCCATGCCGCTGGCGAAGGCCACGGCGGACTCGGTGCCCTCCAGCCGGGCCAGGGCGGTCTCGAACCGGGCGACGGTCGGGTTGCCCAGCCGGGCGTAGACCGGCGGGCCGTCCAGCTCGGCACCGGTCTGCGCGAACGCGTCGATGCGGGCGGCCTCCCCCCGGCTGTCGTAGGAGGGGTAGGTGGTGGACAGGTCGATCGGCGGGGCGTGCAGCCCCTGGCGCGCGAGGTCGTCGCGGCCGGCGTGCACGGCCTCGGTGGCCAGGGCCCGGGGTGAGGGCCGGAAGGCGGGCGCCGGGGTGGCGGAGCCCGCGGGCGTGTCCATGTCGGTGTCCATGGACGGACAGGGTGAACACCGGCCGGGCCGGTTGAGGTGAGCCCCGTGCTACGTTCGACGAGTGGCTGAATCCGTCGTACTGGATCCGGTCGATCTTCAGTTGCTGACCTTGCTGCAGAACGACGCCCGGACGACCTACCGCGACCTCGCCGCCCAGGTGGGGGTCGCCCCCTCGACCTGCCTCGACCGGGTGACCCGGCTGCGGCGGGCCGGGGTGATCCTCGGGCACCAGCTGCGGCTGGATCCCGCCAAGCTGGGCCGGGGGCTGCAGGCGCTGCTGTCGGTGCAGGTCCGGCCGCACCGGCGGGAACTGGTGGGTCCGTTCGTCGAACGCGTGCGGGCGCTGCCGGAGTCGCTGACCGTCTTCCATCTCACCGGCCCCGACGACTACCTCGTCCATGTCGCCGTCGCGGACATGGCCGATCTCCAGCGGCTGGTGCTGGACGGGTTCACCGCCCACCGGGAGGTGGCCCGGGTGGAGACCCGGCTGATCTTCCAGCGCTGGGACTGCGGGCCGCTGCTGCCTCCTTCGCCCTCGGCGCAATCGGGGTGACGCGCGGCGGGCCGCCGTACGAGGATGGTCCGCATGTCAGACACCACGAGCCCGCTGCCCCGCGAGGTCGCCGACAGCTATGTCGACGAGCTCGTCGCCCTCGATCCGGTCGCCGGTACCTACCTGGGAGTCAAGGAGAGTTCGGGCAGGCTGCCCGATCTCTCGCCCGCGGGCCAGGAGGCGCTCGCCGCGCTTCAGCGGGCCACCCTCGCCGCGCTCGACGAGGCCGAACGGCGGCCCGGCGCCGACAGCGACATCGAACGCCGCTGCGCCCGGCTGCTGCGCGAGCGTCTGACCGCCGAACTCGCCGTGCACGAGGCCGACGAGGGCCTGCGGGCCGTCGGCAACATGGGCACCCCCGCCCACCACGTCCGTGAGGTCTTCACCGTCACGCCCACCGGCACCGACGAGGACTGGGCGGCGATCGTCCGGCGGCTGCGCGCGGTCCCGGCCGCGCTCGCGGGCTACCGGGAGTCGCTGACCCTCGGCCTGGAGCGCAAGCTGTACGCGAGCCCGCGTCCGACGGCCACCTTCGTCGAGCAGCTCGGCGAGTGGGCCGACACGGACGGCCGCGGCCGCGGCTGGTTCGAGGACTTCGTCTCGGCCGGACCCGAAACGCTGCGCGCCGAACTGGACGAGGCCGCGCGCGGCGCGACCGCGGCCGTGGTGGAACTGCGCGACTGGATGCGGGAGGTGTACGTCCCGGCGATCGAGGGCGCCCCGGACCCGGTGGGCCGTGAGCGCTACGCCCGCTGGTCGCGCTACTACAACGGCACGGACCTGGACCTCGACGAGGCGTACGCCTACGGCTGGGCGGAGTACCACCGGCTGCTCGGCGAGATGCGCAAGGAGGCCGAGAAGATCCTGCCCGGCGCCGAGACCCCGTGGGTGGCGCTCGCGCACCTCGACGAGCACGGCCGGCACATCGAGGGCGTCGACGAGGTCCGCGAGTGGCTCCAGGGCCTGATGGACCAGGCGATCGAGGCGCTCGACGGCACGCACTTCGAACTCGCCGAGCCGGTACGGAAGGTGGAATCGCACATCGCGCCCCCCGGCAGCGCGGCCGCGCCGTACTACACGCAGCCGTCGGAGGACTTCTCCCGGCCGGGCCGCACCTGGCTGCCGACGATGAGACAGACCCGGTTCCCGGTCTACGACCTCGTCTCGACCTGGTACCACGAGGGCGTGCCGGGCCACCACCTCCAGCTCGCGCAGTGGACGTACGTCGCCGGGAACCTCTCCCGCTACCAGGCCACCCTCGGCGGGGTGAGCGCCAACGCCGAGGGCTGGGCGCTGTACGCGGAGCGGCTGATGGACGAACTGGGCTTCCTCACCGACCCGGAGGAGCGGCTCGGCTATCTGGACGCGCAGATGATGCGCGCGGCCCGGGTGATCGTCGACATCGGCATGCACCTGGAGCTGGAGATCCCGGCGGACTCGCCCTTCCACCCGGGCGAGCGGTGGACGCCGGAGCTGGCGCAGGAGTTCTTCGGCGCGCACAGCAGCCGTCCGGCGGACTTCGTGGAGAGCGAGCTGACCCGCTACCTGACGATCCCGGGCCAGGCGATCGGCTACAAGCTGGGCGAACGCGCCTGGCTGCTGGGCCGCGCGCGGGCCCGCGCGCGGCACGGCGACGCCTTCGACCTCAAGGCCTGGCACATGGCCGCGCTGTCGCAGGGGTCGCTGGGTCTCGACGACCTGGTGGACGAGCTGTCCGCGCTCTGACGCGGGGACGGGTGCGGCGGGGCCGTACGGGCCGCGCCGCACCCTGTACGGGCCGGCCCGCCCCCTGTACCGGCGGTGCGGCGGCCGGTCCGCCGCGCCTCCTCGCTCAGCAGCCGCAGTCCTCGTCGCCCACGGGGGCGGTCAGCGGGTCCGCCGCCCTGCGCTCGCGGCCCTCCCAGGTCTCGTACTCGAAGCCCTCGCGCACCCAGTACTCGAAGCCGCCGAGCATCTCCTTGACCTGGAAGCCGAGTTCGGCGAGGGCGAGGGCCGCGCGAGTGCCGCCGTCGCAGCCGGGGCCCCAGCAGTACGTCACGACGGGCACGGACCTGTCGAGGAGCTGTCCGGCCTGCTCGGGGATGAGCGCGGTCGGCAGGTGGACGGCGCCGGGCACATGGCCCTGGTCCCAGGACGCGGTGGAGCGGGAGTCCAGCACGACGAAGCCGGGGTCGGCTCCGGCGGCCAGCGCGGCGGCCACGTCGGAGACGTCGGCGTGGAAGACGAGGCTGGCGCGGAAGTAGGCGGCGGCCTCGGCCGGGGCGGCGGGGGCGACGCGCAGGACGGGGTTGGTGGTGGCGGTGGTCATCGCGGACCCTTTCGCTGAGGGCTGTCCCACGACAGTGCCGGCCGGGCGACGACGTTGTCCGAGCGGCCTTGCTGTCCGATGACCGGAAATCTACGGTCGTTGATCATCTTCCAGAAGTGCCGTTCCACGGCGTGGGGCTTGATCGGCCGGGGATTCCCCTGCTATCCATCGGGGGTGACCGCTTTTTCCCCGGACGCCACCGACTGGCGCATCCTCGACGTCCTCCAGCGCGACGGCCGGGCCAGCTTCGCCGAGCTGGCCCGTGCGGTGGCGATGTCCGCGAGCGCGGTCACCGAGCGGGTGCGGCGGCTGGAGGAGGCGGGGGTCATCCGGGGGTACTCCGCGGTCGTGGACCCCGACCGGCTGGGGCTGCCGATCCTGGCGTTCGTGCGGCTGCGCTACCCCAACGGCAACTACAAGCCCTTCCATGACCTGGTCGCCGTGACGCCGGAGATCCTGGAGGCGCACCACGTCACGGGCGACGACTGCTTCGTCATCAAGGTCGCCGCCCGCTCGATGCGGCATCTCGAAGAGGTGTCCGGCAAGATCGGCGCGCTGGGCTCGGTGACGACCAGCGTCGTCTACTCCTCACCGCTGCCGAGGCGCCCGCTGGGCCAGTGACCACGCCGGAAGCAGGCTGACCGGCGGCGCCCGTGGCCACGCCGGAACCCGCCCGACCGGCGGTGCGGGGCACCTGACCCCTCTGGCGTCCGCCCGCCCGGCGGAGCCCGGGTCAGGTGCCGCGCTGCCGCAGCTCCGACCCCGCTCTGCCCTTGACGACCTCCAGCTGGGCGTGGATCCGCCGCCGCAGGTCGGGGACATGGCTGACGATGCCGACACTGCGGTCGCGTTCGCGCAGGGAGTCCAGGACGTCCAGGACCTCGTCGAGGGCCTGGTCGTCCAGGCTGCCGAAGCCCTCGTCGATGAAGAGGGTGTCCAGGCGCACCCCGCCCGCCTCGTCGGTGACGACGTCCGCGAGGCCGAGGGCGAGGGCGAGCGAGGCGAAGAAGGTCTCGCCGCCCGACAGGGTCGCGGTGTCCCGCTCGCGTCCGGTCCAGGCGTCGACGACATGCAGGCCGAGTCCGCTGCGGCCGCGCCCGGAACGGTCGTCGGAGTGCACCAGGGTGTAGCGGCCGGAGGACATCCGCAGCAGCCGGGCGCTCGCCGCGGCGGCGACCTGTTCCAGACGGGCGGCCAGGACGTAGGACTCCAGGCGCATCTTGCGCTCGTTGTCGGCCGAGGTGCCCGCGGTCAGGGCGGCCAGGCGGGCCACGCGGTCGTGCTCCTCGCGCAGCGGGGCGAGCCGGCGCACCCCGGCGGCCGCGCGCGCGGACAGCCGGTCGAGCTCGGTGCAGCGCCGGGCGGCCGCGTCCCGCACGGAGGCGGCCTCTCGCAGCCGCCGGGACGCGTCGGCGGCGTGTGCCTCGGCGCCCGCGAGGTCGGCGGGCGGCCGCTGGGCGGCCGCGGCGGTGTCGGCCTCGGCGAGCACGGCCCGTACCGCGGCCTCCTCCTGCTGCCAGGCGTCCAGCCGGTGCTGCAGTTCGCGGTGGGCGGCGTCGTCGAGGAGCGCGTCGGCGGCGGCCCGCGGGGTGTCGAAACCGGCCTTGAAGGCGGCGTCGGCGAGCCGGGCGTCGGCGTCCTTGAGCCGCTGGGCGGCGTCCTCCGCGGCGCGGGCGGCCCCGGCGGCGGCGTCCAGCAGCGCGACCTGCCGTTCCAGTTGCGCGGCGCGGGCGGCCACGCTGTCCAGGGCGCCCCGGGCCTCGGCCAACTCGCCTTCCAGCGCGGCCCGTTCCCGCTCCAGGGCCTCGCGGCGGGCCGCGCGGGAGACGGACCCGAGGGCGGCCTGCTGGCGGGCTTCGGTGCGGCGCCGGTGTTCCTCCTCGGCCCGGCGCAGGTCCTCGTGCGCGAGGTGGAGGCCGGAGGCCTCGTCCCGGGCGCGGGTATGGAGCCGCTCCAGTTCCGCGGCCTCCTCACCGAGCAGGGCGGCGGGGCTGTCCCCGGACTCGGCGGTGGCGGCGGCCAGTTCCTCCCGCAGCGCACCGAGACGGCGCTCGTCCCCGGCGCGGGTCTCCTCGGCGCGCTGGGAGGCGGCCAGCGCGTGTTCCTCGGCCTCGCGGTCCACGTGCCCGGAGACCTTGCGGGCGGGAGCGGGGTGTTCGGTGGCGCCGCAGACCGCGCAGGGTTCGCCGGCGCCGAGGTTCGCGGCGAGTTCGGCGGCGATGCCCGTGAGCCGCTGTTCCTTGATGTCGAGCCAGTGGGCGCGGGCGTCGACCGCGCGCCGCGCGGAGGCCAGTGCCCGCTCCCGGGCCGCGTCGGTCTCGGCGGCGAGCCGGTCGCGCCGCCCGGCCGCCTCCAGCCGCCGCCGGGCCGGTTCGAGCTGCACGGCGAGCTGCTCGGCGCGGGTGGCGGCCTCCTGCGCGGTGTCGATCCGGGTCTGGAGGGCGGCGCGGCCGGTCTCCCATCCGGCGAGCCAGGCGTCGGCCTCGGCGAGGACGTCCTCGTCGGCGCGCTCCTGCCGGTCCAGCCCCGCGCGTTCGGCGCGCAGTCCGGCGAGCCGCTGCTCGGCGCGCCGGGCCGACTCCAGCCCGCCCAGTTCCTCGGCGGCCCGGCGGGCGGCGGCGGCGAGCCCGGCCGCGCCCTCGCCCGCGAGGCGGTCGGGCAGCGGCGCCCGCGTGTGTGCCTCGGCGGCAGCGGCCCGGCGGTGCTCGGTGTCGGCGATGTCGCGCAGGTCGAGAGCGGGCGCGACGGCCTCCGCCTTGCGGGCCCGCTCCATGCGCCGCTGATCCGCCTGGTGGACCTCGGAGCGGTCCTGGAGGCGCCGCGCCCGCTCGCGCGCCTCGGCTGACCGCCGCTGCAGCCGCGCGGTCTCCCGTACGTCGGCGAGGCCGCGGTCGGCGGCGGCCTGGGCGGACTCGGCGGCTGCGAGACCGCAGCGGGCGACGGTGAGCTGCTCGCGCGCGGTGCTGCGGGCGACGGCCGCCGCGGTCAGCACGGCCTCGGCCAGGCCGGGCTCGCCGGGCGCCAGCTCGGGGAGCTCCATGGCGGCGCCCGCGGCCTGCTGCATGCGATGGGCGTCCGCGAGCAGCGCGGAGTCCCCCTCGCGCACCCCGGCCTCGGCACCGCGGCGGCGTTCGGCGAGGCGCTTCTCGGCCTCGGCGAAACGCCGGGTGTCGAAGAGCCGGCCCAGCAGCCTGCCCCGGGCCTCGGCGTCGGCGCGCAGGAACCGCGCGAAGTCGCCCTGGGGCAGCAGCACGACCTGGCAGAACTGCTCCCTGCTCATCCCGAGGAGCTGGGTGACCTCCTCGCCGACCTCCTGGTGGGAGCGGCTGAGGTCCTTCCAGGCGCCGGCCGTGGCGTCGTACTCGCGCAGCCAGGTCTGGGCCTTGTCGACGGTGGTCCCGAGCCGCTTGCCCTTCTTCGGCCGCTCCCAGGGCGGCTGCCGGGTGACCTCCAACCGCCTTCCGGCGACGGTGAGTTCGAGCGTCACGGACGTACGGGCGG
Source organism: Streptomyces sp. NPDC005017 (assembly GCF_042873115.1). NCBI lineage: Bacteria > Bacillati > Actinomycetota > Actinomycetes > Kitasatosporales > Streptomycetaceae > Streptomyces > Streptomyces sp. NPDC005017. The sequence continues at coordinate 70,353 of NZ_JBIALD010000003.1, read as the reverse complement.
CCGGAGCCGCGTGGTCGCTGCGCAGGGCGGCGCCGAGGCGGGCGCCGGGCACCGAGCCGTAGAGGGCGTAGCAGACGGCGTCGAGGACGGAGGTCTTGCCCGCTCCGGTGGGGCCGTGCAGCAGGAACAGCCCGGCGGCGGACAGGGCGTCGAAGTCGACGGTGTGGGAGGCCCCGAAGGGGCCGAAGGCGGTCAGTGCCAGGCGGTGCAGCCTCACCGGGCCACCTCCCGCACGGCCGCGTCGACGCGCGCGGCGTCGAAGGCGTCCCGCAGGACGCTCCGCTCCCGCTCGTCGGGACCGGCGCCGCGCACATGGGCCACGAAGTCCTCGGCGATCTCCTCGTCGCTGCGACCCGCCAGCCGCCGGGCGTAGGACACGTCGGGGTCGTCCGGGGCGCGGTCGGGGTCGAAGACGAGGCTGAGGGTGTGCGGGAACCGCTCGGCGAGCCGGGTCATGGGGTCTGCGGGGCGCACGGCGTCGGTGAGGGTGGCCTCGACCCAGGCGTCCTGGTGCGGGGCGAGGGCCGGGTCGGCGAGCAGGTCCTCCAGCGTCCCCCTGATCCTGGCCAGCTCACGCGGCACCGGGCAGTCCAGACGCTCGGCGGCGACCGTGCCCTCGGCGTCGAGGTCGACGAGCCACATGCTCTTGCGGTGACCCGCCTCGGAGAAGGAGTACGGCAGCGGGGAGCCGGAGTAGCGGACGCGGTCGGTGATGGTCTGGCAGCCGTGCAGATGTCCCAGCGCGGTGTAGTCGACGCCGTCGAAGACACCGGCGGGGACGGCGGCCACACCGCCGACGGCGATGTCCCGCTCGCTGTCGCTGGCCTCGCCGCCGGTGACGAAGGCGTGCGCGAGGACGACGGACCGCGTGCCCGGCGCACGTGCGGCGAGGTCGGCGCGGACCCGGTCCATGGCGGCCGCGAGCACGGTCGCGTGTCCGGGCCGTTCGACGCCGAACTCGTCCTTGACCAGGGCAGGTTCGAGGTAGGGCAGGCCGTAGAAGGCGACGTCGCCGTGGGTGTCCGCCAGCAGCACGGGTGTGCCGCACGCAGCCGGGTCGGTGCGCAGATGGATGCCCGCGCGCCCGATCAGCCCGGCCCCCACCCCGAGCCGGCGCGCGGAGTCGTGGTTCCCGGAGATCATCACCGTCGGCACCCCGAGGTCGGCGAGCCGGTGCAGCGCCTCGTCGAACAGCTCGACGGCGGCCAGCGGCGGCACCGCCCGGTCGTACACGTCTCCCGCGACGACCACCGCGTCGACCTCGCGCTCACGCGCGGTCGCGACGAGGTGGGCGATGAACTCGGACTGGGCACCGAGCATGTTCACACGGTGGAACGCCCGGCCGAGATGCCAGTCGGAAGTGTGCAGGAGCCTCATGATCCCCGAGGTTAACGGCCGGGTCTGCCATCACGGGCGGTAACTCCCGTATCGCCCGTCATGACAGTTCTCACGTACGCAAGTTACGCCCGTTTTGCCACCTATTGACCTCAGACGTCCCCGTACGCCTCGCCGCCCAGCTCGAACCCCGCGGACCCGGCGGTGATGTCGGCGAGCCACCCGCGGAACGCGTCCACGTCGGCGTCGGGGAGGCCGATCTCGATGGTGACCCGCTCCGCGTAGCGGACCCCGCGGACCTCGCGGCCGGTGGCGCGCAGGTCGTTCTCGACCTTGCCCGCGCGCTGGTGGTCGACGGTGACCGTGGCGAGGCGGAAGCGGCGGCGGGTGAGCGTGCCGAGGGTGTCGACGGCCTCGCCGACGGCACCGCCATAGGCGCGGATCAGGCCGCCCGCGCCGAGCTTGACCCCGCCGTAGTAGCGGGTGACGACGGCGACGACGTACCGCATGTCGCGGCGCAGCAGCATCTGGAGCATGGGGACGCCCGCGGTGCCGCCGGGCTCGCCGTCGTCGCTGGCCTTCTGGACGGAGGCGTCGGCGCCGATGACGTAGGCCCAGCAGTTGTGGGTGGCGTCCGCGTGCTCCTTGCGGACGGCGGCGACGAAGTCCTGGGCCTCCCGCTCGGTGGCGGCGGGGGCGAGCGCGCACAGGAAGCGGGAGCGGTTGACCTCGGTCTCGTGCACGCCCGCACGGGCGACTGTGCGGTACTCGTCCTGCATCCGGCCAGCCTATGCGGTGCGCGCCGGGCGGCCGTACCCGGTGCCGTGACCGGAAGGGTTCACCGGCCCGCGACGCCCGGCACGGTTCTAGTTCTTCCTGCCCCGCGGCACCATCACGCCCATGAGCAGCGCGCAGCCCGGCACGAGGGCGTCCCACGAGTGTCCGTACCAGGCGAGGACGGCGATCGCCGAGGTGGGGAACTTCTCGCGGACCGTCTCCAGGGAGTCGTCCAGTGAGCTCCCGGCCAGGGCGAGGACGAGTTCCTCCAGACCCGGGTTGTGACCGACCAGCAGGAGCGTCTGCGCCGCGGGCGGCGTCCCGCGCGCCACGGTCAGCAGGTCCGGCACCTCGGCGGCGTACACCCTCTCGTCGTACCGCACCGGCGGCGGGGTGGCCCATTCGGCGGAGGCCAGTTCCCAGGTGCGGCGGGCGCGGACGGCCGTGGAGCACACCGCGAAATCCGGTACGCAGTCGGCCCCGGCGAGCGCGCGGCCCGCCTCGGGGGCGTCCCTGCGGCCCCGGCCCGCCAGCGGGCGCTCGTGGTCGGGCACGCCCTCGGGCCAGGCGGACTTCGCGTGCCGCAGCACGACAAGGCGGCGCAGCGGGCCCGCTCCCGTACGAGGGTTCACCGCGGGGCCCCCAGATCGTGGGTGAGGTCCAGGCCGAGCAGCCGGTCGGCGTAGGCGTACGTCTCGAAGCGGGCGCCGTCCGGCAGGTCCGGCCCGGCCTCCTCCACCTCCCGCAGCACCCGCAGGACGCCGGGCAGGTCCAGATCGTCCTCCCAGGCCTCGCGCAGGCGCCGCCGTACCTCGGCGGGGATCGGCCGGGAGGGGCTGCGGGCCCATCCGGCGACGGCCCGCCTCCAGCGCGTCAGGCTCCCGTGGGCCTCCGCGCGGGCCGCGGTGTCCAGCTCCATCCCGGTGCCGCGCGGCCGGGTCAGCAGGGCTAGCCGCAGGACCGCGGGGTCGGGCTCGGGGTCCGAGGCGGCGAGCACGGGGGCGACCTCGACCAGGACGCCCCCCTCCGCGACGGGACCCTCTTCCCTTACGCCCACGTGGATGACCTGTGCCTCGCCCAGGCCCGCCCCCATGTCCCGGCCGTCCTCGAAGGGCCGTACGCCGAGGGCCGCCGCGGCCGCGCGCAGCTCGGCCTCCCGAGGGGCTCCGGCGAGGACGGCCCACACCGGGGTGCCGCCCAGTTCCAGCGCGCGCACCAGCAGGTCGGCGACGAGCAGCACACGCAGGGCGGTGAGGCCGGGCCCGCCGGCATGGGCCTCGACCCGGGTCAGGCCCCGACGGACGGGGGCGGCCTCGACGGGCTCGCCGGTACGGGCGTCGATGATGCGCAGCACGAAGCGAGCGTAGGCGCGTGTGCCGGAGTGCGCAGGTATGTCGTACGCATTCAGGTCACGGCGTCCCGCGACCCCGGCGCGGGGAATCAGCGCGCGCCCCTCTCTGTTGCCCACTCCGGGCGGCACCGGCCGCCCGGGGACGACGAGGCCGAGGGAGGCCCTGGTGTACGGCGACGCAGCGACGGTCCGCAAGATTCTCACCGAGTCCGGTGACACCTGGGCCGTGGTCGGCCTGTCGCAGAACCGGCAGCGCGCGGCGTACCGCGTCGCCGAGGTGCTGCAGCGCTACGGCAAGAGGGTCGTGCCCGTGCACCCCAAGGCGGAGACCGTGCACGGCGAGCCGGGCTACGCCTCGCTCGCCGACGTCCCCTTCGAGGTGGACGTCGTCGACGTCTTCGTGAACAGCGATCTCGCCGGGGCGATCGCCGACGAGGCCGTCGCCAAGGGCGCGCGGGCCGTCTGGTTCCAGCTCGACGTGATCGACGAGGCGGCCTACGACCGTACTCGCGCGGCCGGTCTGGACATGGTCATGGACCGCTGCCCCGCGATCGAGATCCCGCGCCTGGGCTGAACCCAGGACCCCTTCTCAGCCGGCCGTGGCGAGCAGGAACATCACCGCCCCCGCCACCACCGAGAAGGCGCCCGCCATGGTGTGCAGCCGGGCCCGGCGCAGGGCGCCACGGACCTGCCAGGCGTGGGCCAGTTCGAGGAGGTCGCGGCGGCGGCGCCCGGCCTGCTCGGCGTTGGCGCGGGCCAGGGTCAGCCGGTAGGAGACCTCGGCGCGGCGGCGGTCGTCGCTCTCGTGGACGAGCAGGGCCTCCAGGTTGGCGGCGACCCTGCCGTGCAGCCGGCAGGCCGCGTCCAGCTCGGCGGGCGTGGTGCCGAAGGGCCCGTAGAACGCCCCTGGGGAGGCTTCGAGTTCGGCGTGCAGGTCGGCCAGCTCCCGGCGTTCGCGGGGTGTCGGACCGGTGAGCACACGCAGGGTGGTCAGCTGGGGCGTGAGGGCCTCGGCGGTGTGCCAGATCGCCCAGGCGACCCCGAGGACGGCGAGCGTCAGCCCGGCCGAGGCCAGGGCCAGGTCGCCGCCGTCGCGCACCTCGCCGATCCCGGCCAGCGGGAGCCCGCCCAGCATCACTCCGCCGACGGCGGCGAACGCGACGACGGTCCAGCGGGCCGTGGCGCGCATGTCGGTGACCGCGGCCTGCGCGGCGGAGACCAGCGCGGCGTCGGCCGGCGGCTGGGGCTCGGGCGGTGTGGTCACCTGGGCTCCGGGCCGTCGGAGTCGCGGTCCCGGTCCGTGAGACCGCCTCCGTCGGCGTCCGCCGGGTCCGCCCCGCGCACCAACGCCCGTGCCTCCTCCTCGCCCGTCGTGAGGTCGGGGTACAGCATCCAGACCTCCCCGTCGTAGAACTCCACCTGCCCCCGGTCGTTGAACCGCACGCTGCCGATCTCGGGCCCGTCCGTGCCGTCCCCGCCCGTCCCGCTCATCCCGTTCCCCCTCCCGCACCGGTCTACTTCGGCTGTGCCACCGACGTGGTCCCGCGAACCCCCGCCGCGCCGGTTCTCCCTCAGCCCCACGCGTCGTGGGTGCGCGCCCCGCGCGGTCCGGCGGGGTCGGGCAACCGCTCGCGGAAGTACTCGCCGACGACGGTGTCGACGACGGCCCTGCGGGCCGGGCCGGGCCGGCAGACCTCCAGCAGCGCCCACAGCAGGGCCGGCGAGGGGCGCGCCCCGGCCGCGGCGAGGACCGCGTGGACCGCGCGCCTGCCGAGCCGGGCGCCGACGGTCCAGGCCAGCAGCAGGCGGTAGAGGCGGACGGCCAGCGCGGGGTCCCGCGGTGCCATGCGGTCCACGGCCCCGGCCAGGAACTCGGTGCGGCGCAGAGTGTCGTACGCGTCCCGGCGGGCGCGGCGGCCGGTGCCGTGCTCGGCGCAGCGCTCCAGCAGGGCGCGGGCCCGTTCGGGTTCGGTGTGGCTGATGCGGTCGATCTCGCGGATCAGGTCGGTGGTGTCGAACCGGCCCACCAGTACCTCCGTCAAGTCGTCGAGGGCGTCCCTCGCGAGTCCCGTCCGTGCGGCGCAGGCCAGCAGCGGCACCACGTCGAAGGCGACGCCCCGCGCGGCCGCCCGGTCCATCCGTTCGTCCAGTTCCGCGCGGACCAGGCCCGGGTCGGGCGGTGCGGCGCGCAGGACGTCCTCCAGTTCGGAGCGGGCGCCCTGCGAGGCGGTGTCGAAGGCGCGCCGCAGGGCCGTGAGCCGGATCTCCTCGTGCACGAGCCGGTAGTGGTCCGCTTCGGGTGTCCGGACCGACCAGGCCTGCAGCAGCCGGGCGAGGTGAGCGTCCTTGAGCCGGCCGAGCTCCAGGCGGACCGGGGGCAGTGCGGCCCGGCTGCCCAGATAGGCGGCCTCGGTGGCGGTCAGATCGCCGTGCGGCGCGGCCTCCAGCAGGCTGGTGAGGTCGCTCAGCAGGCCGGGGGCGACGCTGTGCTGCTCGAGCCATGCGTGGACCTGCTCGGCGGTGACCAGGGGGCGTGGGGGCCGCATACGGCCCAGGGCCCGTCGGCCGCGCCTGCGGCGGAGCCTGACGAGCAGCGCGGCGTACGCGCGCAGCGGTCCGCCGGGCCCGTCGGGTGTGCCGGCGTCGATACGGCGCCGGGTGCCCTGGATCGCGGCCGTGGCGTCGGGGCGTACGAAGACGAACTGCGGGAGTTCGTGCAGCGCGTCGCTCTCCTCACGGGTGGCGAACGTCCAGTCGCCGACGACGACCTGGCCGAGCAGGTCGGCCAGCGCGTGCACCACGACCTCGCCGGGCACGGGTGAGCCGACCACGGTCAGCGGGGCTCCGGGATGCTCCATGAGGGCCTCGGCGAGCCGGGTCAGCAGGCCCTCGGGCACGTCGAGGACGGCGCTGTCGAGGTCCTCCAGGAGGTGGTTCCGGTCCAGCAGCAGGCCGCGCACCCGGTCCAGGGCCACCCTGGACAGCAGTTCGGACTCGGGGCCGCGCGGGGCGTGGCCGTCCAGGAGCGCGGCCTGGCGGGCCGGGGGCGGCAGCCAGTCGTCCCAGTCGCTGCGGCAGGCGGCCAGCGCGAGGTTCAGGTCCATGCTGTCGGCGGGGCCGGTGAGCACATGGGTGAGGGTGGAGCCGGAACGCCCGTGCCGGTCGCGCGCGGGGACCTTGCGCAGCAGGGCCGCCTCGTGGCCGTAGCGCAGGTAGACGAAGCCGGGGGCGGTGTCCCCGGTGTCGTCCTGGGCGGCCCACACGAGGTGCTCTATGCGGTTGTTCCAGCGCAGCAGCGCCTCGCGTTCGAGCGAGGTGGTGACCGGGCCGACGTCGCCGCGGCCGAGCAGGGAACGGTCGGACCAGCGGTAGACGGTCAGGTCGGCACGCGCGGACCGGATCACCGCGTCAGCTTCCCGGCGCGCCGTACGAGGTCGGCGTGTGAGCGCCGGGCAGTGCCGACGGGCCGGCGGGCCCGCCGGGGGCACATGGTGTCGTCGTGGTCGTGGCCCTCGGCGGGCCGGCGCGGTCGCCGTGCCTGGTAAGGGGGTTCGCCGGAGCGGGCCTGTTCGCCGGTCTCCGCCGTCGGCCCGAAGGACACCGGCTCCACACCGCCGGTTCCGGGCCGTCGCCCGCGGAACTGCTCCACCCCCGTGTCACCTCCCCGTCGGGGACCGTACGCCGTTCGGCGGATCCCCTCCGCACACCAACTATCACAGAACGTGGTCCGCGTGACGGCCTGTTCACTCAGCGCCCGCGTGGCGTGCTCGGTTCGGATCCCTGCATGACGCACAGTCAACTTGCTTTGTGAAAAGGCAGTTTGGCTCTTCGGGCACTCAGTGGATCGGGTGCCGCGGGGCGTTCGCCTTCACATCGGAGGCCCTGACGGCGGCGGCCCGTCGGGACCGCGCCGGGCCGCCGTGAGCGGTACGGCGGCCACCGCGAGGGGTACATCCAGGACAGGGCGCCCGGCGGAGTGCGCCCGCGCCACGACGCGAGGTGATCGCCATGCCTTTCGCCGACGGGGACATCACCGTCAAGCAGATCGACGCCGAGACCTGGGAGTTGAGGGAGGAACTCACCTACCGGGGCAGCAGCCAGACGTTCGTCGTCCCGGTCCCCTTCCGCACGGACTTCGCCTCGGTGCCCACCATGTTCGTGTGGCTCATCCCCCGCTACGGCGTCTACACCAAGGCGGCGATCCTGCACGACTTCCTGTGCCGCGAGGCCCCGGTGAGCCGGGCCGACGCGGACGGCATCTTCCGGCGCGCCCTGCGCGAGCTGGGCGTCTCGGCCCTGCGGCGCTGGATCATGTGGGCGGCGGTGCGTACGGGCAGCAGGCTGTCGGGGGCCGGAGCCGGTTCCTGGCTGCTGTGGCTGCTGGTGACCGTCCCGGCGGTGGCGTTCCTGGCCGTGCCCGCGCTGATGGTGACCGTGTGGCTGGCCCTGTTCTGGGTGCTGGAGTGGATCGCGTACCTCTTCACCGGCCGCCGCACCCCCGGCCGGGCCAACGAGCCGAGCTTCAGCGGCGTACCGACGCCCGGCTCCTGACCCGGCGTCCCGTCACCCGGGTCCCGACCCCGCTCAGTCCTCGTGCGGGGGCCGGTCCGCGATGCGGTGGTCCGCGACGCTGAGCGCCTCGGTGACCAGTCGCCGCAGATGGCCGTCGCGCAGCGCGTAGACCACCCGGCGGCCCTCCTTGCGGGTGCCGACCAGTCCGGCGAGCCGCAGCCGCGCCAGATGCTGGCTGACGGCGGGCCGGGCCGCCCCGCACCGCTCGGTGAGCGTGCTGACGTCCGCCTCGCCGTCCGTCAGCGCGTGCAGCAGGGCGAGCCGTGTGCGGTCGCCGAGCAGGGCCAGCAACTCGGCCGCGAGCGCGAACTGTTCCTCGCCCGGGGTGCGCGGATGCGCATCGTGCGCAGGTGACAGGTGCATGCGTGCGTTCATACGCACATAATGTCGCCGGGCGCGGGGTACGTCCACCACGCCGCACCGGAAGGGGAACGACGTGAGCGACCGGCACGAGCACGACCACGGACATGACCACCCGGACGGTCATGGACACGGTCACGGGCACCACCCCGCCCGCGGCGGTCTCCGGCACCGCCTCGCCCATCTCCTCACCCCGCACTCGCACGAGAGCGCCGACAAGCTCGACTCCGCCCTGGAGTCCTCGGCACGCGGGATGCGCGCGCTGTGGGTGTCGCTCGCGGTGCTGGGCGTGACGGCGCTCGCGCAGGCGGTGGTGGTGACGGTGTCGGGCTCGGTCGCGCTGCTCGGCGACACCGTGCACAACGCGGCGGACGCGCTGACCGCCGTGCCCCTCGGGATCGCCTTCGTGCTGGGCGGCCGCGCGGCCACCCGGCGCTTCACCTACGGCTACGGGCGCGCCGAGGACCTGGCGGGCATCGCGATCGTGCTGACCATCGCCGCGTCGGCGGTGTTCGCGGGCTGGACGGCGGTCGACCGGCTGCTGGACCCGCGGCCCGTGACGCACCTCCCCGCGGTCGCGGGGGCGGCGCTCGCGGGGTTCGCGGGCAACGAGTGGGTCGCCCGCTACCGCATCCGGGTGGGCCGCGAGATCGGCTCGGCCGCGCTGGTCGCCGACGGACTCCACGCCCGCACCGACGCGTACACCTCCCTCGCCGTGCTGCTGGGCGCGGCCGGTTCGGCGCTGGGCTGGCGGCTCGCCGACCCGGTGGTGGGCCTGGCGATCACCGCGGCGATCGTGCTGGTGCTGCGGGACGCGGCCCGTGAGGTGTTCCGGCGGGTGCTGGACGCCGTGGACCCGGCGCTGGTGGACCGGGCCGAGGAGGCGCTGCGGGAGGTGCCGGGGGTGCGCGGGGTGGGTGAGCTGCGGCTGCGCTGGATCGGGCACCGGCTGCGGGCGGAGGTGGCGGTCGTCGTCGACGGGGAGACGACCGTGCGCGAGGCCCACGCCGTCGCCGTGGCCGCCGAGCACGCCCTGCTGCACACCGTTCCCCGGCTGACCGCGGCCCTGGTGCACGCCGACCCGGCTCCCGTGCCGGGCGAGGAGGACCCGCACCAGGCGCTGGCCCATCACGCGTCCGCCCCGGGGGTCTCCCGCCCCGTCATCACGGCGTAGGAGGAGTGGAGTTCAGGAGGTGAGGGGTTCAGGAGGCGTGGAGTTCAGGACAGGGCGAGTCCCAGGCCCTCCAGCACCGTGACGCCCGGCAGTTCGGCGAAGGCCTTGCCCGGGACGAGGAGCTTGCCGCGTCGCCGGCCGCTGCCGACCAGGACGTACGGCAGGTCGACGACGGCGGCGTCGACCAGCAGCGGCCAGTCCGCGGGCAGCCCGACGGGGGTGATGCCGCCGTACTCCATGCCGGTCTCGCCGGTCGCGGTGTCCATCGGGGCGAAGGAGACCTTGCGGGCGCCGAGATGGCGGCGGACGGCGCCGTTGACGTCGACGCGCGTGGTGGACAGCACGAGGCACGCGGCGAGGGTCGTCTCGCCGCCGCGTCTGCCCGCCACGACGACACAGTTCGCGGACCGCTCCAGCAGCTCGCGGCCGTAGTGCTCCACGAAGACGGCCGTGTCTGCCCACCGCGGGTCTGTCTCGACGTAGACGATCTGCTCGGCGGGCACACCCCCGCGCCAGTCGCGCACGGCGTCGGCGACCGGGCGGATCAGCTCGTCCAGGCAGTCGGGGGCGGGTACGGCGTGGTCGAAGTCTCCGATGGGTGCACGCATGACCGCACGCTAACAGCCGCTCCCGGCCACCGGCCCCGACGCCTCAGTGCACGGGCGGGACGGAGACGGCGAGCACCATCTCCATCGGTTCGCCACCGGTGTTGCCGTACGTGTGCGGGGCCCCGGCCTTGAAGGAGGCGCTGGCGCCGGCCGGGACGCGGTACTCGACGCCGTCCACGGTCAGGGTCAGCTCGCCCGCGGTGACGTGGACGAGTTCGACCGTGCCGACCGGGTGCGGATCGGAGGAGCTGGACTCGCCGGGCATCAGCCGCCAGTCCCACAGCTCCAGCGGACCGGGGGACTCCGTTCCGGCGAGGAGCCGGCTGTAGCTGCCGGCCTCCGTGTGCCACAGCCGTACGGCCTCCTCGCCCGGGACGATCCGGACCTTGGGGCCCTGTTCGTAGTCGAGCAGGGTGGTGATGCTGACGCCGAGCGCGTCGCCGATCTTCACGACCGTGCCGAGGCTGGGGTTGGTGCGGGCCTGCTCGATCTGGATGAGCATGCCGCGGCTGACCCCGGCCCGGGCGGCGAGCGTGTCCAGGGTGAAGCCGCGTTCCGTCCGCCAGCGCTTGACGTTGCGCGCCAGGGACTGGGTCAGCAGGTCGAGGTCCGCCACATTTCCGTCCAGGGAGTCCGGCCGGCCACGGCTCGGGCCGGTGGACCCGGGGCCTGGTCCAGTATTTTGGATTACAGGGTTCGATCGACCGCACTGCGGTGGCGTGCACCCGACCGTTCACCGAACTGTACTGCGAGGGTCCTGTGACAGCACTCTCCGCCCAGGCCACCAGCGTGCTCTGGGGCCTGGCCGACTTCGGCGGCGGACTGCTCGCGCGGCGCGTCCCCTCGCTGACGGTGGTGGTCGTCTCGCAGTCGGTCGCGGTGGGCGTGCTCGGCGCGGTGGTGGCCACGGGCGCCGGGAGCGAGGCGGGGGGTGACCGCGCCGGCCGCGCGCGGGTTCCTGGGGGCACGGCTGCTGGGGGTACAGGCGGCGGGGGCGGGGCCGACCCTGACGGGGACGTGGTTGCCGGCGGGGTGAGGCCGGGGCGGCCGGTCCGGGCCGGGGTTCAGCTTTGGGGGTCGGGGGCCGGTTCCAGTTCGGCCAGCCGGGCCACCGTCTCCTCGTCCAGGTCCGACAGGGCGCGCAGCTGGTCCGGGGTGACGCCCTCCGGGATCGGCACCGGGGCCGGGGTGCGCAGGGGCGGCTGCCAGCCGTCCTCGGGCGTCCAGCGCCGTACGACCCGGGCGGGGGCGCCCGCCACCACCGAGTGGTCCGGCACCGCGCCCCGCACCACCGCGCCCGCGGCCACCACCACGTTCCGGCCGATCCTGGCGCCGGGCAGGATCACCGCCCCGGTGCCGATCCAGCAGCCGGGGCCGATCTCCACCGGCTCCATCCGCGGCCACTGCCTGCCGATGGGCTCGTGCGGGTCGTCGTAGGAGTGGTTCGTGGACGTGACGTAGACGTACGGGCCGAAGTAGCAGTCGCTGCCGATCGTGACCGTGGTGTCGGCGATGACATGGCTGCCACGGCCCAGGACCACGCCGTCGCCGATGCGCAGGATCGGGTCCGGGCCGAGGTCGAGATCGGGCATCAGGCCGGCGGTGAGGGTGACCTGCTCGCCGACGATGCAGTGGGAGCCGACGTGGATCCAGGGCTCGCCGAACACCGTGCCGAGCGGGAACGCCAGCCGGCTGGCCTCGCCGAGCGCGCCGAAGCGGAACCGCCCGGGGTGCTCCGCCGTCACGGAGCCCGTGCGCTGCACCCAGGCCCAGCCCGTGTGCACGACGCGCTGCGCGAGGCGGCGCCGCCAGGATGAGAACGTGTTCTTGCTCTTCGGCACGGCCTCACGGTACTCAGCGCACCGCTCCGCCATGGTGTCGAGGGCCTGTGATCTTCGCCCCACCGGGTGGCGTACCGTGCCGGATGTCTACGACTGGGAGGCCGACATGGAACAGCGTGCGTTGATCACCGGCATCGGTGGCAAGGAGCCCACGATCGACGAGAGCGCCTTCGTCGCGCCCACGGCCTCGGTGATCGGGGACGTGACGCTCGGGGCGGGGGCGAGTGTCTGGTACGGGGCGGTGCTGCGGGGCGACGTCGAGCGGATCTCCGTCGGCGCGAGCAGCAATGTGCAGGACAACTGCACGCTGCATGCGGATCCCGGGTTTCCGGTGAGCGTCGGCGAGCGGGTGTCCATCGGGCACAACGCGGTGGTGCACGGGGCGACGGTCGAGGACGACTGTCTGATCGGGATGGGGGCGACCGTGCTCAACGGGGCGGTGATCGGGGCGGGGTCCCTGGTCGCCGCGCAGACGTTGGTGCCGCAGGGGATGGTGGTGCCGCCGGGGTCGCTGGTCGCGGGGGTGCCGGGGAAGGTGCGGCGGGCGCTGTCCGAGGAGGAGCGGCAGGGGGTTTCGCTGAACGGGGTGATGTACGCGGAGTTGGGTAAGGCGCACGGGGAGGTTCACGCCGGGGGTTAGCCCGGCCGACGGCTCGTGCCTGGCGCCTGGCCGGCGGCTTGGCGGGGGTTGCCTGTTGCCTGGGCGGCGGCTTGGCGGGGCTTGCCTGGCCGGCGGCTTGGCGGGCTTTCCGTCGTGGTTCGCCGTCCGCCCGTCTTGGGCTGGTCGCGCAGTTCCCCGCGCCCCTCGGGGGGGCCTTGTGGCGGGCCGGGTTGCGGGCCCGGATTTCCGCCGTCTTGGGGGTTTGCGCAGTTCCCCGCGCCCCTTGGGGGGCGCGGCTGGCTGTGGATCCGGCTTTCCGCCGTCCTTGGGATTTGCGCAGTTCCCCGCGCCCCTTGGGGGCCTTGTGGGGGTCGGGCCGGGGACCCGGCATTCCGCGGTCTTGACGTTTTGCGCAGTTCCCCGCGCCCCTTGGGGCGGTTGTCCTCGGCCCCCTAGAGGGTTTCGGTGGGGACGGGGGTTGGGTCGGGGGTTGCTGCTCTGGCCTTGCGCTTGAGGATCAGCATGGATGTGAGGCCGATGAGGACGGCGGCCACCAGGCCGAGCCAGGAGAAGCGCTTCAGCCAGGACTCGGCGACGACGCCGACGTAGTAGATGACGGCCGTGGTCCCGCCGGCCCAGACGATTCCGCCGAGGACGTTGGCGATCAGGAACTTCCAGTACGGCATGTGCAGCACGCCCGCGAGGGGGCCCGCGAAGATGCGGAGGAGGGCGATGAAGCGGCCGAAGAAGACGGCCCAGACGCCCCACTTCTGGAAGGAGCGCTCGGCTGTCGCGATATGCCCCTCGCTGAAGTGCCTGGGGAACTTCCCGCCGAGCCAGGCCAGCAGCGGCCGCCCGCCCTTGCGGCCGATCGCGTAGCCGATGGAGTCGCCGACGATCGCGCCGACACTCGCGCACGCCCCGAGGACGAACGGGTCGATGTCACCGTGCTGCGAGGCCAGCAGCGCCGAGGAGACCAGGATGATCTCGCCCGGCAGCGGGATGCCCAGGCTCTCCAGGCCGATGACGACGCCGACCAGCAGATAGATGGCGAGCGGGGGCACCGATTCGAGCCATTCCTGGACGTGCAACGCCGCTACCTCCCAGATCTGCGCAGACCACTGCGTCTCTTCGTGTGCCCGGCGGCGGCACACGCCGCGAAGCCTACCCAGTCAGTCTGACGTCCCGGCCGCCCCGGTGGTTGTGCCGGTCCCCGTGGGCCACGGTGACGTGCGCCACGTCACCGTCTGGGGCCCTTCTGGCGGATCTCCGTGGGAGAAGGAGCGGCGTTCGGTGCGTGCGATCGGTGTGCGGTGTGGAGGGACAGGTCGCTCCGCCACCTGTCCCTCCGCGCCGTGCGGCCGGGGGCACCTCCCACACCCTTCAGGCGGTGGGGGATGGCGTGCCGGGCGTCGCGACGCCACGGAGATCCGCCAGAAGGGCCCTAGGCCGGTCGGGTGCGGATCTCCACGCTCGCGCTGAGCGGCAGGTCGCGCGAGGAGGCGCCGAGCCAGACCGTACGGCGGCCGGTGCCGAGCACCCAGTCGTGGCGGCCGGTGTCCCAGGAGGACAGGGTGCGGGCGACGACCTGGACGGTGACCTGTCGCCGCTCCCCCGCCCGCAGCGCCACCCTGCGGTACCCGGCCAGCACCCGTACCGGCTGGTCGAGCGCCAGGTCGGGCGAGGGCCCGAGGTACACCTGCGGCACGGCCACGCCGTCCCGGTCGCCCGTGTTGCGCACCGTGAAGGACACGGCCAGGCCGCCCCGGGCGGGGCGTACCGACAGGTCCGCGCAGGAGAAGGACGTGTAGGAGAGCCCGTGGCCGAAGGGGAAGAGGGGTGGGACGTCCTGGGCGTCGTACCAGCGGTGGCCGGCGTGGACGCCCTCCGTGTACTCCTCGACGCCGTCCACGCCCGGGTAGCGGCGGGGGTCCCCGGCGACGGGGTGGCTGTCGTCGTCGGCCGGGAAGGTCTGGGTGAGCCGACCGCCGGGGTCGACGTCGCCGAAGAGGACGGCGGCGGTGGCGGCGGCCCCCTCCTGGCCCGGGTAGTACATCTGGAGCACGGCTCCGGTGCGCTCCAGCCAGGGCATCGCCGTCGCGGACGAGGTGTTGAGGACGACCGTGGTGCGCGGGTTGGCCGCGGTGACGGCCTCGATCAGGCGCGTCTGGTCGCCGGGGAGGGCGATGGTGGTGCGGTCGCGGCCCTCGGTGGCGTCCTCGTAGGCGAACAGGACGACGTGGCGGGCCGCCCGCGCGGCCGTGACCGCCTCGGCCAGATCGGCGGCGCGGGTCGCGGCGGTGCTGCGGCGCAGCCGGAACAGCAGTCCGTCGGCGCCGCCCTCGGCGGTGATCCGCAGCCGGTGCGCCCCGGCGCCGAGGGCGAGGGTGCGGCGGCGCACGGCGAGGCCGTCGGGGGCGGCGGTGACCAGGCCACCCATCAGGTACTCGCCCCAGCCGGGCGCGAGCGGGAAGAGTTCCTCGTCGTCGACGAAGACCTCGGGACGGCCGTTCGGCGGGCCCGAGGAGTGCAGGACGAAGGTCCACTCGTCCGCTTCGTCGAGCGTGAGGGTGCCGTCGTAGCTCCAGGTCGTCCCGGCGCCCACGCCCTGGCCCTCGGTGGCGAGGGCGGGGGTGAGGGCGCCCGCGGGGACCGGCTTGCCGAAGAGGTCCTCGCCGAGGGCGTGGGTGACGCGGGTGTCCTGTCCGGCGCGGGCGCGCAGGGCGTCGACGGGGCTTGCAGCGCGGTCGGGGACGACGTGGGCGCTGCCGCCGCCGCTGACGAAGGGGATCGCCCCGGTCGGGCCGACGACCGCGATGTCGCCCTCGGTCAGCGGCAGGGTGCCGCGTTCGTTGCGCAGCAGCGTGGCGCCCGCCTCGGCCACCTCCCGGGCGAGGGCCGCGCCCGCCTCCGGGTCGCGGCCGGGGCGCGGGGGCCGTTCGCCGTCGAGCAGGCCGAAGCGGTCCAGCGCCGACAGCAGCCGGCGCACCGCCCGGTCGACGTAGTGCTCGGGGACGCTGCCGTCCTTCACCGCCGCCTTCAGCGCGGTGCCGAAGTGGCGGCCGTCGGGCATCTCCATGTCCAGCCCTGCGGTGAGCGCCGGGGCCGTGCTGTGCGCGGCGAACCAGTCGGTCATCACCCAGCCGTCGAACCCCCAGCGCTCGCGCAGGATGTGGCTGAGCAGTTCCTTGTTCTCGCAGGCGAAGGTGGAGCCGACCTTGTTGTACGCGCCCATGACCGCACCGGTTCCGGCGGCTACGGCGGCCTCGAAGCCGCGCAGCTCGACCTCGTGCAGGGTGCGCTCGTCGACCCGTACGTCGACGGAGTCGCGGTCCTTCTCCTGGTTGTTGAGCGCGAAGTGCTTGACGGTGGCGACGAGGCCCTCGCCCTGGATGCCCTCGATCTCGGCGGCGACCAGGTCGGCGGAGAGCAGCGGGTCCTCGGAGAAGGTCTCGAAGTTGCGGCCCGCGTAGGGGGTGCGGATCAGGTTGACCATCGGGGAGAGCAGTACGTCCTGGCCGAGCGCACGGCCCTCGCGGCCGATGACCCGGCCGTAGCGGCGGGCCAGTTCGGGGTCGAAGGCGGAGGCGAGCAGCACGGGGGCGGGCAGCGCGGTGGCGCGCCGGGTGACGCGGACCCCGGCCGGGCCGTCGGCCAGCCGCAGCGGCGGGATGCCGAGCCGGGGCACGCCGGGTACGTATCCGGCCTGGCCGAGGGAGGCGGGGTCGGGGGCGCCGTGCAGCAGGGAGATCTTCTCGTCGAGGGTGAGGGCGGTGAGGAGGGCCTCGACCCGGGGAACGGCGCCCTTGGCCCGGCGCCCGGCCGTCGCGCGGGCCGGGGTGAAACCGCCGGCGGTGGCCGCCGTGGCCACGGCGATGGCGACACTCAGCAGGCGCAGCGCGGATCGCCGGGGAACGGTGTCGGACATGGGCCGTCACTCCTTCGGTGAGCTGGCACGACAGGCGAACCGCGGCGTGCGCCCGGCGACCCCGGGCTGTGTTCGCCCTGTGGACCCACTGTGGTGCACGGCGCACATGACGGACCGTCAGACACCACCGGCGCGCGGGAAAAGTACGGGCATCGGCTGCCCGTGTCCATGCCCGCGGCGGGCGGCCGCCGGGAACGGCGAAGGCCCCGACCTTGAGGGCCGGGAACGGCGAGGCCCCAGCCGTGAGGGCCGGGAACGACGAAGGCCCCAGCCATGAGGGCCGGGGCCTTGCGCGCGTCGCGGCCGGACGGGCCGGAGCCTTGTCCGTGTCGTGCTCAGCCGTTGGGCCGCAGGGTCCACACGACGGTCATCTCGCTGGTCACGGCGCCGTCCTCACGCTGGATGGCGACGGTCACCGGGAACTCGGGGCGCTTGCCCTCGTCCAGCTCCGCGACGACGTCGGCGATGGGCCGGCCGAGCGTGGCGGTGGCCTTGACCGGGCCGAGCGCGATCTTCTTGAAGGCGATGTCGGCGTGCACCGGGAGCGGCACGGCGCGGGAGAGCTGGTCACCGAAGGCCGCGAGCACGATCGCGCCGCTCGCCGACTCGCCGAGGGTGAACATCGCGCCCGCGTGCGGACCACCGACGTGGTTGCGGTACTCGCTCTGGTCCGGCAGGGCCAGCACGGCCTTCTCCGGAGTGGTCTCCAGGTACTCGAGGTTCAGGGTGCGAACCATCGGCACCGTGGCGGCGAGCAGCTCGCCGATGGACATCTGATCTGCGCTCATGGCGAGGATGTTACCCACGAGTAGCCGAGGTGGCCAGACGCCTCGGGTGTCGCCTTCACCTCTCTTTCGGCCACGCGCCCGGCACGGGCCCCGCCGCGCTCGTGCGACATCCCGGCCGCGCGCGTACCGCACCCCCGCCCCACCCGTACGGCATCCCCGGCGCGGCTCCGCACCGCCGGTCTCCCCTGTTGGTACGTCCCTGACAAGGGGCAGTGACCGAATCGTGTCCGGGGCGGCACTAGGGTTACGGCACATGTGGCCAGGAGAGCAGCCGCCCGGGGGCGAGCAGAACCCGCAGACGAACAACCCGTACCAGCAGCCGGGGTACCAGCAGCCGAATCCGTATCAGCAGCCCGGCTACCAGCAGCCCAACCCGTACGCGCAGCAGCCGCAGTGGGCCCAGCCCCAGACGGTCGGCATGCCCCAGCCGCAGCCCGGCGGGGGCGGCGGTGGCGGGAACCGGACCAGGCTGGTGGCGATCATCGCGGCGGCCGCCGTGGTGGCGACGGCCGCGGTGACCGGCTTCCTGGTGCTCGGCGGCGACAAGGACGACACCGCGGACGGCGGTGACAAGGGCAAGAAGACGACGAGCCCGTCGCCCACGGAGTCCGCCGAGCCGAGCGCCTCGGAGAGCGGGTCGGACGACAACCCGCGCGGCACCGAGACCCTCGAGCCGACCGTCGCGGGCTGGAAGGTCGTGGTGAACCCCAAGTGGGGCATCGCCTTCGACGTGCCGGCCGACTGGGAGGTGGAGTCCCCGACCCTGACGATCGGCTTCGAGGACGACAAGTCCGACTCGGCCAAGCCGCTGATCGTGATGTCGGCGCCCGCCTTCTACAAGTCCAAGTGGTGCACGACCGACGACAACAAGGACGGCCGCACCGAGGACACGGCCCTGGCCGCCGTCGGCAGCAAGGGTGCCGACGGCGCCAAGAACACCGACGAGGTCGCGGTCAACCAGGTCCCCTGGTGGGTCTACGGCGGCTACACCCAGCCCGACAAGAAGAGCCTCACCTTCGACAAGAAGGCCACGGCCTACACCACCGCCTCCGGCATCAAGGGCAGCCTGGCCTGGGCGCAGTCCACAAACACCCCGCAGAAGGGCAAGTGCGCCAGCGACGGCAAGGCGGCCACCTTCGGCTTCAAGAACGCCGACGGCGCCTATGTGGCCTGGAACTTCTACGGTGCCAAGGGTGTGAAGGGCGAGGTGCCGAAGGAGACGATCATGAAGATCCTCAGCACGGTCCGGCTGCACGGCGAGGCGACGGCCAGCTGAACGGTCCGCTCACGCGGGGAGGGGAAGGCGGCCGCGGCGGCCGCCCGCGCGGCGGCGCGACGGAGACCCGAGCGTCCGCCCGCGCGGAGACCCGAACGTCCGCCCGCGCGGAGACCCGAGGGCGCCCTCGTGAGGGCAGGGCGCCCGGCCCTCCCCTCGTCGGACACTCGGTTTGGCAAACGCGGGCCCGGGCGGGGATAGTCGGCCGGTGAACTCCGCCGTCTCCCCCCGCCCCGGCCGCCACCTGCGCAGACCCGACTGGGCCGGGCGCAACTACAGCCTGCTGACCGCCGCCGCCTTCGTCACCAACCTCGGCGGCCACGGAGCCCTGATCGCCGCCGCGTTCGCGGTCCTGGAGAACGGCGGCGACGGCGGCGACGTGGGCCTGGTGGCAGCGGCCCGCACCCTGCCGCTGGTGCTGTTCCTGCTGATCGGCGGCGCGGTCGCGGACCGGGTCCCCCGGCACCGGGTGATGGTCGCGGCCAACGCACTCAACTGTGTCTCCCAGGGCCTGTTCGCCGTGCTGGTGCTGACCGGTGAGCCGCTGCTGTGGCAGATGATGCTGCTCACCGCGCTCGGCGGCACCGGGCAGGCGTTCTTCGGCCCCGCGGCCGAGGGCATGCTGCTGTCCTCGGTGTCCGGGGCGCAGGCGAGCCGCGCGTTCGCCGTGTTCCGGATGGCGATGCAGGGCGCGGCGGTCGGCGGTGCCGCGCTCGGCGGCGCGATGGTCGCCGTGGTCGGGCCCGGCTGGGTGCTGGCCGCCGACGCCGCCGCGTTCGCCGTCGCCGGGGCGATGCGCGCCCTGCTCGACGTCGGGCACATCGCCCCGCGCGAGCCCGGCGGGGGAATGCTCGCCGATCTGCGGGAGGGCTGGCAGGAGTTCGTCGGGCGGCCCTGGCTGTGGGCCGTCGTCGTGCAGTTCTCGATCGTCGGCGCGGTCGTCGGCGCCGCCGACGCGGTCTACGGCCCGCTCGTCTCCCGCGACCATCTCGGCGGGGCGGGCCCCTGGGGCCTGGCCCTGGGGTTCTTCGGGGCGGGCACGGTGGCGGGCGCCCTGCTGATGACCCGCTGGAAGCCCCGTCGGCTGCTGCTCGCGGGCACCCTGTGCGTCTTCCCGCTCGCCCTGCCCTCCGCCGCGCTCGCCGTGCCGGTGCCGATCGGGGTGCTGTGCGCGGTGATGTTCGTGACGGGCGTGACCCTGGAGGTCTTCGGCGTCTCCTGGATGACCGCGCTGCACCAGGAGATCCCCGAGAACAAGCTCTCCCGCGTCTCCGCCTACGACTGGTTCGGCTCGGTCGCCCTGACACCGCTGGCGGTCGCGCTGGCCGGTCCGGCGGAGGACGCCTTCGGCCGCACCGAGGCACTGTGGGGCTGCGCCGTGACGGTCTTCACGGTCACCGCGCTGGTCCTGCTCGTACCGGACGTACGCCGACTGCGCCGCCGTACCAAGGAGATCGCCACAGGGCCGGCGACCGCGGGCGCGAACGGCTCAGCCGATGCCGAATGCCCCGTCGGGGGGCACGGGTGAGGGCACGGCGTCCTCGTCCCTGACCGGCCGCGCGTTCCCGGTGAACTCCCTCAGCGCGGCCCCCTGTTCCACCCTCGCCGCGAACGCGTCGCCTGCGGTGAGCCGGGCCAGGGAGGCCGTGTCGACCGGCTCGTGCGAGGCGACCAGCACGGCGTTGCCGAACCGCCGCCCGCGCAGCACGCCGGGTTCGGCGATCATCACCAGCTCCTCGAACACCGCGCCGAGCGTGGCCAGCTGGGACCGCAGGAACGCGAACGGCGCCCCGTCCGCCAGGTTGGCCAGATAGACGCCGTCCTCGCGCAGCACGCGCTCCGCCTCGCGGGCGTACCCGAGGCTGGTCAGATGCGCGGGCACACGGGAGCCGCCGAACACGTCGGCGACGATCACGTCCGCGGAGTCCGCCGGGGCTCCGGCCAGAAAGGCCCGGGCGTCCTCGGCGTGGGTGGTGACACCGGCGTCGGGCGGCAGCGGCAGATGCTCGGCGACCAGGTCCAGCAGCCCCCGGTCGGCCTCCACCACGTCCTGCCGCGAGCCCGGCCGGGTCGCCACGAGGTACCGGGGCAGCGTGAGTGCCCCTCCGCCGAGATGCAGGACGTCCAGCGCCCGCCCCGCCGGCGCGACGGTGTCCAGGACATGCCCCAGCCGCCGCGCGTACTCGAACTCCAGATGGGTCGGCTCGTCCAGGTCCACGTAGGACTGGGGTGCCCCGTCGACCGTGAGCAGCCAGGCACGCTCACGGTCGACGTCGGGCATCAGCTTGGCCGTGCCGTGGTCGACGGCGCGGGAGACGGGGAGGGCTTCGTTCACCGCTCCATTCTGCCCGCGACCCGCGCTCCTCAGGAGCGCGGGGAACCGCGCGACCGGCCGCACCCGGCCCGCGGTCCCCCCTCACCTCACCGCAGGGCGGTCACCGTCCCCGCCCCCACGGTCCGGCCGCCCTCGCGGATGGCGAAGCCGAGCCCCGCCTCCAGCGGCACGTCACGGCCGGGCTCGACCGTCATGGAGACGGTGTCCCCGGGCCGCGCGACCGCCGGCTCGCGCCGGGCCTGGGTCCGGCGTCGAACGATTTTCCCTACGACGGCGAAGCCTCCCGCGGCACGCTGCCGGGGAGGCTTCTGGGAGGAGGCGCGTCGGCCGGGTGCTAGCCCGCCGACTCCGCCGCGTGGGGGCTCAGGACGCCCGTGACGACGAGGCCGATCAGCACCACACCGAGGATGACGCGGTACCAGACGAACGGCATGAAGCTCTTGGTGGAGATGTACTTCATGAACCAGGCGATCACCGCGTACCCGGTGGCGAAGGCGATGATCGTGGCGAAGATCGTCGGACCCCAGGAGACGTGGCCGCCCTCCATGGCGTCCTTCAGCTCGAACGTGCCGGAGGCGAGCACCGCCGGGATGGCGAGCAGGAAGGAGTAGCGGGCCGCGGCCTCGCGCTGGTAGCCCATGAAGAGGCCGCCGCTGATGGTGGCGCCGGAGCGGGAGACGCCGGGGATCAGGGCGCAGGCCTGGCAGAGACCGAAGATCAGGCCGTCGCGGACGCCGAGGTCCGTCAGGGTCTTGCGGGGCCGCGCGGCCCGGTGCTTGCCGCCTTCCTCGTCGCGCGCGGCGAGCCGGTCGGCGACGCCGATGACGATGCCGACGACGATCAGCATCGTCGCGGTGACCCGCAGATCACGGAAGGGTCCCTCGATCTGCTCCTTGAGCGTGACGCCGAGCACACCGATCGGGATCGAGCCGACGATCACCAGCCAGCCCATCTGGGCGTCGTGGTCCTTGCGCATCTCCTTGTCGAACAGTGAGCGCGACCACGCCGACAGGATGCGGCCGATGTCCTTGCGGAAGTAGATCAGCACCGCCGCCTCCGTGCCGATCTGGGTGATCGCCGTGAAGGCCGCTCCGGGGTCCTCCCAGCCGGAGAAGGCTGCGGTCAGCCGCAGATGCGCGCTGGAGGACACGGGGAGGAACTCGGTCAGCCCCTGGACGAGTCCGAGGATGAGTGATTCGAACCAAGACATGAAGTTACGGAGTCCAAGTGCCGATCGTGCTACGGGCGTCGGACACGCCGAGCCCGCGCGCGCGGGTCTGGTGTGTTGAGGGGCAGCGTAGCGTCCTCCGGGAGAGGGCCATGACCTGGGGCCGTCGAGATGATCGTCGGACGAGCGGACCGGGGTGTCGACGCTCGTCTGGACGGCACCCGCGTCGCACGACGGAAAGCTCTTGCGGTCCAGTACCGCGCGCCTTCCGCGACGGCCGCCTCCTCGGCCCGGACGGCGGGGGCCCTTGGTGAGCGCGACCTCTCTCCCCGGGACGGGACCGGCGGGCGCGCCTAGCCTGGACTCATGGCGACGGTGACCGTGCCGGTGCGGGGAGTCGACGTGGCCTACACGCGCGTGGGCCACGGTCCGCCGCTGGTGCTGGTGCACGGCGCCGGAGCGGACGGGCGGATGTGGGAGCCGCAGACCGCCGCGCTGTCGGACGAGTTCACGGTGGTGTCCTGGGACGAGCCGGGCGCCGGACGGTCCTCGGATCTGCCGCCGGACTTCACCCTCGCCGGCTTCGCCCGCAGTCTCGCCGCGGTGATCGAGGACGTGGCTCTCGGCCCGGCCCATGTCGCCGGGCTGTCCTGGGGCGGCACGGTCGCCCTGGAGCTGTACCGGCACCACCCGGAGCTGGTGCGGACACTGATCCTGGTCGACACCTACGCGGGCTGGAAGGGCTCGCTTCCGCCGGAGGAGGTCGAGGCCCGGGTCGAGGGCGTGCGGCGGATGCTCGCGGCGGCGCCGGAGGAGTTCGATCCCACGCTGCCGGGGCTGTTCGCGGGTGACCCGCCGACGGCGTTCCTGCCGCTGCTCGACGCCATGGCCCGGGACGTGCGCCCCACGACCATGGGCGCGCAGCTGCTCCTGATGGCCGAGACCGACCAGCGCGACCTGCTGCCGGAGATCGCCGTGCCCACGCTGCTCGTCTGGGGCGAGCGGGACGCGCGGTCACCGCTGGGCGTGGCACGGGCGTTCCGGGACGCGATCGCGGGTGCGCGGCTGGTGGTGCTGCCCGGCGTGGGCCATATGAGCAACCTGGAGGCGCCGGAGGCCTTCGCTCGCGCGGTACGCGGCTTTCTGCACGGGTTGCGGCCGCTGTAGGGCGGTCGAGGTAGGCGGCCGGAGCGCGGCGGGCCTCAGGCCGCCGTGGAGCCTTCGGAACCGTGGACCGGTGGCCCGCCGTCAGGCCGCCGTGGGGCCCGAGACGGTCCAGCCGGGGCTCTGGGGGTGGGCGGTGAGGTCCTCGTGGCGGACCTCACCGCCGCAGGCCCGGCAGGTGACGACGGGGACGAGTTCGTTGCCGCAGTCGTGCTCGATCACCATCGGGCGGTCGTCCTCGCCGCGCAGATGGCGGTCACCCCACTCCTTGAGGGTCATCAGGACCGGTTCCAGCTCCAGCCCGGCCGGTGTCGCCCGGTACTCGAAGCGCTGCGGCCGCTCGCTGTAGACGCGCTTGGTGAGGACGCCGGCGTCCACGAGGCGGCGCAGACGGGTGGCCAGCACATCGCGCGGGGCGCCGATGTTGCGCACCAGCTGATCGAAGCGCCCGTTGCCCAGGCAGACCTCGCGGAGCACGAGCAGGGAGTACTTCTCGCCGACGAGCGCCAGGGTGTCGGCGATCGAGCAGGGGCGCGGGTCCTTGGTGGCGGCCATGCGCCCCATCCTAGGCGAGGGTTTGATTTCCCAACCGAATGGGTTTGTTTTTCCAACTCTCACGACTAGAGTGAGTCCAGATTTCCTACTCACTGGTAATCGCGCCGGTCGCCGCACCCCACCGCGGCGGCACCGACCGGCCGCCCCTGCCCTCACAGGAGGCCACGCAGATGCGTGACGCAGTGATCGTCGAAGCCGTACGCACCCCCATCGGCAAGGGGAAGCCCAACGGCTCCCTCGCCCAGGTCCACCCCGTCGAACTCCTCGCCCACACCCTGCGCACCCTCGTCGAACGCTCCGGCGTCGACCCCGCGCTCGTCGACGACGTGATCGGCGGCACCGTCGACCAGGTCGGCGAGCAGGCCATGAACACCACGCGGTACGCGGTGCTGTCGGCCGGCTTCCCCGAGACGGTCCCCGCGACCACCGTCGACCGCCAGTGCGGCTCCTCGCAGCAGGCCGTGCACTTCGCCGCGCAGGGCGTCATCTCCGGCGCGTACGACCTGGTCGTCGCGTGCGGGGTGGAGTCGATGAGCCGGGTGCCGATGTGGTCCAACGTGCCGCCCGGCGCCGACCCCTTCGGCCCCGGCGTGGCCGAGCGCTACCCCGAGGGCCTGGTCCCGCAGGGCATCAGCGCCGAACTGATCGCCGCCAAGTGGTCGCTGACCCGTGAGCGGATGGACGCCTTCGCCGTCTCCTCGCACCGGCGGGCGGCGGCGGCCTGGGACCAGGGCCTCTTCGACGCCGAGGTGGCACCCCTGCACGGCGTCTCGCGCGACGAGTGCGTACGGCCCGGGACCACCCCGGAGATCCTCGCGGGGCTGCGGCCCGCCTACGAGGACCCCGGCTTCGCCGAGCGCTTCCCGCAGATCGAGTGGAACGTCACCGCGGGCAACGCCAGCCCGGTCAACGACGGCGCCTCGGCCGTCCTGATCACCTCGGGCGAGACCGCGGCACGTCTCAGTCTTCGCCCGCTCGCCCGGCTGCACAGCTTCGCGGTCACCGGATCCGACCCGCTGCTGATGCTCACCGGTGTGGTCCCGGCGACGGAGAAGGTGCTGCGGCGGGCCGGGCTGTCCCTCGACGACATCGACCTGTTCGAGGTCAACGAGGCCTTCTCCAGTGTCGTCCTGGCCTGGCAGCAGGAGACCGGCGCCGATCTCGCGAGGGTCAACGTGCACGGCGGGGCCATCGCCCTCGGCCATCCCCTCGGCGCCAGCGGCACCCGGCTGACCACGACCCTCGCGCACGCCATGCGCGAGCGCGGCGCCCGCTACGGGCTCCAGACGATGTGCGAGGCGGGCGGCCTGGCCAACGCGATGATCCTGGAGGCCGTCTGAGTCCTCAGCGCCCGCGCAGGTGGCGCCTCCGAGCCCTCAGCGCCCGCGCAGGTGGTGCCGCTTGCGCCAGGCCACCACCGCGCCTGCCAGCGCGGGCAGGGCGATGCAGGCCATCGCGATCAGGAAGGCGGGCGAGGTCGGCGTGGAGGCCCGGGCCCCCGCGACGACGTAGGCGGCGGTGTTCGGGATCGCCCCGAGCGCCGTCGCCAGCAGGAACGGCAGCCAGCCCATCCGGGAGATCGCGGCGCAGTAGTTCGCCGCCTGGAACGGCACCCCTGGGAACAGCCGCACCGCGAGCATCGAGCGGAACCCGTGTCGGCTGAGCTGCCCGTCCGCGGCGGTCAGCAGCCGCCCCCGCAGCAGCGGCCGCAACGCGTCCTGGCCGAGGATCCGCCCCAGACCGAAGGAGAGCCCGGCCCCCAGCACGGTGCCCGCCACGGCCGCGCCCAGCCCCAGCTGCGAGCCGAACAGGGCGCCCGCGGCGAGATTCAGCAGCGGCCGGGGCACGAACGCCACGGTGCACAGTCCGTACGCCACCGCGAAGACGAGGGCCGCCGCCGCGCCGCCGAGATGTGGTGGCCATCCGTCGGCCAGCAGCCGCTGCGGCTCGAACACCAGCACGGTCGTGGCGGCGCCCGCGAGCAGCGCCACGAGCAGCGAGAAACGGGACCAGGGAGAGAGCAGCAGGCGTGTGCAGCGCCCCGCGAGGCCGACGGCGGGGACCGCGACGGGTTCCGGAACGGCGAGGGCGGCGACGACGGCGGTGCCCCCAGAGCGGGTGGTGGCATCGAGCGGCATCCGGTGACACTAACCGACGAACGTGTGTGATCGCCGTATGGTTCGTCTCATGACCGTCACAGGTACCGGCCCCGTAGCGGTCCCGGACAGTGCGCTGGCCGACACCCTGCTGGCACGGCTCACCGACGTCTACCCCGGCGCCGCCGACCCCGAGCGGGCGGCGGCCATGCGCGCGTACATGAAGGACGTGGCGCCCTTCCTGGGCCTGCCCACACCCCTGCGCCGCACCCTGTCGCGCACGGTCACGGCGGGCACCGCCCGGCCCGCCGAACCCGATCTGACGGCCGTGGCCCTGCGCTGCTGGGAGCTGCCGGAACGGGAGTACCACTACTTCGCGGTCGACTATCTGCGCCGGTACGTGAGCCGCTGCTCCTCGGACTTCCTCCCGGTCGCCCGGCACCTGATCGTCACGGTCCCCTGGTGGGACACCGTCGACCTGCTGGCCGCGCATGTGGTCGGGGCGCTGGTCGCGGCCGACCCGGCGCTCGGCGCGGAGATGGACGCCTGGATCGCCGACGACGATCTGTGGATCGCCCGGACCGCTTTGCTCCACCAGCTCCGCCACAAGGGCCGCACGGACCCCGACCGCCTCTTCGCCTACTGCCTCCGCCAGTCCGGCCACCCCGACTTCTTCATCCGCAAGGCGATCGGCTGGGCTCTGCGCGAGTACGCCAGGACGGACCCCGACGCCGTCCGCGCCTTCGTCACGCGCGAACGCGCCCGCTTCGCCCCGCTGACGGTCCGCGAGGCCCTGAGGAACATCGGCACCTGACACAGTCCGGGATCTCTCCCCCCGCACGAATCCATGGCGCGTTCGCGTCCCTGGCTCGCTTCCCCCGGCACCACATAACACCTGGCCGGACGGGTCCCACCCGAGCCGGCCGAACTGATCGAGCGGTCAGTACCGGACAGCCGTCACGGCCGATACCGTTCCTTCCCGTAGCCGTCCGGTAGCGCTGTGTCAGTGCTTGCCCCTAGGCTGGCCCGCATGTCCCCCGATTCCGAGGCCCTTGGTTCCGTGCGCTCCGCCGACGAGGTCAATGAGCGGATCCGCGCGCTGTGGAGACGCGCGGGCGGCAAGCTGACGGCCCAACAGCGCTCGGAGTACGAGCTGTTGGTGGTCCAATGGGCCGAGGCGGTACGCGGCGAGGTGGTCAGGGCCGCCTGAGGCCTCCGACGCGCCTCACCTCCGCAGATGGCCGACCACGTCCTCGCTCAACGGGTAGGCCCGCTCCCGGGGCAACAACGCCTCCGCGGCCTCCAGCTCACCGGCACGCACCAGCTCATGGATCTCCTTCGCCAGCGGCGTGACGTCCTCGATGCCCACGATCCACTCGTCCGCGTAGCGCTCGGTCGCCTCCCCCGCGAGGCCCAGCTGCAACGACCGGTACGGCAGCGGCCGAAGCCGCAGATCCCGCTCCGGATCCCACTGCACCCGCGCCGGCGACCGCTGCAACCGCCGCTTCCACGCGGCCTGGTCGGTGTACAGCTCGGGCACGTAGTGCGACAGACACGCGTTGCGCAGCGCCCACTCGAAGCCGTCCCGGCTGATCTCCACGGCGAGAACGGTCTCCTGCCCCTCCTTCACACCCCAGCCGCAGCGGTACATCATCCACAGGAAGGACGGCTTGATCCAGGTCATCCGGTCGCGCTTCCAGGAGGACGGGAAGCGGCCGTCGCGGGCGGCCGGGCGGCCGATTCCGGGGCGGTAGGCCTGGTAGACGGTGATCGTGGTGTCGGTGTGGCGGGCGCGGACCTGGAATCTCGGCGCGGCGGCGGTCTGCGGCGCGGTCTCCACCACGCCGAGCGGTTGTCGTTCGTTCACGGGCCCAGCCTTGCCGCGGCACACCTCGCACAGCCACCGAATTTCGCGCCGCGCGCCCGGGGCGTCACCCGCCGTCCGGCCGCGCGCCGCACCACGCTCGTCCAACATCCCCCCGCACTCCCCTTGGCTCCCCGCCCGCCACCCCCGACACTGAGCCGATGACGCAGCGTGTGGAGCTTGCGACCGTGATGGACCGGATGGCCGTGGACGAGGTCGTCACCGACTACGCGGTGGCCGTGGACGACGGCGACTGGGAGGCGTACCGTGCGCTGTTCGCGCCGGGTGGGCGGGCCGACTACCGGTCGGCCGGCGGGATCGAGGGGCACGCGGCGGACGTCGCCGGATGGCTGGCGCGGACGATGCGGACGTTCCCGATGCGCCAGCATCTGATCGTCAACCGCCGGGTGCGGTTCGGGATCCTGGAGCGCGAGACCGGCGACACCGCCCTCGTGCAGGCCGACTACATCAACCCCATGAGCACGCTCGGCGAGGGGCCGGCCGTGCCCGACTTCGTGTGCGGCGGCCGGTACGCGTTCGCGCTGGTCCGGACGTACGACGGCTGGCGGCTGCGCGAGGTGGTCGTGCACGAGAAATGGCGGCGCCTGACGGACCGCGCCGGGACTCCTGTGATCAACTGACCCGGTCGGACCGGGCCTCGTCACGGGGCGCTTCTCCGGCCGCGCGCCCTGTACCGAGATCGTCGGGCGCGTGACACTGGAGGCCACGGGGTAGGGAGGCGTCGTATGAGGACGTTCGGGCACTGGCTCACC
The DNA here is from genome assembly GCF_042873115.1 of Streptomyces sp. NPDC005017. Taxonomy (NCBI): domain Bacteria; kingdom Bacillati; phylum Actinomycetota; class Actinomycetes; order Kitasatosporales; family Streptomycetaceae; genus Streptomyces; species Streptomyces sp. NPDC005017. Next base: position 41,787 of record NZ_JBIALD010000003.1, on the reverse strand, counting down.
TCCCCGTGGCGGAGGTCGCTGCTGGCGGCGCTCGCCGGGGCGCTGCCCATGCTCGCCTTCCCGGCCCCGGCCCTGTGGTGGTTCGCCCCCGTGGCGCTGGTGCCGTGGATCCTGCTGGCCCGCGACGCGCCGACCGCGCGCAGAGCGGCGTACGACGGCTGGTCCGGCGGGTTCGGCTTCATGCTGGCGGTGCACCACTGGCTGGTGCCGAACCTGCATGTGTTCACCTTCGTCGTCGCGGCCCTGCTCGGCGCGCTCTGGGCCCCCTGGGGCCTGCTGGTGCGCCGCTTCCTGGCGGGCACACCGGGGCCCGGCCGGATCACCGGCGCGCTGCTCGTGCTGCCCTCGGCGTGGCTGGCGGTGGAGCTGGTGCGCTCCTGGGAGGGGCTGGGCGGCCCGTGGGGCATGCTCGGCGCCAGCCAGTGGCAGGTGACCCCCGCGCTGCGGCTCGCGTCGGTCGGCGGGGTATGGCTGCTGAGCCTGCTGCTGGTGGCGGTGAACACGGCCGTCGCCGTGCTGGTCGTGAACCGCGCGGCCCGGCTGCCCGCGCTCGCCGCGCTGCTCGTCACGGCCGCCGTCACCTCGGCCGCCTGGCTGTGGGCGCCCCGTCCGGACACCGACGGCCGCGTCAGGATCGCCGTGGTCCAGCCCGGTGTGATCCAGGGCGCCGGCAGCCCCGACCGCCGCTTCGACCGCGAGGAACAGCTCACCCGGGCCCTCGTCGGCCAGCGCCCCGATCTGATCGTGTGGGGCGAGAGCAGCGTCGGCTTCGACCTGCGCGACCGGCCCGACCTGGCCCGCCGGATCGCGGCGCTGTCCCGGGCGACGGGCGCCGGGATACTCGTCAACGTGGACGCGCGCCGCTCCGACCGGCCCGGCATCTACAAGAGCTCTGTCCTGGTCGGCCCCGACGGCCTCACCGGCGACCGCTACGACAAGATGCGCCTGGTGCCCTTCGGCGAGTACGTGCCCTTCCGGTCCGTGCTCGGCTGGGCCACCTCCGTCGGCGAGGCGGCGGGCGAGGACCGGCGGCGCGGCACCGAACAGGTCGTGATGGACGTGGGCGGCCTGCGCGTCGGCCCGATGGTCTGCTTCGAGTCGGCCTTCCCCGACATGAGCCGGGCGCTCACCGAGGACGGTGCCCAAGTGCTGGTCGCCCAGTCCGCCACGTCGACGTTCCAGCAGAGCTGGGCACCCGGGCAGCACGCCTCGCTGGCCGCGCTGCGCGCGGCCGAGACCGGCCGGCCGATGGTCCACGCGACGCTGACCGGCGTGTCCGCCGTGTACGGGCCGGACGGCGCCCGGGCCGGCTCGTGGCTCGGCACCGACACGGCGGCCGGCCGGGTCTACGACGTGCCACTGGCCTCCGGCACCACGCCGTACGTCCGCTACGGCGACTGGCCGGTGTACGCGGCCCTGCTGGTGCTGGCCGCGCTGTGCGGCGCGGAGGGGGTCAGGGCGGTGCTCAGGCGCCCGCGGCGGAACGCTCCTGAACCGCGCGCACGACCCGCTCGCACAGCTCGTGAGTGGCCAGCGCGTCCCGTGCGCTGAGCACCCGGCCCTCGCGGACGGCGCCCAGGAAGCCCAGCACCGCCTGCTCGATGCCCCGCTGGCGGGCCACCGGCACCCAGTCGCCGCGCCGCCGCACGGTCGGCTGGCCCTTGTGGTCGATCACCTCGGCCAGGTTCAGCACCTGGCGCTTGGTGTCCTGCCCGGAGACCTCCAGGATCTCCTCGTTGGAGCCGCTGAGCCGGTTCATCACGCCGAGCGCGGTGAAGCCGTCCCCGGCGAGCTGGAGCACGACGTGGTGCAGCAGCCCGTCCCGCACGCGCGCGCGGACCGTGACGTCGTCGACGGGGCCGGGCGCCAGGAAGCGCAGGGTGTCCACGACGTGGATGAAGTCGTCGAGGACCATCGAGCGCGGTTCCTCGGGCAGCCCGACACGGTTCTTCTGCATCAGGATCAGCTCGCGCGGATGGTCCGCGCACTGCTCGTAGGCGGGCGCGCAGCGCCGGTTGAAACCGACCGCGAGCGACACACCGCGCTCCTCCGCGAGAGCGACCAGCCGCTCGGAGTCGGCGAGTTCGTAGGCGAGCGGCTTGTCGACGTACGTCGGTACGCCCGCCTGGAGCAGCCGGGTGACGATCTCGGGGTGCACGGTCGTGGGCGCGTGCACGAACGCGGCGTCGAGGCCCTCGGCGATCAGCGCGTCGAGGTCGCGGTGCCGCTGCCCGGCGGACAGGTGCAGGCTGTCGCCGACCTGGTCGAGGGTGGCCGGGGTGCGCGTCTGGAGGTGCAGCTCGATCCCGGGCTGCGCCCCGAGCACCGGCAGATACGCCTTCTGCGCGATGTCGCCGAGTCCGATGCAGCCGACCTTCACGAGGTACTCCTTAGACGCTTGCCTGACGTGCCCGCCCTGCCGGGCAGCATACGGCGGTGTGCCCCGGTCGACGACACGCCGGGGGCGTGAAAACGGCTGGTGGCGGGGCGGCCGGCCGGCTGACGATGGGCAGCATGACGAGCATCCGCGACCTGCCCGCCCCGGCCGCCGACGAACGCACGATGCTGGAGGGCTGGCTGGACTTCCACCGTGCCACCCTCGCCCGCAAGTGCGCGGGACTCACCGACGAGCAGTTGCGCACGGCGTCGGTGCCGCCGTCCGGGCTGACCCTGATGGGGCTGGTGCGGCACATGGCGGACGTGGAGCGGATCTGGTTCCGCCACGTGCTGACGGACGACTCCCCCGGGCCGATCTACTTCAGCGACGAGGACCCCGACGGCGAGTTCCATCCCACCGAGGCGGACACCTGGCAGGAGGCGCACGCCACCTGGCGGGGCGAGCTGGAGGTGGCCCGGCGCAACGCGGCCGGGTTCGGCCTGGACGACCTGTCCAAGGGCCGCACACGGCACGGCGACGTGCCCAGCCTGCGCTGGATCTACACCCACATGATCGAGGAGTACGCCCGGCACAACGGCCACGCGGACCTCCTGCGCGAGCGCATCGACGGCTCCACCGGCTTCTAGGGCCCTCCTGACGGATCTCCGCGGCGTCGCGGCGCCCGGAACGCACGCGCCGCGTCACCCGGCGGGTGCCCGCGCCCTCCGTACGGGGCCGGAGATCACCCGTGCGGGGCATCCTGCGCCTGTCCGCCGTCCCGGGAGGCGGCGGAGCCACCAGAGTTGCGCGGGTGCATCGAACGACGACCACCGCAACGCTCCTGGTCACCGTGGCTGTCTCGGCCCTCACCGGCTGTGTGACGGTCCAGCGCCCCGTGGCGCCCGGCCCTGCGGCGACACCGGCCCAGCCCGCGTCGCCCCGCCCGGACGGTCACCCCGGGCCGCAGATCGTCCAGGCCCCGGCCCGTGAGGCACTGGAGCTGGCAGGCCGCCGTCCGCCGACGCCACCCCCGTCGCCCGCGCCGCGCGTACCCGCCGCCGGGCCTCCCGCCGCGGCCCGGAACACACCCGCCGGGCCTCCTGCGGCCCCGCGTACCCGTGGCCCCGGCCGCACGCACCCGCAGCCCCACGCGAACAAGCCCCACCGCCCCCGCCCGGCCTTACCGCCCATGGAACTGTCGGACGTCTCGGAGTCCGTCCGGGAGAACACCGACGTCTGCGCGCTCGGCAGAAAGTACGGCGGCTGGCGCGCGGACAGCCCGGAGGCGAGGGTGTGCGAGCAGGCGTACGGACGCTGAGACCACCGCTCGCGCGGGAGGCCCGGTCGGTGGGGGCGTGGTCGTCCAAGGCGTAATGCGGACCTCCCCTTGTGCGGGAGGCCCGGAGCTCCGGTGCCCGGCGTCCCCGGGGCGAAGCACGACCTACGGCCGTCGCGGCGCTCCCCACGGCTCCCCCGGCGGCTCCTCCCCGCCCTCCCGTGCCAGCCGCCGCTCCAGACGGCCGATCGCGGCGCGGACGCCCTCCCCGTAGCCGTCGTCGGCCAGGCACTCCGCCGCGGTGCGGGCGCGGCGGAGGTGGGTGCGGGCGGCGTCGGGCCGGTCGAGCCGGACGTAGTCGGCGGCCAGGTTGAGGTGCAGGGAGGGGTAGAGGGCGCGGACCGCGGGGGCGCCCTCGTGGGCGGCCAGCCGGTCGCCCGTCAGCTCCTCGGCCGCCGTGAGGGCCCGCAGGTCCCAGGCCAGTTCCGCGTCGGGGTCGTCCTGGGTGTCGGCCATGTAGTGGGCGAGGGTGCAGCGGTGCAGGGGGTCGCCGTCCTGGCCGATCTCGGCCCACAGGGCGAGGAAGCGCCCGCGGGCCTCCTCCCGGTCGCCCGCGTGATGCAGCATGACCCCTTGGCCGATCCGGGTCATCACGGCGTCCGGCGCCGCCTGTTCCTGTCGCTCCGCCACCAGGCCGCCCTTCGCAGGTTCCCAGGTCCCGACGCCGCTCCGCACGGATCGCGCCGGACACGCTCGACGCTCCGAACGCTAACCGCAGCGCCCTCCGATCCCGGCCAGGCGGGCCCGTACGGCGCCCGTACGGCACGCCGGTACCGCCCCGGGCGCGGTACGGGACCGGCCCGGGGCGGTGCGGGTCAGCCGAGGTTCGGGATGCGCCAGTCGATCGCGGCGTGGCCCTGCGCGGCGACGGCCTCGTCGATCTGGGTGAAGGGGTGCGAGCCGAAGAACTTCTTCGCGGACAGCGGGGAGGGGTGGGCGCCCTTCACCACGACGTGCCGGGACTCGTCGATCAGGGGGAGCTTCTTCTGCGCGTAGTTGCCCCACAGCACGAACACCGCCGGGTCGGGCCGCCCGGAAACCGCGCGGATCACCGCGTCGGTGAACTTCTCCCAGCCCTTGCCCTTGTGGGAGTTGGCCTCACCTGCGCGGACCGTGAGCACCGCGTTGAGCAGCAGGACGCCCTGCTCGGCCCACGGCATGAGGTAGCCGTTGTCCGGGACGGGCAGACCGAGCTCCGCCTGCATCTCCTTGTAGATGTTCCGCAGGGAGGGCGGGGTCTTCACACCGGGCCTCACCGAGAAGCACAGGCCGTGGCCCTGGCCCTCGCCGTGGTACGGGTCCTGGCCGAGGACGAGGACCTTCACCTCGTCGAAGGGGGTGGCCTCGAGCGCGGCGAACACCTCCTCGCGGGGCGGGTACACGGGACCGTTCGCGCGCTCCTCCTCGACGAACTCCGTCAGCTCCTTGAAGTAGGGCTGCTGGAGCTCGTCGCCCAGGACCCCGCGCCAGGACTCGGGCAGCATGGCGGTGTCGGTCACGTCAACTTCCTCACGGTGTGCGGTCGGTTCCAGAGTTACCAGGACTTCCAGTACTCAGAACCTACAGGCGCCCACTGACAACGGCGCCCCGTACCGCACACCCGCCGGCGCCCCGGCCCGGCCAGGCCGGTGCCGGGCGGTCTACCAGCTCGTCTTCCGGGAAAGCTGCCACATCATCATGATCGAGGACGGGTCGAGGGCCTGGGCCCCGCCGGAGATGTCCTCGTTCGCGGCGACGTACTGCTTGCCCTGCCACAGCGGCAGGAGCCGCGCGTCGTCGACGAGGTGCCGCTGGGCCTCCTCGAAGTCCCGCTTGACCTGCCCGCGGTCGCTCTCGCGGCGTGAGCGCGGCAGCAGGGTGCCGGTGATCTCGGGCGCCGCGTAGGGCGTGCCGAGGGCGTTCTCGTCGCCGACGAACGGGGCGATGAAGTTGTCCGGGTCGGGGAAGTCGGGGGACCAGCCACGGCCGAACACCGCGTACTCGCCCTTCTGGTAGCCCCCGACGTAGGTCTTCCACGGCCGGCTCTTCAGGGTGATCTCGAACAGCCCGGACGCCTCCAGCTGCCGCTTGAGCTCCTTGAAGACCACGGCGGTCTCGGAGCCGTAGCGGTCGGTGGTGTACCAGAAGGTCAGCGGCACCTTCTCGTCGATGCCGGCCTCTTCGAGGATCTTGGCGGCCTGCTCGGCGTCGGGGTCGCCGAAGTTGTCGAAGTAGACGGTGGTGTGGCCGGTGAGACCCGTGGGGATCATGGAGTACAGCGGGTCGACGGTGTCCTTGTAGATCTTGTGCGAGATGGCCGACCGGTCGACGATCTGCGCGACGGCCTTGCGGACGGCGGCCTTGCCCGCCCACTCGTCCTTGGGGTTGAACACCACGTAGCTGATGTCCATGCCGCTGCCCTCGACGAGCTGGAGGCCGGCGCTCTCGTTCTTGATCTGGAGGGAGACGACGTCGTCGGCGGCGAGGCCTCGGTAGGTGACGTCGATGCGCTTGTCCCGCAGGGCGCTGACCATGGAGGCCGAGTCCTGGAAGTAGCGGATCGTCACCGCGTTGTTGCGGCGCTCGGCGCTGCCCTTGTAGTTCTCGTTGCGGACCAGGACGGCCTTGTCGTTCTCGGAGTACGAGTCGAGCTTGTAGGGGCCCGAGCCGTCCACGCGGCCGTCCTCGCGCAGCGCGTCGGCCGGGTACTTGTCCGGGTTGACGATCGACAGCGCCGGGGTGGCGAGCACGAACGGGAAGGTGGCGTCCGGGGTCTTGAGGTGGAACAGAACCTGGTCGTCGCCGCGCGTCTCCACCCGCTCCAGACTGCCGAGCAGTCCCCACGGACCGGTGTCCGCCTTGATCTTCAGGATGCGGTCCACGGAGTGCTTGACGGCCTCGGCGTCCAGCGTGGAGCCGTCGGAGAACTTCAGCCCGCCCCGCAGGGTGCAGCGGTACGTGGTGTTCGAGGTGTCCGTGAAGGCGCACTTCTCGGCCGCGTCCGGCTCGGGCGAGGTCGAGCCCTCCGAATAGCTGAGGAGGGTCTGGTAGACGTTGCGGAACAGCTCCCATGAGCCGTCCCAGGAAGCGGCCGGATCCAACGTGCTGGGGGCACTGGTGGTCCCCACCACGATCGGGCCCTGGTCGTCGTCGCCGCCGTCGGAGAACAGGCTGCATCCGGTTGCCAGGGATATGGACGCGATCGCCGCGATACTCCGCAGGAATCGGTTCCGGTTGAACACGCGCACGCTCCTCGATCTGCCATACCAAGGGTCGGCAGACCCTACCGCGTCGTCGAGGCCCGTAGGAGCGCTCAAACATAACGTAGTTGACACCTTCAAGGATGACTACGTTGTCATCACTCTGGGCTGCACCGTTACGACTCGTTTGACACCTTTCGACGAAGACACGGGCGCCGTTTCCGTCAACCGGAATCCGTCACACTCGACGGTCCGGAAGGGAGGCGGCGCCCGGGTCCTCCACGCCTCGGGGCCGGCGCGTCAGGCGACGCCGGCGTTGAGGAAGATGCCGCCGTCGACGACGAGCGTCTGGCCGGTGACCCAGGCCGACTGCTCCGAGGTGAGGAACGCGGTGGCGCCGCCGATGTCCGAGGGCACACCGAGACGGCCCAGCGGGTAGGCCGCGGCGGCCTCCGCCTCCCGGCCCTCGTACAGGGCCTCGGCGAACTTGGTCTTCACCACGGCCGGGGCGATCGCGTTGACCCGCACCTTCGGCGCGAACTCGTGCGCGAGCTGCACGGTCAGGTTGATCATCGCGGCCTTGCTGATGCCGTAGGCGCCGATGAAGGGCGAGGGTGCGAGACCGGCCACCGAGGCGATGTTGACGATCGCGCCGCCGTTGTCCTTCTGCCAGGCGTGCCAGGTCTTCTGGGCGAAGCCGAGCGCGGAGACCACGTTGGTCTCGAACACCTTGCGGGCGACGTTCAGGTCGAGGTCGGCGATCGCGCCGAACACCGGGTTGGTGCCGGCGTTGTTCACCAGGTAGTCGACCCGCCCGAAGGCCTCCATGGTGCGCTCGACGGCCTGGGCCTGGTGGTCCAGGTCGTGCGCCTTGCCGGCGACACCGATGGCGCGGTCGGCGCCGAGCTTGTCCACGGCCTCCTTGAGCGCGTCCTCGTTGCGGCCGGTGATGCAGACGCGGTCGCCACGGGCGATCAGGGCCTCGGCGACGCCGTAGCCGATGCCCCGGCTGCCGCCGGTGATCAGCGCGACCTTGCCCGAGAGTGCGGGAAGTTCAGTCATGTCCGTGCTCCTGATCACTAGTCGAGCGGGCCGCCGGCCACGTACAGCACCTGGCCGGAGACGAATCCGGCGGCCTCGCCGGTGAAGAAGGCGACGGCGTTGGCGATGTCGTCGGGCTCGCCGACGCGCGCCACGGGGATCATCGTCGCGGCCGCGGCCTTGAAGTCCTCGAAGCCCATGCCGACCCGCTCCGCCGTGGCCGCGGTCATGTCGGTGGCGATGAAGCCCGGGGCGACGGAGTTGGCGGTGATGCCGAACTTGCCGAGCTCCTTGGCCAGGGTCTTGGTGAAGCCCTGGAGGCCGGCCTTGGCGGCGGAGTAGTTGGCCTGGCCGCGGTTGCCGAGCGCGGAGGACGAGGAGAGGTTGACCACGCGGCCGAAGCCGGCGTCGACCATGTGCTTCTGGATGGCCCGGGTCATCAGGAACGAGCCCTTGAGGTGCACGTTCATGACGATGTCCCAGTCCGAGACGCTCATCTTGAACAGCAGGTTGTCGCGCAGGACGCCGGCGTTGTTGACGAGGATCGTGGGCGCGCCCAGCTCCTCGACGACGCGTGCGATCGCGGCCTCGACCTGGGCCTCGTCGGAGACGTCGGCGCCGATGGCGACGGCCCGGCCGCCCGCGGCGGTGATCTTCTCGACCGTGTCCTTGCAGGCGGCCTCGTCGAGGTCGATCACGGCGACCGCGCGGCCCTCGGCCGCCAGTCGTACGGCGGTGGCCGCACCGATACCGCGCGCGGCACCGGTGACTACTGCGACCCGCTGCTCAGTGGTGGACATTGCTGGATCTCCTCGCCCTTGAGAGACGTGACGTGCGGTGAGCGACCGCTTAGTACCTTCAGCAGTCGAGACGCTAGAAGCCATGACACTCCGTGTCAACGCCACACGGCGCCATGTGATCCATTACCCGCCGCGCCCTCCCTTGCCGACGGAAGCGCGGGAAACCCGCCGACGGCCGCTCGGTCGCGGGCGGCATCGAACGCCCGGTCGACCTCGGCGCGCGAGGGACCGGCGTGAGCGGGCGGACGGGGACCGTGCGGCGGCGGGACAGCGGGGCGGCTTGGGCCCCGCGGCCCGATGGCGCGGCGGCGGGACGACCGGGCAGCCCGGGGAGGTGGCCCGTGAGCGCGGCGAGGGGGACGACCCGGACAGCCCGCGAAAGGTGACCCGTCAGCGCGGTAAGGGGGGACCGCCCAGGCAGCCCGGAAAACGTGACCCGTCAGCGCACCAGCAGCTCCAGCAACCGCCGCGTCTCCGCCTCCGGGTCCGCCGTGAGGCCCGTGTGGACCGGGCCCGGCTGGACGATCGTGGAGCGGGGGGCGACCAGCCAGCGGAAGCGGGGGCCGGGGGCGTCTTCAGCGGCCTGGCCCGCCGCGGGGCCGCCCGCGCAGACGCCCTCGACCGCGCGCAGCGCGGCACGCACCCCGGCCAGGTCGGCCTCGGGGTCCAGGGCGAGGAGGCGGGACTCGTCGAGATAGGTGAGCGCGGCGAGGTAGGACCTGGCGCGGCAGTACACGATCACCCCCGCGTTGACACACTCGCCGCGTTCGATGCGCGGCACGACCCGCAGCAGGGCGTACTCGAACACCTCGCGGTCGCCGCCCTGTCCGGCCCGGGTGAAGTGGCGCTCGGTGATGTGCCCGGCGACGTTGATCCGGGTGTCGCTCACTTGATCCCCTCGATCCGTTCGTGAATCACGGCCGCCCGTTCGAGCAGCGGCTCGGCGTAGGCCCGCCGCAGCGCGTCGGCGGAGTCGAAGCCGGGCTCGCCGGCCAGCCACACCTCGGGGATCTCGGCCGTCACCTCGGCGAGCAGGTCCTCGGTGACCCTCGGTGCCAGGTCGGCGGCGGCGGCTGCCACGTCCGGGGCGAAGGAGGCCAGCGCGTGGTCGGAGGCGTCGTAGGGCCGGGCGGCGGAGGCCAGGGCGCCGGACCAGTTGTGGTGCCAGATCATGGTCGCGCCGTGGTCGATCAGCCAGAGCTCGCCCTGCCGCATCAGCATGTTGGGGTTGCGCCAGGACCGGTCGACGTTGTTGACCAGCGCGTCGAACCAGACGATCCGGCCCGCCTCGCCCGGGTCGACCGCGAAGGCGAGCGGGTCGAAGCCGAGGGCGCCGGACAGGAAGTCCATGCCGAGGTTGGTGCCGCCGCTGGACCTCAGCAGGTCCTGCACCTGCTGCTCGGGTTCGCCGAGGCCGAGGAGCGGGTTCAGTTCGACCGTGACCAGGCCGGGCATCCGGAAACCGAGCCGACGGGCCAGTTCGCCCACCACCACCTCGGCGACGAGGGTCTTGCGTCCCTGTCCGGCGCCGCTGAACTTCAGGACGTAGGCGCCGCCGTCGTCGGCCTCGACCAGCCCCGGCAGCGAGCCGCCCTCGCGCAGCGGCGTGATGAACCGGGTCGCGATGACTTCCTTGAGCATCGCCCCAGGTTACTGGGGCGTTCACGGCCGCCGGGACGCGCCCCGGCGGGCCGGGCGGTACGTTCGGGTGACGACGCGCGTGGCGGCTGAACGTGGGCGCCGCGCGGGCCGTAACCCTTTACGGAACCAGGTGACGTCAGGTGAAGGGAACGGCAATGACCAGCGAATCGGTTCAGCCCACGACGGGCCCGGCCCGGCGCACCGTCATGGCGGCGGCCGGGGCGGCGGGGATCGCCGTCGCACTGACCGCGTGCGGGTCCGGCGACGACGGAGGCGGCGACGGCGGTACGGAGACGGGCGCGGGGACGGCCGCGGGGACCGTGCTCGGCAAGACGTCCGAGATCCCCGAGGGCGGCGGCAAGGTGTTCGGGGACGCCAAGGTGGTGGTGACCCAGCCGACGGCGGGCGAGTTCAAGGCGTTCTCCTCGACCTGCACCCATCAGGGCTGCCAGGTCAAGGAGATCGCGGACGGGATCATCCACTGCCCCTGTCACCAGAGCGAGTTCTCGGTGACGGACGGCAGCGTGAAGAAGGGCCCGGCGACCAAGCCGTTGCCCGCGGAGCAGATCACGGTCGACGGCGACACCATCACCCTGGTGTGAGGATCAGCCCCGGCGGGGCCTCTTGAGGGCGCTCAGCACGTCGTCGGTGGTGGCGAGGGTGGCCACCAGCGCGAGGGTGTTGCGGATCATCGCGGTCGTGTACGCGGCGGGTACCCCGGCGATCGCGTCGGTCGGGACGACGGCGGTGTAGCCGAGGTTCACCGCGTCGAAGACGGCGTTGGGGATCGCCACGTTGGCCGAGACGCCGGTGACGACCAGCGTGCGGCAGCCGAGGTTGCGCAGCAGCGCGTCGACCTCGGTGCCGTGCAGCGGCGACAGCCCGTGCAGCCGCCGTACGACGAAGTCCTCCTCGGCCACCTCGAGCGGCGGGGCCACGCGTACCGCGGTCGTGCCGGACAGCTGGCGCACGGGCAGTCGCTCGGCGGCCCGGAACAGCCGCGCGTTGCGGTTCGCGCCGCGTCCGTCGGGACGGCGTTCGGCCAGGGCGTGGATCACCTGCACACCGCTGGAGCGGGCCGCCGTGACCAGCTGGGCGATCCGGTGGAGCGCCCCCGACGCCCGTGCCTCGCGGGCGAGTTCGGGCAGCGCGGCGTCCGGGCCCACCACACCCTGCTGACACTCGACGGTGAGCAGGACGGTCGACGCGGGGTCCAGGATCTCGCGCAGGGCGTCGTACGACGGCATGGCACTCCCCCTTGTCACCGGCGGCCGGTCGGGCGAGAGTAGCGGCCGTTGCGTACGGGCGGAAGACGAGCCATGCTCCGTCCTGACGGACCGTCAGCTCCGCGGTGGGCGGAGGCGATCGCGAGGCCGGAGGGACTGACATGCCCGTGACCCAGCGCCGGGGCCGGAGAATCATGATGTCGGCCGAGGAGACGGACGCCTTCCTCGCCGCCGAACGCACCTGCCGGGTCGCGACCGTGTCCGCCGACGGCGCCCCGCACGTCAGCCCGCTCTGGTTCGTCTGGGACGGCGAAGCGCTGTGGCTGTACTCGATCACCCGCAGCAAGCGCTGGGCCGACCTGCGCCGCGACCCGCGCGTGGCCGTCACGGTCGACGCCGGCCACTACTACGACGAGCTGCGCGGTGTCGAGCTGGCCGGCCGGGTGGACGTCGTGGGCGAGGTGCCGCGCACCGGTCTCGACGTCCCCGAACTCGCCGCCGTGGAGGTGCTGTTCGCCCGCAAGTACTTCGCGATCGACGAACTCCCGCACGACGGGCGGCACGCGTGGCTGCGCCTGGTTCCCGAGACGGTCAGGTCGTGGGACTTCCGGAAGCTGGCGTCGCCGCGGTAGTCCCCGACACGGACTCCCCCGCCGCCCGCAGCGCCCGTACCGCGGCCCGGATCGAGGGCCTGCGGTCGGCGTCCGCGCGCCACACGACGTAGACGTGCCGCCGCACCCGCTGGCGCAGCGGCACGGTCACCACACCCTCGGGGATGGGGTGCCGGCCGAGCAGCGGCGCGATGCACACCCCGAGGCCCGCGGCGACCAGCCCGAGCTGGGTGTGCGTCTCGGCCGCGCGATGGCCGACGATCGGCTCGACGCCCCGGGAGCGCAGCGTGAACATCAGCCACTCGTGGCAGAACTCCCCTTCACCCCAGGTGATCCACTCGTCCTCGGCGAACTCCCCGAGGTCCACCTCGCCGCGGCCGGCGAGCCGGTGCCCGGCGGGCATCGCCACATCGGCGGGATCGTCCAGGATGGGCGCCTTGACCAGGCCGTCCGGCAGCGGCATCGGCTTGTTGTACCAGTCGAGCACGACCGCCAGGTCGAGATCGCCGCGCACCACGGCCCGGATGCCGTCCTCCGGCTCCAGCTCGCAGGAGCGCACACGCAGACGGGCGTGCTCGGCGCGCAGGGCGGCCAGCGCGGTCGGGAACAGCCCGCGCGCGGCCGTCGGGAACGCCGACAGCCGCAGCTCACCGGCCACCTGTCCGCGCTGCGCCTCCAGATCGGACTGGGCGAGCTGCACCTGCGACAGGATGCGCGCCGCGTGCTCGGCCAGCAGCCGGCCCGCGTCCGTGAGCCGCACACCCCGCCCGTGCCGGGCGAGGATCTGCTGCCCGACCTCCCGCTCCAGCTTGGCCATCTGCTGCGAGACGGCCGAGGTGGTGATGTGCAGCCCCTCCGCGGCGCCGCTGACCGAGCCGTGCCGCGCGAGGGCGTCGAGGGTGCGCAGGCGCTCCAGATTCAACATATAAGCGATGCTACGAGATAACGGGCGCGTATTCTCGATTGTGCTAAGAGATCGTCCGGCGGCATCGTGGTCCCCATGACGACCGCCCGCACGCCCGCGACGACCCGGCCCACCGGCCCCGCCGGACCGGAAGCCACGCCCACCCGCTCCCGCCGCGCCCTCGACTGGCGCCTGCGCTTCGCCGGGCTCTCCCTGATCTGGGGCTTCAGCTTCCTGCTCATCAAGGTGGGCACCGACGGCTACGCCCCCTTCCAGGTCACCCTCGGCCGCCTGGTCTTCGGTACGGCGGTGCTGGCGGCCGCGATGGCGGTGAAGCGGGAACGGCTGCCGCGCGGCGCGCGGACCTGGGGGCATCTGGCGGTCGCCGCGCTGCTGCTCAACGCGCTGCCGTTCTCGCTGTTCGCCTACTCCGAGCTGACCATCCCCTCGACCCTGGCCGGCATCTGCAACGCCACCTCACCGCTGTGGGGCATGGCCCTGTCGCTGGTCGCCCTCTCCGAGGACCGGCCGACACGGCTGCGGGTCGCCGGGCTGGGCATCGGCTTCCTCGGGGTGCTGACGGTGCTGGGCGCCTGGCAGGGCTTCGCCGGGCTGGACGCGACCGGCACGGCCCTGGCGCTGCTCGCCTCCCTGAGCTACCCCGTCGGCTGGATCTACGTCCGCCGCACGCTCGCCGGTGCCGGGCACTCGCATCTGTCCCTGACGGGCGCCCAGTTGCTGCTCGCCACCCTGCAACTGGCCGTCGTGACACCCCTGTCCACCTCCCTGCCGACCGGCTTCGCGCCCGGCCCCCTGCTGGCGATCGCCGCCCTCGGCGCCCTCGGCACGGGGCTGGCCGTCCTGATCCAGTACGGCCTGGTCGACGAGGTGGGCCCGACGACGGCCCAGATGGTCACGTACTTCATCCCCGTCGTCGCCACCGCCGCCGGGGTCGCCCTGCTCGGCGAGTCCCTGGCCTGGTCGACACCGGTCGGCGCGGTGATCGTGCTGGCGGGCGCGGCGCTGACGCAGGCGCGGCCGAGGGCGCGGGACTGAACCGGGCCGGTGCGGGAGGCGCGCCGCCGCCGTGCGTGCGGGAGGCGCATGGCCGCCGCCGTGCGCGTGAGGTAGGCGCGCCGCCGTACGCGTGAGGCGCTTCCGGTGTGCGGGAGAGCCGCGCACCCGGGCACTCGTGGCCGAAGGCCGCCCGTCTCAGACGTACCGCCGCCCCTCCCCCGCCCCCACCGCCGAGGCGATGGCGTCCGCGAGCGGGCCCGTGTCGTCGGCGGTGAGCGACGACACGGTGATCCGGATGCCGGGCGGCGACTTCAGCCGGAAGCGTGCGCCGGGCGCCACCGCCCAGCCCGCGTGCAGCAGCCGGGCGACCGCGCCGGTCTCGTCCGGCACCGGGATCCAGACGTTCATGCCGGTGCGCCCGTGGCCCGTGACGCCCCGCTCGGCGAGCGCGGCGATCAGCGCGTCCCGGCGCCGCCCGTAGGCCGCCGCGACGGCACCCGCGTCCACCGCGCCGTCGGCCCACAGCCGCACGACCGCGCGCTGGGTGATCCGGCTGATCCAGCCCGGTCCCAGCCGCTGCCGCCCGCGGACCCGGCCGAGGGTGACCTCGTCGCCCGTGAGCACGGCGAGCCGCAGATCGGGGCCGTAGGCCTTGGCGGCGGACCGTACGAGCGCCCAGTACCGGGTGGTGCCGGCCAGCGGGTGCAGGGGCAGGCCGACGATCCGGTGGCCGTGGTCGTCCTCGATCAGCAGGGTGCCGGGATGCTCCCGGAGGACCTCGCGCAGGGCACGCGCGCGAGGGGCCGTCACGGCGGCGCCGGTCGGGTTCTGCGCCCGGCAGGTGACGATCAGGGCACGCGCCCCGGCTTCCAGGGCCGCGCGGACGTCGTCGGGGAGAGGCCCGTCGTCGTCGACGCCGACGGGGTGCAGGCGCAGCCCGAGCGCCGGGACGAGGTCGAGGACACTGCCCCAGCCCGGGTCCTCCACGGCGACGGTGTCGCCCGGCTTGAGGTGGGCGGCGAGCACGCGTTCGATGGCGTCGAGGGACCCGGAGGTGACGGCCACCGGCCCGGCCGGCACGCCGTCGGCGTCCAGGTCGGCGCGCGCCGAACGGGCCAGCTCCGGCTCGACCTCCGCGTCCCCGTACAGCACCGGCCGCCGGTCGCCCTGCTCCGCGGCCGCCGCGAAGGCCGGGGCGAGCGCGGGCAGCAGGGCCGGGTCCGGGTTGCCGTTCGCCACGTCGCGTACGCCCTCGGGCACGTCGACGCGGATGTACTCGCGCCCGCTGGTGGCGGGCCTCGGCCGCACCCTGCTGCCGCGACGGCCGTGGGTCTCGATGACACCGCGTTCACGCAGGACGCGGTAGGCGGCCGCGACGGTGTTGGGATTCACCCCGAGGCGCTCGGCCAACTCGCGCATGGGCGGAAGCAGTTGACCCGGCTCCAGCTCACCCGCGGCCACCGCGCGCTCGACGCTGGCGGAAATCTCCGCTGCGCCCCGCCCTTCGATCCGATATTCTCCTAGCACAAACATAATTATGCACTAGTGCAATGGAGAACACCATGCAGGGGACCTCGCAGCCGACGGCACCCGCCGCCTACACGCCGACCGACCGCACCGTCCCCACTCGTTCCGCGGAACGCGCCGCCTACGACAAGGAGCTGGTGCACGCGATATTGGACGAGGGCTATGTCTGCCACCTCGGCTTCGTGCGGGAGGGTGCCCCGGTGGTGCTGCCCACCCTGTACGGCCGGGTCGGCGAGCGCCTCTACGTGCACGGTTCGACGGGTTCGCGCCCCCTGCGGATGACCGGGCAGGCGGACCCGGGACTGCCGGTGTGCCTGACGGTGACCCATGTCGACGGACTGGTGCTGGCGCGCTCGGCCTTCCACCACTCGATCAACTACCGCTCGGTGGTGGTGCACGGCGTCGCCCACGACGTGACCGACCCCGAGGAGAAGCGGGCCGCCCTCGACGCGCTCGTCGACCACGTCGTACCCGGCCGCGCCGCCGACTCCCGGCCCGCCAACAAGAAGGAACTCGCCGCCACGGCCGTCATCCGCCTCGATCTGGACGAGGTCTCCGCCAAGGTCCGCACCGGCGGGGTGAGCGAGGAGCCCGAGGACTACGCCCTGTCCCACTGGGCCGGTGTCGTCCCGCTCCGCAAGGGCTACGACGTCCCGCTGCCCGACGCCGGACTCGCCCCCGGCACCGGCCTGCCGGACTACCTGGCGTCGATGCTCTGATGCTCGTCCACCCCTGGGACGCACCCAAGGAGGACGCCGAGTGGCAGCGCTGGCTGGCCGTGCACGACTTCGGCCAGCTCGCCGTCAACGGCCCGCCCGGCGAGCCGCCGCACGTCCAGCCCCTGCACTTCGCCTACGACGCCGGGCGCGGCGACGCCGTGACCCATCTGGCCCGCCCGAACCCGCTGTGGCCCGCGCTCGAGGCGGCCGCCGACGTCGTCCTCAGCGTGGTCGACGACTACGTGTACGTGCCCGGCCCCTGGCAGGCCGCCCCCGGCACCCCGCCCGAGCACGGCACACCGACCAGCCTCTACGCGGCGGTCCAGCTGCGCTGCCGGCCGTGGATCGTCGACGACCCGGAGGAGAAGGCCGCGCTGCTCGCCCGCCAGATGGCGCACTTCCAGCCCGAGGGCGGCTCGGCCCCCGTGGTGGCGGGTGAGGCGCCGTACGGCCGGATGCTGCCCGGGATCCGCGGGCTGCGGCTGGAGGTGACCGGCGTCCGGGCGAAGTTCAAGTACGCGGGCAGCAAGGCGGCCGTCGTCCAGGACCGGATAGCGGAGCACCTCGCCGAACGGGCGGGCCCGCGGGACGGGGCGGCCCGCGAGCACGTGCTGCGCAGACGGCCGACGTCGTAGGCGGGCGTGGGAGCGGCCTGGGGGCGAGCGTGGGGGCTCGGCTGCGACAGCGAGGCGCCCTCGCCGGTCCCGCCCGCTAGGACCCCGCCCCCCGCGAGGACAGCTCGTGCTCCTCCCGCTCCCGCGCGCCGCCGCTCGCCACGGCCTCGGCGGAGCCCTTCGCCGGGGTGGAGGACTGGGCGATGAGGGCGCCGACCAGGACGACCAGGCCGCCCACCACCTGCGGGGCGGAGAGGTGCTCGCCCAGCAGCACCCAGGCCAGGACCGTCGCGATGACCGCCTCCAGACAGGCCACGACGCCGGCGACCTGCGGCGAGAGCCGCCGGACCGAGACCACGCCGGTGACGTAGGCGACGACGGTGGCGATCAGCACGATCCAGGCCAGCAGGGCCACGGCCGGGACCTCGGCGCCGTCCATCTCGGCGGTGCCGCCCAGCACGGACCAGTCCATTCCCCACGGCCTGGCGATCACCGTCAGCACGGCGGCGCCGATCAGCAGACCGTAGGCGATGACGCCGAGCGGATCGGGGGCGTCCTCGCCGGAGTCGCTGCCCTGGTCGGCCAGCACGAAGTAACCCACCTGGCAGCAGGCGGCGCCGAGGGCCAGCAGGAGTCCGACCGCGTCGAAGCCCAGGCCGGACCAGACCTCGACCACACAGGCGAGGCCACCGGCCGCGAGCACCACCCCGAACGCGGCGGCACGGGTCACCGGCCTCCGCTGGACGAACCGCACCCAGCCGAGAACCAGCGCGGGCGCGAGGTACTCCACGAGCAGCGCGACGCCCACCGGGACACGGGAGATGGCCGCGAAGTAGAAGGCCTGCACACCGGCCACGGCGAGCAGTCCGAACCCGGCGAGCAGCGCGGGACGGCGGCGCAGCAGCGCCCGGTGGCGCACCGCGAGCGGCAGCATCACCAGGGCGGCGCCGGCCACCCGTAGCCACACCACGTGCAGCGGGTCCAGGCCCGCCTCGATGAGCGGCTTGGCCGCGACTCCGGACCCACCGAAGGCGAGGGCCGAACCGAGGGCGAGCGCGAGGCCCACGCCCTTCCCACCGCCACCCGTACTGCTGCTGTTCGTCTGCACCGGCACATGATGACAGGCGACGACATGAGCGTCACCCCCGATGACACCTGTCTCAGCCGACGGACCTCAGAGCGTCAGGTCGCCCTCGGGTCCTTGAGCGTTCACCTCGGGCCCCTGGGCGGTCGCCCCGACTCCTTGAGCGGTCGCCTCGATCCGCAGGAACAGCTCGCGCGCGTCGATCCCGGCGCGGGTGAGCACCTCGACGGCGCGCGACCGCGGGTCCGCCACGACGGCCGCGAGCAGGTCGAGCCCGCGCGCGGGCGCTTCACCGCGCTCGGCGGCACGTGTGCGTGCCCGCTCCAGCGCGGCCGAGGCCGACGGCGAGCAGCCCGCGGCGCCGCTCACCACGGGGACGGCGCCGGAGTCCTCGACGGTGCTCTGCCAGCGCAGTCCGTAGCCGATGCAGCGCTGGACGAGATAGCCGAGCAGCCGGGCGACCTGCGCCTCGCCCTCGAAGACGGTGCCCACCTCGGGGTCGGACTCCAGCAGCGAGTGCAGCACATGGGCGGTGTCGATCTGCCGGTCCCCGTCGCGCAGGGCCCTTCTGCGGGCGCCCGCGAGCACCGCCACGAGCTCGGCGCCGAGCCCGGCGGTGTCGTCCTCTGCGGGCCGGCCGACCTGGTCGCCGGTCGACTGGCCGGGAATACGGTGTTGCACGTCCTCCACCCCATCAGTCCCGGTCGCCGCTGTCATCCCCGGCTGGGAGCATTCTCGGGTCCCACGGGGAGTGGACAAGGGCGCCCGCTTTCTCCTCCTCGGGGATGAGATCAGGCCAGTCGTCGGGAAGGGGCGCGCGCCGATTCGCCTCACGCCCCGCAGGCAACCACGCGACCCACGCCGCACGTCACTGCTGCATGTGGAGAGCTGGTACCGGCTGGTGGAGCTGCCCGCCGTCGACGGCGGGCAGTACGCGTACCCGGTCTACGCCCCGGAGGACGCGCTGCTCGCCGATCTGTTCCGGGACGCCTGGCACTGCCACGACGAGGGCCCCCACCCGCGCGCCCGGGACGTGTTCGACGCCGCGCTGATCCGCAAGATGGGCTGAACCGTGAGGTGGGCCGAACCCGCGCCTCGCGCACGCTTTCTGACGGCTCATCAGTATTGAAGGTTCATGCCTCCGGAGCTACGTTCCGCGACACCGCAGCCCTACACGAAGAGGTGGTCGCATGGCCGAAGTCAGCGCTCAGGCACGGATCGAGGCACCCGCGGAGAAGGTGTGGGAGCGGCTCACCGACTGGTCCGCCTACGCCGAGTGGAACGCGACCCACACCGGCTTCCCGTCGGGCGGGCCTGCGGCCCTAGCGGTGGGCGTGACGTTCATGGAGAACATGAAGCTGATGGGGTTCCCGGCCGAGGTCGAGTGGACCGTGGCCGAACTGGAACCCGCCCGGCTGCTGGCCGTCCGGGGCAAGGGCCCGATGGCGGTCGCCCTCGTCACGCGCTACACCCTCAGCCCGGAGGGCGGGGGCACGGCGGTGCGGATCGACGGGGAGTTCACCGGTGCCGCCGTCTCGCTGATGGCGGGCCGCCTCAAGGACTCGGCGACGGCCGCGCTGGAGGAGTCGCTGCGCAAACTGGGCGGCCTGGTGACGTGAGGGCGCCGGAACGCCGCGAGGCGCCCCGCGGCGTACACCGCGGGGCGCCCTGAAAGCACACCTTCCGGGGCCCGGCCTCAGTCCTCGTCGGCCAGGATGAGGTACAGCTTCTTACGGGCCTCGTTGATGACCCCCAGCGCCTTCTCGCGCTGCTCCTTGCTGCCGGTCTTCCAGACCTGCCCGAAGGCCTCCATCAGGCCGAAGCCGGCCTGGCGGATCTCACCGAGGGCCTCCCAGTCGACGCTGCGCCCGGCCTCCTCCCAGGGGGCCTCGGGGCCCTCCTCGGCGGCGGCTCGGCCGGCCTCGGTGAGGGAGAACAGCTTCTTGCCGCCCTCGCTCTCGCTGACGATCAGGCCCTCGTCCTCCAGCAGTTGGAGGGTCGGGTAGACCGAGCCGGGGCTGGGCCGCCAGGCTCCGCCGCTGCGCTCGCCGATCTCCTGGATCATCTCGTAGCCGTGCATGGGCCGGTCCCTGAGCAGGGCGAGGATCGAGGCCCGTACGTCACCGCGCCGCGCCCTCCCCCTGGGACCTCCTCGCCCGCGGCCTCCCCAGGGGCCGAAGCCGGGCCCTCCGGGACCGAAGCCGGGCCCTCCCGGCCCGAACGGACCGAAGGCCGCCCGCTGCCCCTCGAAACCCTGCCGGCCGCGCCCGAAGGGACCGTCCGGCCTGCATCCACGCTCGAATCCATGGGTACGCATCGCAACCACTCCATTCCATCGTTGATCTGTCGCGATGCTTCAACGATATATCGGAACAGTTCGTTCGACAACCCTTCATCGGTCCAGAGGGGGTGAATTGGCCTTGGCCTGCGGGTTCGTCCCGCGGCTACGGTTCGTGCCCATGCGGATTCGAATCATCGACGCCTTCACCGACCGCCCCTTCGCGGGCAATCCGGCCGGTGTCCTGCTGCTGGACGCCTTCCCGGACGACGAGCGGATGCAGAGGATCGCGAGGGAGGTGAACCACGCCGAGACGGCGTTCGCGCACCCCCTTCCGGAGGGCGGCGAGGCGGACTGGGCGCTGCGGTGGTTCACGCCGGCCGCCGAGGTCGCGATGTGCGGCCACGCCACCCTCGCCACGGCCCACGCGCTCGCCGCCGCCGGCACGCACAAGGGTCCCGTACGGTTCGCCACCCGCAGCGGGGTGCTCGTGGCGACGCCCGGCGAGGACGGCTGGATCACCCTGGACTTCCCGACCGCGCCGCTCACCCGCGTCGCGGTCCCGGACGGCATCGCCGAGGCCCTCGGCGCCGAACCGCTGAGCTGCTTCGACACCGGACCGAACGTCGGCGACCTGCTGGTCGAGCTGCCGGACGAGCGGACCGTCCGCACCCTGCTGCCCGACCTGCGGGCCATCGGCGCGCACTCCGCGCGCGGCGTCATCGCCACCGCCCGCGCCGAGGACCCCGCCCGCGGCCAAGACTTCGTCTCGCGCTGCTTCTTCCCCAACGTCGGCATCGACGAGGACCCGGTCACCGGCAGCGCCCACACCGCGCTCGCCCCGTTCTGGTCCGAGCGTCTCGGCCGCACCGAGCTGACCGGGCTGCAGGCCTCGCCCCGCTCGGGCCTGGTGCGCACCCGCCTGCTCGGCGACCGCACCCTGCTGACCGGCCGCGCGGTCACGACGATCGACGGCGAGCTCCTCGTCTGAACACGACCGCGGGGGCGTACGACGGTGTCGTACGCCCCCGCGGTCGAGAGGTCAGGCGGTGGGCAGCCAGTCCACCCGGCCCGCCAGCAGGCCGTATCCGACGAACGCCCCGATGTCGAGCAGCGAGTGCGCCACGACCAGCGGACCCACCCGGCCCCAGCGGCGGTACAGGTAGACGAAGACCACGCCCATCACCATGTTGCCGATGAACCCGCCGATGCCCTGGTAGAGGTGGTACGAGCCGCGCAGCACCGAGCTGGCCATCAGCGAGCTGCCCGGCGACCAGCCGAGCTGATGGAGCCGGCGCAGCAGATAGCCGACGACGATGACCTCTTCCACGACGGCG
Source organism: Streptomyces sp. NPDC005017 (assembly GCF_042873115.1). Taxonomy (NCBI): domain Bacteria; kingdom Bacillati; phylum Actinomycetota; class Actinomycetes; order Kitasatosporales; family Streptomycetaceae; genus Streptomyces; species Streptomyces sp. NPDC005017. Next base: position 20,096 of record NZ_JBIALD010000003.1, on the reverse strand, counting down.
TTCTGGATGGCCGACAGGATCAGCACGGGGTACTTCCACCACACGTCCGGCAGGGCCTCGGGCACCACCGTGAGGTTGAAGCCGAGGCCCCGGGCGGCGAGGTAGAAGGCGATGCCGGTGCTGCCGATCACGGCGGCGACCGCGGCACCCCGGCCCAGGTCGGGCCGGGGACGGGTGCGGTCGAAGCCGAGGGAGCGCAGGCCCGCGCCCTCGCGCAGCAGGAAGTGCGCGACCAGGGCGACCGGCACCAGCGCGGTGGTGATGCCGAACAGCTGCCAGGCGAGGTCCAGCCAGGGGCGGCCCGGCGCGGCCGAGGCGTTGAGCGTCGCGGCCTGGTCCTTGAGCCCGCCGGGCCTGGTCACCGATCCGATGAAACTGATCAGCGCGGCCACACCGCTAGCGCCCAGCGAGAGCGCCAGCACGAGCAGCGTCTCGTCCCGCAGGATCCGCCTGGACGGCCCCTCCCCCGGCAGGGACTCTCCCACCGCGCCCGCCTCCGCCTGCACACCAGCCTCCAGCCGCTCACCCGTGTTTCGCCCCATCATCACCTGTCGGGACGTACGACGGACGTCAGGGGCGGGAGCGTGCGCCGCCGGGGGCGGGCCCGGCGGCGCGGGGACGGGCGGCTCAGCCGAGCGGCGCGGGCTCAGGCAGGCCCACCGGCCAGGTGTGCACCGGGTCACCCAGGTGCATCAGCTCGCTGTAGCGGCGGGTCGTCGCGGCCAGGGCCTCGGGGCGGGACAGCCCGGCCTCCCGGGCCTTGTGGAAGGTGGCGGCCTGCCAGGACGCCCCGTTGACCCGCCGCCGGCAGCGCTCGTCGATCACGCCGAGGTAGAGGTCGCGGTCGGCGGGCTCCACGCCCCACGCGTCCAGCCCGGCCTCGGCCAGCGGCAGCAGTTCGTCGCGGACCAGGGTGACGGCGTCCACCTCGGCCAGACCGCCGTAACGGCCGCGCCGGGGCCAGCGGAAGCGGGCGTCGATCCCGAGGCGGCAGGCGGTGTCGAAGTTGGCGGCGGCGGTCTCGAACGGCATCCGGGTCCACACCGGCCGTGACTCCTCCGCCAGCGCGCGGACCAGCCCGTAGTAGAAGGCGGCGTTGGCGACGACGTCCGTGACGGTGGGTCCGGCGGGCAGCACGCGGTTCTCCACGCGCAGATGCGGAACCCCGTCGGCTATCCCGTAGACCGGGCGGTTCCAGCGGTACACGGTGCCGTTGTGCAGGACGAGTTCGGCGAGGCTCGGCACGCCGCCCGCGTCGAGCACCTCCAGCGGGTCCTCGTCGTCGCAGATCGGCAGCAGCGCCGGGAAGAACCGCAGGTTCTCCTCGAACAGCTCGTACGCCGAGTTCACCCAGCGCTCGCCGAACCAGGTGCGCGGCCGGACGCCCTGGGCCTGCAGCTCGGGCGGGCGGGTGTCGGTGGACTGGAGGAACAGCGGCGGCCGCGACTCGCGCCACAGCTCCCGGCCGAACAGGAAGGGCGAGTTGGCGCCGACGGCTATCTGCGCGGCGACGGCCACCTGGGCGGCGTTCCAGACGTCGGCGAACCGGGCCGGCGTGCACTGGAGGTGCAGCTGCACCGAGGTGCAGGCGGCCTCGGGCGTGATGGACGTCGCGGTGCAGGTCAGGCGCTCGACCCCGTCGATGTCGAGGGTGAAGCCCTCGCCCCGCGCGGCGACGATCTGGTCGTTGAGCAGCATGTAGCGGTCGGCTGCGGAGAGGTTCGTGGAGACCAGGTCATCGCGTTCCAGGGTGGGCAGAATGCCGATCATCACGATGCCGGCGTCGAGTTCGGCGGCTTTTCGATGGGCATATGCCAGACCGGTGCGGAGTTCCTCGGCGAGCCGGTCGAAAACACGACCGCCCAGCCGGTGCGGGGCAATGTTGACCTCCAGGTTGAATGCGGCCAGTTCGGTCTGGAAATCACGGCTGGCGATCCGTTCGAGGACTTGCGCATTCAACATTCTCGGCATGCCGTCGGCCCCGGCAAGATTCAATTCGATCTCCAGCCCCATGAGGTTCTTGGGCCGATCGAACCGCTTCTCCTCCAGAAGTCGCTCCAGTCCCCTCAGGCACCGCCTGAGCTTGTCGCGGTAGCGCTGCCGATCGGACAGGTCGAACGCTCCTGCCACGACCTTCTCCCCCATCGAGGCGTCCCTCCTCCAGCGGGCGGGCCGGGTTGTCCGGCCGCCGGGCTCCCGGGTCGGAAGGGGATGATGCCCAGCGGGAGCGATCCGTAACGCCTCCGCGGCCGCTCCCGCCCCGCTAGTCTGGTCCCGCACGACGGCAAGGTGATCCGCGGCACATTCCACGGGCAAGCACCGGTTGGTTTCCAGGTCTTGCGACTCGTGAAAAACGCCGACAAGAATAGGCCGACCGCGGTAACCGCAGAGTCCGAGGTCACCTCCTCGCGCGCGAACCGGAACCGGGAGGACTTCCGCATATCCGGGACCGGATTCCCCCTTGCCGCACTTCCCGGCGAGCGCTAGACGAAACATCGACCGAACACTCGTCGTATAAACTTCGCGCACAAGGCAGAGAAGGTCGGCGCCCGCGGTGGCACGGACTTGCCGTCGAGCCGTCATCCGGCGAAACCGCCCGCCCTTTCGTCACGTACCCGGCCTCCGCCTCTCTGACCTCGTGAGCAGACAGCGCCGTCCGCCCGCCCTCGCGTCACCCTGCCTGTCGAGTCAGAGAGGCGACCCACCATGCCCTTGCATGTCCCCGAGGCTCCCTCGCCCGCACTTCGCTCCATCCTCACGGCCCTCGGTTCCCCCACCGCCGTCCGCGAGGCCACGACCCCGGCCCTGCGCGCCGCCCAGGGCCCCCTCACACCCGAACTGCCGCTGCCCGTGCACGTCCTGGACCGGATCACCGGCAAGGGCGCGCCCGTCACACGGCTCGCCGGGTGGCGCTTCCTGATCTTCGGCGGTGGCCGCGCGCTGGCCGCCGCCGAGACCAGGCCGACCCCCGACGGCTGGGCCTTCGCGCACTTCTTCGAGGGGCCCTACATCGCGTCCACCGAGCGCGCGCTGCGCCAGGCCGAGGCGCTGCCGCAGGCGTACCAGCCGCGCCTGCTGTCGATCCCCGGCCTGTACATGCTGACGCTGTGGCTGCACGGCGACTGCCAGGCCGACGGCTCGGCCGGCCGCCCCGGGGCCGCGGATCTGCTCGTCCCGCTTGCCCCCGCTCCACCCGGCATCGCGGCCCATCGCCCGCACCAGGTCACCGAGCTGCTGCCGCTGCTGACCCGTGGCGTGGCCCCGGCCCCGCCGCCCCTGCTGGGCTCGCCCGCCTGACGAGCCCTCGCCCGCCCCGCCGCACCCGTCCGTGCGGCGGGGCTCAGCCATGCCCGGGGCGGGGGCACGGTGCGGTGCGGTGGAGGAGCGCCCTGTCAGGAGTCGCGCAAGACCGTGGAGGACGCCCCGCCACGGGCCGCACAAGAGCGCGGGAGAACACCCCGCCACCAGCCGCGCACAACCGGCGACGGACCGCAACTACCCACTCATGCGAGCACATTTACGCTCGGAGGAGCTGGTCAGAACCCCGCCACCCATCTTGACTAGGCATTTGAGGCCACCGAGAACCACCCGAAAGGACAGTGGGGTTGAGGTGAACCGCCCGCGCGGGTGACGCGTCATGAACAGGTGAGAAGCGGTGCTGCGAAATCCCTGCGGATCGACGCCCGTGGGGCAACACTTGGTTCCGGACCGACTTATCACAACGGGGGGCGGCCATGAACGACGTTTCACGCCGCGGGACAGACACCACAGCGATCACACCCACCACGCCAGAGCGAAAGATCCCATCCATGTGCCAGCACCAGCCACCGTGCCCTTCAGCCGACTCCGCCGACCGGGAGTCCGCCCGTCTTGTGACGGCTCACCCGGAGCAGGGCTGGAGCCTGCTGTGCAACGGCGTCGTCGTCTTCGAGGACACCGGTGAGCTCCTGCCGGACGGCCAGATCATCGCCCCGCACCGCCCGCTGGGCACCAGCCGGGTCGTGACGGCCGCCTGAAACCGCCGGGCACCCGCCCGCGTGACGCACCACAGGGGCCGGACGCGGCACTCACCGCGCACCGGCCCCGACGCATGTCCGCGCCCCGTCGCACCGCTCGAACGCGAAGGCGGCGGTCAGCGGCGAGCCGGCCCACGGGGGGCTTGACCATCACCCGCGGATCGAGCTTGCGCAGCGCGTCCGGCAGCGACCGGCCCAACTGCCCGGGGTCGAAGAATCCCTCGCCCTATGGCTGCCGAGCGGGGCGTGGACGGGGGCGAGCGCGCCGATCAGGGCGACCAGCTGGAGCACGCCGACGGTTACGGGACCCATACGGCTCTCAGAACCTCTCCGGGAAGATCAGGGCGAGGACGAGATAGCCCAGCGGGGCGACGGCCACGACGAGGCCGACGACGTTCTCGGCGGTCACAGCCTGGCCACCCCCTTGGCGACGAGGACCACCAGCGCGAAGGCCGCGACGGTGATGACGACGAAGGCCAGAGCGGCCATCGTGAACTCCTGGAATGAGCTCGGTCGGACAGAACGCTCCGAGCGAACCGCCTCCACGGCCCGAAACCACCGCCGTCGGCGCCTCTCCTACGGCCCCCGCCACCCGCCTTTGACGCCCCTCTTACGGCCCCGCAGGCCGCTCTCACGGCGGCCCCCACGCGCCGCACCCCCTCACGTCGGCAGCCGCTGCCGCCGCGGAGGACGGTGATGCTCAGTCTCCGACCGCCGCGCACTCCCCCGTGCGTCCGGTCCCGCACCCGGCCCCCTCGCCCTCACCTGAGCACCCGGTTTTCGACGGAAGCCTGATACCCAACCACAGACCCGTAGATCACTCTCCGCTTACGCTGGTCGCGCCGTCGCGTGATGGCGGAACCGTACGCCCAGCCGCCTGCAGGGCTGGATGCTGGAGGGGCTCTCGGACATGGGCAAGGGACGCGAGCAGGCCGAACGACCGGCCGAGTCCAGGCTCGAGGCGAGCCGGAGTCGATCACCCACGGGCGACCTCCTAGGGTGACGGGCATGCAGTCCTACACCATCGGACAGGCCGCCCGGCTGCTCGGCGTGAGCCCCGACACCGCCCGCCGCTGGGCCGACGCCGGCCGCGTGGCCACCCGTCGCGACGACAGCGGCCGCCGTGTCATCGAGGGCCGCGACCTTGCCGCGTTCTCCGTCGAGCTGGCCAAGGCGTCGCCCGCCGCCGAGGGCGACGAACCGCCGTACACCTCGGCCCGCAACGCCTTCCCCGGCATCGTCACCGCGATCAAGCTCGGCGATGTCGCCGCCCAGGTCGAGATCCAGGCGGGCCCGCACCGGCTGGTCTCCCTGCTGACCCGCGAGGCCGTGGAGGAACTCGGCCTGGAGGTGGGCATGGAGGCCACGGCCCGGGTGAAGTCGACAAACGTACACATCGACCGCACCTGACCTCCGGCGCCCGCACGGCCCTCGGGTCGCTTCGTCGACATGCGGCGTCGGCCCCGTACGCCGAGAGGCCCCACCCCCGAGGGGGCAGGGCCTCTCCGTGACCGATCTCAGGGCCTCAGGCCCCGGACCACCGGCCGTCAGTCCTCGTACGCGTCCAACGGCGGGCAGGAGCACACCAGGTTCCGGTCACCGAACGCCTGGTCGATCCGGCGCACCGGCGGCCAGTACTTGTCGGCCACCGACACGCCGGCCGGGAACACGGCCTCCTCGCGGGAGTACGCGTGCGTCCACTCCCCGCCCAGCGCGCCCGCGGTGTGCGGGGCGTTGAACAGCGGGTTGTCCTCGGCCGGCCACTCGCCCGCGCCGACCTTCTCGATCTCCGCGCGGATGGCGATCATCGCGTCGCAGAACCGGTCCAGCTCGATGATGTCCTCGGACTCGGTCGGCTCGATCATCAGCGTGCCGGCCACCGGGAAGGACATGGTCGGCGCGTGGAAGCCGTAGTCGATGAGCCGCTTGGCGACGTCGTCCACGCTCACGCCGGTCGCCTTGGTCAGCGGCCGCAGGTCGATGATGCACTCGTGCGCCACGAGCCCGCCGGGGCCGGTGTACAGCACCGGGTAGTGCGGCTCCAGGCGCTTGGCGATGTAGTTCGCGGAGAGCACGGCCACCTGCGTGGCCCGTTTCAGGCCCTCGCCGCCCATGAGCCGGACGTACGCCCACGAGATCGGCAGGATGCCCGCGGAACCCCACGGCGCGGCCGAGATCGGCCCGACGCCCGTCTCCGGGCCGGCGGACGGCTGGAGCGGGTGGTTGGGCAGGTACGGCGCGAGGTGGGACCGGACGGCCACCGGACCGACGCCCGGGCCACCGCCGCCGTGCGGGATGCAGAACGTCTTGTGCAGGTTGAGGTGCGAGACGTCGCCGCCGAAGTGACCCGGCTTGGCCAGGCCCACCAGGGCGTTGAGGTTGGCGCCGTCCACGTACACCTGGCCGCCGGCCTCGTGCACCTGGGCGCAGATGTCGGCGACGTGCTCCTCGAACACACCGTGCGTCGACGGGTAGGTGATCATCAGCACCGACAGCTCGTCGCGGTACTGCTCGATCTTCGCCCGCAGGTCCTCGACGTCGATCTCGCCGTCCTCGGCGGTCTTCACGACGACGACCTTCATGCCGGCCATCACCGCGCTGGCGGCGTTGGTGCCGTGCGCGGAGGACGGGATCAGGCAGATGGTCCGCTGCTCGTCGCCGTTGGCGCGGTGGTACCCGCGGACGGCGAGCAGACCGGCCAGCTCACCCTGCGAGCCCGCGTTGGGCTGGAGGCTGACCTTGTCGTAGCCGGTGACCTCGGCGAGGCGGTCCTCCAGCTCGTGGATGAGCGTGAGGTAGCCCTCGGCCTGCTCCTCGGGCGCGAAGGGGTGCAGCTGGCCGAACTCGGGCCAGGTGACCGGCTCCATCTCGGTGGTCGCGTTGAGCTTCATGGTGCAGGAGCCCAGCGGGATCATGCCGCGGTCCAGCGCGTAGTCACGGTCGGACAGCCTGCGCAGGTAGCGCAGCATCGCCGTCTCGGAACGGTGCTGGTGGAAGACGGGGTGGGTGAGGTAGTCGTCGGTGCGCAGCAGCGCGGCCGGCAGCGCGTCCTCGGTGGCAGCGTCCAGCGCCGCCACGTCGCCCTCGACGCCGAAGGCCGCCCAGACCGCGGCGAGCTGCTCGCGCGTGGTCGTCTCGTCGCAGGAGAGCGACACCTGGTCGGCGTCGACGAGGTGCAGGTTGACACCGTTCGCCCGCGCGGCGGCGACGACCTCGGCGGCACGGCCGGGCACGCGCGCGGTGACCGTGTCGAAGAACGCGCCGTGCACCAGCTCGACACCGCCGCCGGCCAGGCCCGCGGCGAGGATCGTCGCGTAGCGCTGGGTGCGCCGCGCGATGCCCTTCAGCCCCTCGGGGCCGTGGTAGACGGCGTACATGCCGGCCATCACGGCGAGGAGCACCTGGGCGGTGCAGATGTTGCTGGTGGCCTTCTCGCGGCGGATGTGCTGCTCACGCGTCTGCAGGGCCAGCCGGTACGCCTTGTTCCCGTCCGCGTCCACGGACACGCCGACGAGGCGGCCGGGCAGGCTGCGCGCGAACTTCTCGTGCACGGCCATGTAACCGGCGTGCGGTCCGCCGAAGCCCATCGGCACACCGAAGCGCTGGGTCGTGCCGATCGCGATGTCCGCGCCCAGCTCGCCCGGCGACCTCAGCAGCGTCAGCGCGAGCAGGTCGGCGGCGACGGTCACCAGCGCGCCGAGCTCATGGGCCTGGTCGATGACCGGCTTGATGTCCCGCACGGCACCGGAGGCGCCGGGGTACTGGACCAGCACACCGTTGATCTCGCGCCCGGCGATCTCGGCCGGGATGCCCTCGCTCAGGTCGGCGACGACGACCTCGACACCGGTCGGCTCGGCGCGGGTCTCGATCACGGCGATCGTCTGCGGCAGCGCGTCCGCGTCGATCAGGAAGAGGCCCTTCTTGTTCTTGCCCATGCGCCGGGACAGCGCCATGGCCTCGGCGGCCGCGGTGCCCTCGTCCAGCAGGGAGGCGCCGGAGGTGGGCAGGCCGGTCAGCTCGGCGACCATGGTCTGGAAGTTCAGCAGCGCCTCGAGGCGGCCCTGCGAGATCTCCGGCTGGTACGGGGTGTACGCCGTGTACCAGGCCGGGTTCTCCATGACGTTGCGCAGGATGACCGGCGGCGTGAAGGTGCCGTAGTAGCCCAGACCGATCATGGAACCGAGGACCTGGTTGCGGTCGGCCAGCGAGCGCAGCTCGGCGAGCACCTCGGCCTCGGTCCGCGCGCCCGGCAGGTCCAGGGCATCGGCGTTCTTGATCACATCGGGTACCGCGGCGGCGGTGAGCTCGTCGAGGGAGCCGTAACCGACGTGCGCGAGCATCTTGGCCCGCGCCTCCTGGTCGGGCCCGATGTGGCGCTGCTCGAAGGGGATGCCCTGTTCGAGCTCGGAGAGCGGCGTGCGCTGGGCGGTCATTGCGGAGGCCTCCTGGTCTGACGCGACCTTCGAGGGGCACCACGGCGCTGGTACCCCGACGGCCTCCCCCTCTGTCATCTCAACCTGAGAGCTTCACCGGACGCCCGGAGGGCACCCGGCTTTCACCGTCGGTGAGAGCGGACCGTGAACACCCGCCCTGCTTTCCAGAGTGACCTCGTCCGTGCGGTACGTGGGCCTGAGAGATTCCGGGGAGGATTTGCTCCTTCGGCGCCTCCGACAACTACCGGAGGACTCTCCCGCACGGGGTCAGCAGCCTCTGCAAGCCTACCAGCGCGGTTCCCGAGCGGGCCTTCGAGTGGCCGGGCTCACCAATGTGCTCTTTCGTAGTGCTTACGGATGAGTGCCGACCAAGTGGAGGGCTCGTGCAGACCGACATCGATCCGCGCAACCTGATCGGCCGCAAGGCGTTCGACCGCAACGGCACGAAGATCGGCACGATCGACGAGGTGTACCTCGACGACGCGACCGGCGTGCCGGAATGGGCGGCGATACGCACCGGCCTCTTCTCCAGGGACGCCTTCGTCCCCCTGGAGCCCAGCGAACTGATCGAGGGCACACTCCACGTCCCCTTCGAGCGAGCCCTGATCAAGGACGCACCCGACTTCGGGGTGGGCCGCCACCTCTCCCCCGAACAGGAACTCCAGCTCTACCACCACTACGGCCTGGACGTGGCACCGCCTCCCCCGCTCCCCGACCGCGACTTCGGAAACATCGCAGGCAAGGAAGACCCCCGCTAACCCACCCCTCCCCCACCAAACAAGCCCCGGGGCCCCTGACCACGCCTTCTCAAGGGGTGCGGGGAACTGCGCGACAGCCACCCACTGCCCGCAGCCGAAGTCCGAATCGCCCCACCCACCCTCCACCACCCCTGAGGGGCGCGGGAACTGCGCGACCAGCCACGAACGGCCCGCAGCCAAACCCCTCCGCGCCGAGCCGCACACCCGTCGACCACTACGACCAGGCACCCCGCCCGGCAGGGCCCCGCACCAGCGGCAACGGTTCCGCCACAGAAAGAGCAGGGTCCTCGACCCTGAACGTCCGCACCCGCCCCACCTCCGACGTCGGCGTCTCGAACCGCACCGTGACCCGCCCCAGACCACTGCCCTGCACCCACCCGTGCCCGTGCTCGGCGTGGTGGACGTCGCGCCCCGGTGCCCACCGCCGCTCCTGGGGCTCCTCGGCGTCCTCCTTCGACCGCTCCTCGCGAGACTCGTCCTCGGCCACCTGCACCGCCTCCCCCGCGGCCTGCGCGAACAGGTCCTCCTGGGTGAAGTCGGCCAGGCCGCTCACCCCGACCCCGAGCAGCCGCACCCCACCCGTGGTGTCGACGGCCTCCAGCAGCCGCAGCGCGGCCTCCCGCACCACCACCGGGTCGTCGGTGGGCCCCCGCAGCGTCTCGGAGCGGGTCAGGGTCGAGAAGTCGTAGCGCCGTACCTTGAGCTGGATCGTCCGCCCGGACAGCCCGGCCCCCCGCAGCCGCCGTACGCAGCGGTCGGCCAGCCGCTGCACCTCCAGCCCGACCCGCACCCGGTCGTGGATGTCCACGTCGTAGGTGTCCTCGACGGACACCGACTTGGTCTCCCGCTCGGCCACCACGGACCGCTCGTCGCGCGCGAGCGCCATCGCGTAGAGCGCGTGCCCGTGCGCCCTGCCGACCAGTCGCACCAGCTCGTCCTCACCGGCCTCGGCCAGCTCCTCGACCGTGTGGATGCCCGCCCGTCTCAGGTGGTCGCCCGTCGCGGGCCCCACCCCGGGCAGGGTCCGCACGGACATCGGCCCGAGCAGCGCCCGCTCGGTGCCCGGCTCGATCAGCACCAGCCCGTCCGGTTTGGCCTGCTCGGAGGCGATCTTCGCCAGCATCTTGGAGGCCGCCAGCCCGACCGAGCCCGTGAGCCCGGTGACGGCCCGTATGTCCGCGCGCAGCTTGGCCCCGCTCAGCCGTGCCGAACCGGCGTCCCAGGCCGCCTCACCGGCCTCCAGGTCCACGAACGCCTCGTCCAGGCTCAGCGGCTCCACCAGCGGCGACAGCGCCCGCAGCAGCGTCATCACCTGCTCGCTGACCGCCCGGTACAGCGCGAACCTCGGCGCCAGATACGCGGCGTTGGGTGCCAGCCGCCGCGCCTGGGCCATCGGCATCGCCGAGTGCACCCCGAACACCCGGGCCTCGTACGAGCAGGTCGCCACCACCCCGCGCGGCCCGAGCCCGCCCACGATCACGGCCTTCCCGCGCAGGCTCGGCTTGGACGCCTGCTCCACCGAGGCGAAGAAGGCATCCATGTCGAGATGCAGGATCGTGGGCGCGGTTCTCACATCTCCGATGCTGCACCACACCACTGACAATGCCCCGGCCCAGGGCGGAGAGTCTCACCTCGGGCGCTGCCGGAACCCGGTGTTCCGGCAGCGGGCTAGACCGCCTTGTTGCGCCGCCGGGCCAGTTCGTCCGCCGGGTTGTGCCCGACGAGCGTCTCCCCGGTGTCGATGCGTTCACCGTGAAGCTGGGACAGCGCGCTCTCGACGTCCCGCCAGACCACGCCGACGGCGATCCCGAAAACGCCCTGGCCGCCCTGCAACAGGGCGTGCACCTCGTCGGGCGAGGTGCACTCGTAGACGGTGGCGCCGTCGCTCATCAGCGTCATGCGCTCCAGATCGCGGAACCCGCGCTCACGCAGATGCCGGACGGCGCTGCGGATGTTCTGGAGCGAGACCCCGGTGTCCAGGAACCGCTTGACGATCTTCAGGACGACGACGTCCCGGAAGCTGTACAGCCGCTGCGTCCCCGACCCGTAAGCGGGCCGCACGCTGGGCTCGACCAGTCCGGTGCGCGCCCAGTAGTCCAGTTGGCGGTAGGTGATGCCGGCGGCCGCACAGGCCGTCGGGCCCCGGTAGCCGACCTCCTCGGCCGCCCCCTGCGCCGCCCCGCCGTCGGGCACGGCCGTGGGCCGCTGAGCGGTATGACCGGACGCGCTGTCGTAATCGGGACATCCGCGGCTGGAGTGCAGCCGAGAGCCCTGGGGAGGGTACGGGCCGCTCTCCCCCAGACCGCGTCCGGGGGCACCCCCAGCCGTACCGTCGCCGCTGCTTCTCACGCCGACCTCCGTCCTTGACCTGCCCTCTCGACGGTAGGCAGTCACCAAGGGTGCGTCAACGATCGCCACACTCGGCACGCCGAGTGATAATCACCCCAGGAGTGGTTTCCCGTGCCCCACCGCGGGGAAAGGCTAGCCGAATGCACTCGCGGGAGGCCGCAGGACGCTCTCAATCGCCGCTGGCATGTGCCGAGACGGCGGTGTCCCAGGACGGCCCGGCGAGCCCCGCGGATCTCCTCCGCCGGGCCGGCCCGACCGCGGCTCACTGGCTGCTGGTGCCGAAGTCCTCGGGCGAGATCTGGTCGAGGAACTCGCGGAACTTCTCCACCTCGTCCTCCTGCTCGTCCGGGATCGCGATCCCCGCGTCGTCCAGCACCCCGTCACTCCCGTAGATCGGCGTCCCGGTGCGCAGGGCCAGCGCTATGGCGTCGGACGGCCTGGCGCTCACCTCGACGCCGCTGGCGAAGACCAGCTCGGCGTAGAAGACGCCTTCACGCAGGTCCGTGATGCGCACTTCGGTGAGCTCCTGGCCGACGGCCTCCAGCACGTCCTTGAACAGGTCGTGAGTGAGCGGCCGCGCGGGGGCCATGCCCTGCTGCGCGAAGGCGATGGCCGTCGCCTCCCCCGGCCCGATCCAGATGGGGAGGTAGCGGTCGCCTCCCACTTCGCGCAGGAGCACGATCGGTTGGTTGGAGGGCATTTCGACCCGGACACCTACGACATCGAGCTCGTTCACACAGTAACCCTAGGCCGTGCCCGGGACGTTTGGGTAGTCGGGCCCGGCACAGGAGGCCGTTCCCGCGGGGCGTGGGGCGTCGCGAGGGCGGCCGATCCGGTCACCCACCAGCCCGGAGCCGCCCGATGATCAACTCCGCGGCCGGCCCGGGGAAACGCCCTTCCGAGCCGACGCCTTCCGGGCCTCGGACCCCACGTTCGGTCCGTCGGCACTCGGCCCGGCGGCCCGCCTGGTTCGTCACCACTCGAACCACGAGTCAGCTCCGCCCGGTCACCGGGCGGCACCACGAGCACACGCCCGACCGCGTCGGGACGGACCCCCTCTACGGTCCCGGCGGCGCGGCCGCGTCTCAGGGCAGGCGCACCCCGAGCGCCGTCTGCACCAGTGCCGAATGCAGCCTCACCGTGAGCCCGGCGAGCTCCTTCGTACGAGCCTCCGCATGGGCCCTGGTCTGCGGATTGCGGTGCCGCCTGAGCGGAGCCACCACCTGGTCCACCAGCCCGGCCTCACGGTCGGCGGCCGCCTTCATCACCCGCAGGTGCCGCGGCTCGATCCCGAACCGCCCCAGCTCGGCCACCAGGGTCGCCACAGTCACCGTCTCGGCGTCGTACACGCCCTCCGGCAGCGGTGTGATCAGCCCGTAGGACTCCCACTCCACCAGCTCGGACTCCTCGATCCCGGCCGCGGCGAGCAGCTCCGCACGCCCGATCCGGGCCGCCGTGGGACCCTCCGCCGGCTCCGGCGGGGCCTCGCCGTCGCGCTGACGGCCGACGGCCGGAAGCCGCACGTCCTCGCCGCGCGCGACAGCTTCGAGATACTCGCGGATCACCTTGAGCGGCAGATAGTGGTCCCGCTGCATCCGCAGCACATGACCGAGACGCTCGACGTCACTCACGCTGAACTTGCGGTACCCCGAAGGGGTGCGCTGCGGTTCGATGAGCCCCTCCGACTCCAGGAAACGAATCTTGGAGATGGTGACTTCGGGGAACTCGTCGCGCAGCGCGTTCAGCACCGTGCCGATGCTCATCAGTCCACTGTCCGCCGCGGCGGTGCCACTCCCGGCACCGCCGCTCGGTGTTTGAAGCATGGACCTTCCCTGGGGATCCCCCGGACCTGGGTCCGGAGCGGGTCAGATGCCCTGGCGGCTCGCGTAGAAGACGAGCCGGTACTTACCGATCTGCACCTCGTCGCCGTTGTGCAGTCCGACCTGGTCGATCCGCTCGCGGTTGACGTACGTGCCGTTCAGGCTGCCCACGTCGGCGACGGTGAACGAGCCGTCGGGGCTGCGCCGGAACTCCACATGGCGGCGCGAGACCGTCACGTCGTCCAGGAAGATGTCGCTCTGCGGGTGCCGGCCGGCCGTGGTCAGCTCGCCGTCCAGCAGGAAGCGGCTGCCCGAGTTCGGACCGCGGCGCACGACCAGCAGCGCCGAGCCCAGCGGCAGCGCGTCGACCGCGGCCTGCGCCTCGGGCGACAGCGCCGGCACCTGCGTCTGGCCGGTCACCTCGGCGTCGTAGGCCTCGAGCCCGCTGATGGAGATCGTGGACGTCGTCTCGGACGGACGCTCCGGGGCCGCGCCGGCCCGCAGCGGAGCACCGCAGTTGGAGCAGAAGCGGCTGTTCTCCGCGTTGCGGTTACCGCACCTCTGGCACACCAGGGCCGACATGGACGGATCCTCCTGCCGCGGCTGCCCCGCCGGGGCGTTGGACGCGTACGGGTCGGCGGCGTATCCTCCGCCCGCAGCTGGGGTCGACGGTTGGCCGAAACCTATGCCGCCCGCCTGGGCAGGGTCAACCGACGGCGCGCCCGGACCGCCGGAAATGTCGCCGCCCGGACCAGCGACCTGGTCACGGAACAGCGGCCGCTGACCTTCGGCGTCGGGCTGGGCGCGATGACGAGCGGTGGCGCTGTTGTCGCCGCCGTCTCGCGCGCTCTTGCCGAACAACTTCGCAAACAACTTCACGGGCGATTCCCCTTGACCGAAATAGACCCGCCCGTGGGGCAGGACGAACCCTGACTGCACACTCTGGCCGAGCCGGACATCATGACAACGTCCGTAACCACCAGACAGTTTCCACCACGCACCACCCATTCGGTGCGGCGACCCCCCGCAACCTCTTGCCCTCGACGGACGCCCCCCATGCACCCCCGGTTCACTGGGAGGACGACCGAGCGTAGTCAGGCTGCTTCGCGGGTCGCAAGGCATCCACGATGATCTTGTCCGAACGCTCAACCGTAACGGTGGCCTGCTCCTTCTCCAGCGTCTGCACCACGCCTCCTGGGATGTTGAGTGCCGGTTCGAGGTCCTGAGGCTTGCCGATGACCTGGAAACGATAGGGCGCGTTGATCTCGTTCCCGTCGACGCTCACGGAGTTGCCGGAATCCGTCAGGTACGTCCCGGCCACCACCCGCACGCCGTTCACCTGGATCGCCTCGGCACCGGCCGCGCGCAGTTCCTGGACGGCGTCGAGCAGCATGTCGGCCTCGACGGTGCCCTTCGTGTCGTCGATCGTCATCGTGATACCGGGCCCCTGGGCGGCCACCGTGCCCGCCAGGATGCCGAGTTGCCTCTCCTTCTCGATCGTCTGCCTGCGGGCCTCCTCCGCCTGGTCGGAGCTGTTCTCCAGCTCGTCCCGCTGCTTCTCGAGACCCTGCTTCTCGTCCTCAAGACGCTGAGTACGGTCATCCAGTTCATCGAGGATGCGCACAAGATCTTCCTGGCGCGCTCCGCGCAGGGCGGTGTCGTCGTCGCTGTTGGACGCGACCTGCACGGCGAGACCGAAGCCCAGACCGAACAACAGCAGGGCGACGATGAGTTGGGCCCGGCTGACACGCGGCGGCCACAGCCCATTCACCAGCCTCTGGCGGCCCGTGAGCACGGGCTCCGCCGGCTCCTCCACGGGCTCGACGGGAGGCGCCACGGGCACCTCTTCGGGCAGTTCCTTGCGCAGCCGGTTCTCGGCCGTCTCGTCCTGGTCGCTCATCGGCCTCACGCCCGGAAGACGTGCCGGCGGATCGCGGCCGCGTTGGAGAAGATCCGGATGCCGAGCACGACCACCACACCCGTGGACAGCTGCGCGCCCACGCCCAGCTTGTCCCCGAGGAACACGATCAGCGCGGCGACCACGACGTTCGACAGGAACGACACCACGAAGACCTTGTCGTCGAAGATCCCGTCGAGCATGGCCCGCAGACCGCCGAACACGGCGTCCAGCGCCGCCACGACGGCGATCGGCAGATAAGGCTCGACCACCGCCGGAACCTCAGGCCGGACCAACAGGCCGGCCACGACTCCCACGACGAGGCCCAGTACGGCGATCACGATGTGCCCTTCTCAGCTTGCGGCTGTGCTGTCTCGGTTATCGGCTGTGCGGTACGGACGATCACGCTGGGCGCGGCGGGCAACCGCAGCTCGTCCTCCGACGAGATGGCGGTACGGATCCCGTAGCTCTCCTGGAGGACATGCAGATACACACCGTCCGCGCTGTCCTGGAAGGCGGTCTTGAGCCCCTTGCCGTCCCCCACCGCGAGCACCGTGTACGGCGGCACCAGCGGCCTGTTGTCGACCAGTATCGCGTCACCCGCGGCCCGGATCGCGGACAGCGCCGTCAGCCGCTGCCCGTTGATGGAGACGGCCTCGGCGCCCGATTCCCACAGCCCGTTCACCACGCGCTGGAGATCACGGTCGCGTACCCGGCCCGTGTCGGAGAAGCCGGACGTCCCTCGCGGATTGGCGTCGCCGCCGTCGGAGGTCCCCTTGGCGTCGTCGACGACCAGCTTCACGCCGGGCCCGTGGACCTCCACGGCACCCGACAGGACGCCCACCAGATCCGCCTGGCCGCTGCCGCCGCTGTCCTTCAGTGCCTCGCGCTGCCGCGCGCTCACGTCGTCCCGCAGCTCGTCCACGGACTTCTCGAGCTCGTCCGCGGCGTCGGTCTCGCGCCCGATGCGGTCGATCAGCTCCTCGCGCTCCTTGGCCACCACAGGGGCCGCGACGCGCGCCTGTGCGGCGCCCACGGTCACCACGAGGGCCGCGAGCACCAGACCGGCGGCCAAGCCCAGCTTCGCCCGGAGCGTCCTGGGCAGTCCCCCCTCGCCGGCGGCGGCCTTGCGGGCCGTAGCCTCCGCGTAGCCGTCGTCCAGGCTGTGATCCATCACGTTGGTGAGCAGCGACATGGACGCGTCCGGACGCGGGGCGCGCGTCGGACTGCTCCGAACGGGGGGCTGCGACATGCCGCACATCGTCGCACGTCGTGGCCGGTACCTCCGAATGGCCCCACGGACGTGCCGGACAGGTCCCCGGAGGGCACCTGTCCGGCACGCGCGCGTGGCGCCTTCTCACCGTCCGGCGAACACCGCCGGACGTCCCGTGGAGCGCGCTGTCACCGCCCGGCGCTGTCCACCACGGCCGACCACTCGTCGAGCAGGGCCTGCGCCGACGCGTCGTCCGGCCCCTCCGCCCACAGATGGGTGACGGCCTCGGCCGGGTCGGGCAGGACCATGACCCAACGCCCGTCCGTCTCCACGACCCGTACACCGTCCGTGGTGTCCACGAAGCGGTCTCCGGCCTCCTCGACGACCCGCCGCATCACGAGACCCTTGACCGCCCACGGGGTCGCCAGATCGCGCTTGAGGACGTGCGCACGCGGAATCCGCGCGTCGATCTGGCTCAGCGTGAGCTGCGTCCGCGCCACCAGCCCGATCAGCCGTACGAAGGCCGCCGTACCGTCGAAGACGCTGCTGAACTCGGGGACGATGAAGCCGCCCTTGCCGTCACCGCCGAAGATGGTCGACTCGTCGTGGCCGACCCGTGTGAGGTCGTCCGGCGATGTCGTCGTCCACTCGACCTGCGTCCCGTGGTACGCCGCCACCTGCTCGGCGATACGCGTGGTCGTCACCGGCAGCGCCACCCGCCCGCTGCGCCGCTCGGCGGCCACCAGGTCGAGCATCACCAGCAGAGCCCGGTCGTCCTCGACGATGCGTCCCTTCTCGTCCACGAGCGACAGCCGCTCGCCGACCGGGTCGAACCGCACGCCGAACGCCGCCCGCGCGGACGCCACGATCTCGCCGAGACGCACCAGGCCCGACCGCCGTGTCTCGGCCGACTCGGTCGGCCGGGACTCGTCGAGACCCGGATTGATGGTCAGCGAGTCCACCCCGAGCTTGCCCAGCAGACTCGGCAGCACCAGTCCGGCGCTGCCGTTCGACGCGTCGACGACGACCTTCAGCCCCGACTCGGCGATGCCGGTCGTGTCGACGTTCCTCAGCAGCGAACCGGTGTACGAGTCGAAGACGCTCGCCGGGAAGTACAGGTCCCCGATCTCGCCCGGGAACGCCCGCCGGTACTCCTGACGCGCGAACACCCGGTCCAGCTTGCGCTGACTGCCCTGCGAGAGATCCGCGCCCTGGCTGTCGAAGAACATGATGTCCACCGAGTCCGGCACCCCGGGCGACGTCCGGATCATGATCCCGCCGGCGCTCCCCCGCGCCGTCTGCTGCCGCGCCACGGGCAGCGGTACGTTCTCCAGGTCGCGTACGTCGATGGCGCTCGCCTGCAACGCGGAGATGACGGCCCGCTTCAGCGCACGCGCGCCACGTGAGTGGTCACGGGCCGTCGTGACGGTCGAGCCCTTCTTCAGCGTGGTCGCGTAGGCGCCGGCCAGCCGCACGGCCAGCTCGGGTGTGATCTCCACGTTCAGAATCCCGGAGACACCGCGGGCGCCGAAGAGATGCGCCTGTCCTCTGGACTCCCAGATGACCGAGGTGTTGACGAATGCGCCGGCCTCGATCGTCTTGAAGGGATAGACCCGGACGTTGCCCTGAACGATCGATTCTTCACCGATCAGGCACTCGTCTCCGATGACAGCGCCGTCCTCGATCCGGGCCGCCCGCATGATGTCGGTGTTCTTGCCGACGACACAGCCGCGGAGATTGCTGTGCTGCCCGACGTACACGTTGTCGTGCACCACGGCCTTGTGCAGGAACGCACCGCTCTTGACGACCACGTTCGAGCCGACGACGGTGTGCTCGCGAATCTCCGCGCCGGCCTCGACCTTGGCGTAGTCGCCGATGTACAACGGTCCGCGCAGAACGGCGTCGGGGTGCACCTCGGCGCCCTCGGCCACCCAGACGCCCGGGGAGATCTCGAAACCGTCGATCTCCACGTCGACCTTGCGTTCGAGCACGTCAGCCTGTGCCTTGACGTAGCTCTCGTGCGTGCCGACGTCCTCCCAATAGCCCTCGGCCACGAATCCGTAGACCGGCTTGCCCTCCTTCATCAGCTGAGGGAAGACGTCGCCGGACCAGTCGACGGGCACGTCGGCCTCGACATAGTTGAATACCTCGGGCTCCATCACGTAGATGCCCGTGTTCACCGTGTCGGAGAAGACCTGTCCCCAGGTCGGCTTCTCGAGGAAACGCTCGACCTTTCCCTCTTCGTCGACGATGGTGATGCCGAATTCCAGCGGATTGGGCACACGCGTCAGACAGACGGTGACGAGTGCGCCCTTCTCCTTGTGGAAGTTGATGAGCTCGGTCAGGTCGAAATCGGTGAGCGCGTCACCGGAGATGACCAGGAAAGCGTCGTCCTTCAACGCCTCTTCGGCGTTCTTGACGCTACCGGCGGTACCGAGTGGCTTCTCCTCGTTGGCATAGGTGAGCTCCATGCCGAGTTCTTCACCGTCACCGAAGTAGTTCTTGACCAACGAGGCCAGGAACTGGACGGTGACCACGGTCTCATTGAGCCCATGCCTTTTGAGCAGCCTCAGAACGTGCTCCATGATCGGCCGGTTGGCCACCGGCAGGAGCGGCTTGGGCATGCTTGAGGTCATGGGGCGCAGGCGTGTGCCTTCGCCTCCGGCCATCACGACGGCCTTCATGTCGGAAGCGTCCTCCTCGAAGAGACGACGGTCTAGCCGACTTCACCCGCTACGAATTGTCCCGCACTTTTACGTTGCGGGCGATCGCGCCGTTGCGGCCTGGTCCATCCGCGAGTTCAATCGGCGATGGCGTCCGCACGGACTAGACGGCGGACTTGCACCACGTACAGGACTCCTGCCCACCAGTAGAGCGTTGTACCCCATCCTGCGAACGCCCATCCGAAAACGGCGCCAAGTGACGAGATCCATCCGCTTCCGTCGCTGAGCAGGAGCAGTGGGAACGCGTACATCAAGTTGAATGTAGCCGCCTTCCCGAGGAAGTTCACCTGGGGCGGCGGATACCCGTGGCGGCGGAGGATGCCCACCATGACCAACAGGACCAGCTCACGAGCGAGTAGTACCGCGGTCAACCACAGGGGCAGAATCTCGCGCCAGGTGAGTCCGACCAGGGTGGACAGAATGTAGAGCCGGTCGGCCGCGGGGTCCAGGAGCCGGCCGAGGCTGCTGATCTGGTTCCACCGCCGCGCCAGCTTCCCGTCGAGATAGTCGGTGATCCCGCTGAGCGCGAGGACGAGAAGCGCCCACCCGTCACTCTTCGGGCCCCCGAACTCGGGCCTCAGGATCAGCCACAGGAAGAGCGGCACTCCGAGCAGTCGCGCCATGCTGAGGATGTTCGGGATGGTGAACACCCTGTCCGTCTGGACGCGGGTCTCCTGGACCTCCAACCGGGGGCCTCCTGCGGTGAACGTGCCGATGATGCCCCCTGACCTTACCTCAACGCAAAAAAGCTCCGGCTCCTGGGTTATTCACCCAGGAGCCGGAGCTATAAGAATTGTTCGGCGGCGTCCTACTCTCCCACAGGGTCCCCCCTGCAGTACCATCGGCGCTGTAAGGCTTAGCTTCCGGGTTCGGAATGTAACCGGGCG